>NZ_JBBHKW010000006.1:0-157749 GCF_037482625.1 Corynebacterium sp. H128 | reverse complement strand
CTTAAGATCAACCAACTCGAGACCATCACCGACGATGTCATCGAAGCCGCCGCCAGCATCCTCGTGATCGGAAATTAATGCCCCCGAGCGATCATAAAAAGCCGCCGCAAAGCGATCAAACCCACAGCTTTCTGCCTGCATTTGCTGCTGTACTTCATCAGCCTGCTGGTCACACACCTTGCCGACCTCTCACTTCGCACTCAGATGCGCCGTGACCTCCTGACTCGGCTTTCCAAGGCTCCACTGGGATGGTTCACGGAAGCGAGTTCAGGAACGGTGCGTAAAGCGATTCAGGATGACACGAAAGTCGTCCACACCGTCCTCGCACATGCCCCAGTAGATCGTCTCAACGCAATTCTCACCCCACTGCTGCTATTCAGCTACGCAGTGTTCATTGATTGGAGACTGGGGCTACTGACCGTAGCGACGGTACCGTTGTTCCTCTTCACCTATTCGCTGACCATGCGTGGTATGGGTGAGAAAACAGCCGAAATGGATGGCAAACTCGCTCAAGTATCAGCAACGATGGTGGAGTTAGCATCCGGCATCAGCGTGGTCAAAGCCTTTGGCCGAGTGGGACAAGCCCATGACCGCTATATCCAAGCAACGAACGAATTCCTTCGTTTTTACCGTGGCTGGTGCCTACCGCTCGTATCAATTAGCGCTGGCGCTATGGCTTGGATCGCCGTACCAGTGGTCAGCTTGGTAAATATGGGGGGAGGCGCATTAATGGTTCACGCGGGCTGGGTGACCCCTGCCGAGGTTATGGCGACCACGCTTATCGCATTGGTCTTGCCCCAAGCAGTCATGACCGTTTCCACTATTTCCTGGAGCTATCAACTCGCAGGATCTTCCGCCGTCCGGCTATGCGAGCTCCTGGACACTCCGCAGCTCACGCGCGTTGAAAGCGACGTCGCTGCACCCAAAGACGATCACCTGGTGGTGGATGATGTCAGCTATACCTACACTCGATCGGACGAGGAAGATTCTCGTGTCGAGGCACTAAGAAACGTCTCATTGGCCCTCGCCCCAGGTACAGTCACAGCATTAATCGGCCCCTCAGGTTCTGGAAAATCAACCCTGGGTTCACTACTGGCTCGCTTCGACGACCCCAGCAGCGGCACCATCAGTTTAGGCGGAGTTGACCTACGCGAACTGACCCAATCCACCTTGTACAGCAAGATTTCCTTTGTCTTGCAGGATGCACAGTTGCTCGCTATGTCAGTAGCCGACAACATCGCTTTAGGTGCCCCTAACGCTTCCCCCGCAGCCATCAGAGCAGCCGCCAAGTCCGCTGCTATCGACGAGTTCATCATGTCCTTACCAGAACAGTACGACACCGTCGTGGGCGCCCAGATCCATCTCTCGGGCGGGCAAGAACAGCGAATAGCCATTGCTCGCGCTCTTTTAAGAAACACCCCAATTCTGCTCCTGGACGAGGCTACTGCCATGGCAGATCCCGAATCCGAAGCTGATATTCAGAAAGCGTTGACCAGACTCGCGCAGGGCAGGACAGTAATCGTGATCGCACACCGGCCGGCTTCAATAGCTGGGGCTGACCAAATCGCGGTATTGCGACGAGGAGAAGTCATAGCCTGCGGCACTCATAGCGAACTCCTGGATGAACCCCATTACGCCACCCTCATTGCCCAAACCAATTCAAACAAGGAAGTCAGATGAGTTCCGCTACAGCCATTAACACACTGTCGCAATACCGAAGGTTGATGTCTCCCGAGGCTTGGCGGCAATTCCGGTTCGGACTGATTCTCGGTGCATTAAATGGCGCTCTCCACGGAGCCAGCCTGATCACACTGGTGCCACTCACCACTTCCCTAGTTACTCAGCAGCCCAGCTACGGGATGTCCTTCCGCGCTTGGCTCATCACCCTAGGTGTCATGGGGCTGAGCGCTGTTGCCATAGACTTCTTAGGCACCAGAACCTCTTACATGGCGGCGCTTCGGATGTTAGACGACATCTACGCTGGTGTCGGCAATAAAGTAGCATCGTTGCCTCTGGGATGGTTTCGGGAGGGTACAGGAGCGCGACTCTCACGCATGGTGAGCCAAGAGATGATGTCCGTCGCTGAATTCGCCGCCCACTACTTCTATGCCCTCCTCGTACAGATCAGCAGCGCCGCGGTCATTATGATCGGCTCTTGGTTCGTAGACTGGCGACTTGGCCTCATGCTTCTCCTCAGCGCACCTCTAATGACGCTATTCCTTTGGCTCGGGCGCGGTTGCTTCCGCCATGGCAGGAAGCGACATGAGCCCACTGAGGACGAGGTGGCAATACGCATTGTCGAATTTGCCAAGTGCCAGCAAGCGCTACGATCCAGCGACCGCGGCACCGACTATGCAGAGTTGGAAGACGCTCTAAAGACCAACGAACGCGTCGGAAGAACTTCAATGTACTGGGAGACTCTGGGCCAGATTCTTTCAGGTTCCATGATCCAGAGCATCGTCGTCGCCATCATTTTGGTGACCGGATTCCTACTCACATCAGGTTCACTGTCAGCAGTAACTGGCATCGGCATCATTGGCATTGCGCTGCGTTTCCACGCCGTTCTGGCATCGATATCCTCGAGCATCGTCGGGCTGGAAGACCGTCGAAGTCAGATCGACAGTTTCAGCACCGTGATGCTTGCTGAAGTCCTGCCAACCCCAACTACAAGTAAGGCGTTGTCCAGCCCCGGGCATGTAGAACTGCGGGAGGTCAGCTTCGGCTATACACCCGAACAACTCGTCCTTAGGGGAGTGAGCCTTGATGTTGCGCCACACTCCATGTGCGCGATCGTTGGGCCGTCAGGATGCGGCAAGACGACGTTACTACGACTGCTGGCTCGCTTTTACGACACGACGGCAGGAAATGTCAGTATCGGCGGCGTGGATGTACGAGATCAAAGCACCGAAGATCTCATGAGTCAGCTATCGATGGTGTTCCAAGACGTCTATCTATTCGATGACACACTTGAAGCCAACATCCGTGTGGGTCGTCCCGACGCCAGCGACGCGGATGTGTATGAAGCAGCTAGGTTGGCTGGCGTCAACGAGATCATCGATAGGCTCCCCCAGGGATGGGCCAGCACCGTAGGCGAGGGCGGACGGGCACTCTCCGGTGGTGAGCGCCAGCGCGTATCCATAGCCCGAGCACTGCTCAAGCAAGCCCCCATTGTGCTATTTGACGAAGCCACCAGCGCCCTTGACGCCGAGAACGAAGCCAACATCATCGCCGCGATGGACAAGCTACGCGAGAATTCCACTCTGATCGTCATTGCCCACAAGCTGGAAACTATTCGTAAGGCGGATATGATCGTCGTCCTCGATCACACAGGTCGCGTCGTCCAGCGTGGAACCCATGAAGAACTGATAACACAACCTGGGCAGTACCAGCGGTTCTGGAACGCACGTTCTCAAGCCAGTGGATGGTCTCTCACACCGACAACCAACTGAACACCCGGCTAAGACGAATTGAATCAATAGGCAATGGCAAAAGCAATAGCCCTTGATCTGTTTGACCAGATCAAGGGCTATTTTTTAGTAGCGGGGGCAGGATTCGAACCTACGACCTCTGGGTTATGAGCCCAGCGAGCTACCGAGCTGCTCCACCCCGCGACGGGCGTAAATCATTTCTGATTTCACCTCACCGTAACTTGATGCTTAACATCATGTCTCGGCGACAGGTGATTACTATACATACCCCCGCCACAATTGACCAATCCGCTGGTCACAGGCCTAACCGCGCGCCCATGCCCCGATCGGCCCCGGTACCACTGGAGGCAGATCACCAAGCAAAGCCGATAGGTTGCCGTCTTCCTCGA
Organism: Corynebacterium sp. H128; assembly: GCF_037482625.1. NCBI lineage: Bacteria > Bacillati > Actinomycetota > Actinomycetes > Mycobacteriales > Corynebacteriaceae > Corynebacterium > Corynebacterium sp. H128. The sequence continues at coordinate 153,932 of NZ_JBBHKW010000006.1, read as the reverse complement.
CTGCTGAGGTCACCGTCTTCACTTTGCCACGCTTATTGTCCTGCTGCGGGGCAAACGGCATGCCGCCCATCGGCATCATCGATCGGCCCATTCCTCCCGCCATAGCCCCAGCTGAACCACTGCCGCCAGCGGCAGGAGTAGTAGCAAATCCAGGGGCCGTCACAGAAGAACTCCCCTTGTTTCCTACCCGTCCCGCGGCACCTCCTAGTGGACCAGCACCAACCGGGGCGATACCGGCGCCAGCACCTCCAACTCCGCTACCTCCAGCGCCCGTGCCAACACCCGCAACCGTTGTCGAGGCCGCGCCGAGATCCGGGTTGAAATTGGCCCCCAGTCCTGCAGGTAGTCCTTGCCCCGCAGCGAGCTTGCCGACGCCACCAGTGCCAAACCCACCGGCCGCATGCTTGCCGACGCCACCAGCAATCCCAGGAACACCAAACTGTCCCACGGGACCCGCATGCCCTCCTCCGACTGGCATCGTGCCAACCCCACCGATGGGATCGACTCCCCCGAACGCGCTAGCTGCTTGAGTTCCAAATTCTCCAAGATTTCCGATACCACCCATACCCAGCTCACCCAACTGATCCAGCTGCTGCATATTTTCAGAAATCTGCCCGAAACTACCTGGCCCAATATCCTTTGGAGAATTCACCAACTCTTGCATCTGCGCAGTTCCGGCGTTGATTTTCGCGACGGGACCGGGGCGCCCATTGCCGTCGATAAGTCCCATTGCAGCTTGGACCTCACCGCCGCCCGCACCGCCCTGCTCCAGCTTCATCAAATTGCGAATCTGAGGCATTGCACTTTCAATTGCAGCTGGGAAAGTACCGCCCATAAACTCCTGCAAGAACGCCTGTTCGGCCGCCTCACGTTCGACAGGATCCTGAATGAACGCAATTGCCAGTTCCGCCATCGAAACATGCATAGCGCTGGCCTCCGCCACCTGCCCCATGTAATTCACGGATGTTGACATTAGACCGGCATTTGTGGAAAATACGTCAGCTGCATCCGCCACTTGAAGAGCCTTCTCCACAGCCGAATTGATGCTGTCAGCTTTGTTGATCTCAGCGATGTCCCAGGCAGTGGTACGAATACTCTCCGCCAACACCGACGCATTCCGGGCCATACTTGACCACGATTCTGCCGAGGCAGCAACCGCTCCCGAATCCGTTCCCGCAAACGCAGCGCTCAACTCCGACAAACTAGCCGGGATCGAAACCGCAGGATGCGGAAAATCGAAGTCCTCGAAGATTTGGTCCGGTCGAGCGGGAAACAGCGTCGACTCCGCACCAACATTTCCGCCCTCATCCGCAATTTGCATGGCGCGCTCCGCCAAATCATCTTGGCTGGTTAGCGACTTTTCCGTGGCCCGCAGACCATCACGCAACCAGGCGACCTGATCTGCATACTTCTGCAAAGTCTGCACAGCCGAACCAACACCACCCTGCACTACAAAGCCATGAGCTGCGCCCATCTGATCGAGGCCAGATACATCGGAATAGGCGGCGGACAGGCCACCTTGATTGCCTGCCTTGTAGATTCCTCGGGCATCACTTGCCAAAGTATCTACGTCATCAACTTGGCGACTCAGCATCTCGGAATCTATCTGAATGTGTGCCATTATTTAACCTTTGCTCTACTTCTGGGTAAATGAACTGAAGATAGGCCAACGACTGATCACACACTTCTGAACTGCTCAGTTTCTTATCTAGGTCTGTAACAGTTACTTCCAACTGGCCTCCAGAAGATTGCGCTACTGAAGAACAATCGTGAATTTGGTCTTCTGCTTCTCGATACTGGTAAACACCAGGCATATTGGCGTTTACCGTGCCTCGTATGACATGCATTTTCCTTTGGATAGTGTCAAAGTCAATAGCATTCATAATCACGGAAACCGACCCAAAAAATCCAGCATCAGGAGCTGTTTGAAAAGTACAAATCTTGTAATCAGCCCCAGGCTCGTTCCCAAATCGCGATCTTTTCCCCAACCCGGCTTCCTTAAATACTTCGTCGGGCAGCTCAGTGCACGGGTCGAAGAGTTTAAAGTTCGGGTCTTTTGGGTCGAAGGTTGCTGGTGTTTGGACGTCGATAGTTGCGGTGTCTGCGCCGCCTGTTTCAGGCTCCCCTGTTGATGAAGACGCAGTGTCCGCAGTTGTTGTGGCGCAACTGGCGAGTGTGAAGCATGTGATTGCGATGGCAGTTGAGAGCTTCTGCTTTGAACGCGCGCGAAGTCGGCGCATGATCCCCCCTAGGAAAATTTGGCTTGTGTCAGGCGTCACTTAGTTCGCATTCTAAATGCAGATGCCCTCATTGTCTTTAGACTGCTGAAGCACCCCAAAAGGTTGCATTGTTTTCAAAATTTTCTCGGCACGAATAGTTCACTTGGACAAAGACGACACAGCACATGGAAAACCCCCGCCGAAGACCGGACCATAATGGTCGAAGGTCTATTGCGGGGGATCTACCGGAACTAGGAGTTACTGCTGTAGTTTTTGGACTTCAGCAACTGCCTTATCCAGCTCGTCAAGGGCCTTGCCGTATTCCTCGTGCGACTTGTCCTTCGCAGCGTTGAGGTTATCGAGTGCCTTGCGGAGGTTCTCCGTTGCTGCAGCGGTATCTGCTGGGGCAGGTGCCGGAGCATTCCCCTCGGCAGGCGCTGGGGCTTCACCTTCGGCTGGCTTCGGATCCTTTGCTTCAAGGTCTTTGGCCTCAGAAAGGTCGCTGGCAGCCCGTGGGTCAATACCTACCTGAGACAGCGCCTCGGCAATCGTCGGGGCATAGCCAACCTTGCCGTCATAGGACACCAGCACTCGCAACAGCTTAGGGAATGCAGACTCTTGGTCCTTGCGCTGCGAATACACCGGCTCAACGTAAAGGATCTTGCCGTTGCCAACTGGAAGCGTCAAGAGGTTGCCGTTGGTAAGCGTGTTGGTTCGCTCCCACAAGGCGCGGTCGCGAGCAATCTGGTCGGAGGACATCATGGTGTCCTGAGCCTGCTTCGGCCCCTGGGTCTGCGTATTCGTTGGCAAGACGCGCACCGTGATCTTGCCGTAACTGTCCGGATTGGAAGACACAGACATGTGCGCCGCCAAGAACTCACGATTCAGCCCTGGGAATGGGGTGATGAGTTGGAAAGACGGCTTACCTGTTTGCGGGTCCGCGGCAATTACGTAGTACGGAGGCTGCTTGAGGTCCTTGCGGTCATCAGGAGCGGTCGGGTCAGAAGGGACGGACCAGAAAGCATCATTGGTGAAGAAGACGCCAGGGTCATCCACGTGGTACTTGGCGATGAGTTCTCGCTGCACCTTGAACATATCCTCTGGGTACCGAAGGTGCTCCATGAGCTCTGGAGAGATCGCGGACTTTGGCTTCACGGTGTTCGGGAAAACGCCCTTCCAGGCTTTAAGCACTGGGTCCTCGGTGTCGAATTCATAAAGCTCCACGGTGCCGTCGTAGGCATCCACGGTAGCCTTAACTGAATTTCGCAGATACGCAGCCTTTTCATCCTGCAACGCTGGTGTCCCATCAGGATTCAAAGCGTCCTTAGTGAGCTGACCAAGCGAAGTGCGCTGGGAGTAAGGCAAGTTCTTCAAGGTGGTGTAGCCATCCACGACCCACTTGATACGGCCGTCGACAACTGTGGGGTACGTGGCGGAGTCAACCTTGAGCCACGGCGCCACCTTTTCCACACGGGTGCGGGGGTCGCGCTCGAAAATAATCTTGGAGTTGTCCCCAATGCGTTCGGACAACACTAGGTTCATTTCTTGGTATCGCAGTGCGAACATGGCGCGGTTGAACATATTGGACACGTCCACCCCGCCTTTGCCGTCGTAGGTGAAGTTGACGCCGTCGGCATCGTATTCCACCGGGTTGCCGGCGGTGCCAACAATGGCGTAATCCATGCTCTGGTGAACATCAGAGATCACTGGACCGTAATAGGTGCGCGGCTGCTCCACCTTGATGCCCATGTCGTTCTTGGCCTCGCGTTGCTGTGCCTGCAAATCAGAGACAGAGTAAAGCGGATAGCCACCACGAGTGGATCCGACATCACGGGCCACTTCATCAACCTGGTTCGCGGGTGCGCCAATAAAACCGTTGCCGTGGGTGTACACGGTATGCCGGTTCAACCAGTCTTTCTGGTTGCCTGAAAGTGCATTCGGGTCAAGCTCTCGAACTGCTACTACGTAGTCGCGCAGCTCACCATCTACCTTGTAGCGGTCAATCGCGAGGGTGTCTGGGAAGCCATAGAAGTTTTTCAGCTGCTGCTGCTGGGTGAACGTGTCAGAGAGCACTTCCGGGTCGAGCAGTCGGATGTTGGACACGGTGGCTTCATCGTCTGCTACCGACTCAGTGTTGCCGCCTTCAACGCCCCAGTTCTCTTGGTAGGTGACCTTGTCATCGGTGAGCCCGTAGGCGTAGCGGGTGGCCTCGATATTGCGGCTGATGGATTCCGATTCCTTTTGGGCACGGTTCGGTCCGACGGAGAATTGCTCCATCATGAGAGGCCATGCGACACCAATCACTATCGACGACAGCAGCATCAACACTGCTGCAAGGACCGGAATGCGCAGGTCCTTGAGAAATACTGCAGAGAAGAACGCCACAGCTACCACAGCTGCGATGATCATCAGGAGGATCTTCGCGGGCAGATAAGCGTGAAGGTCAGTATAGGAACCGCCGGTAAAAGTTCCGTGTTCGTTACCAAGCAGGTCATAGCGATCCAGCCAATAGCCCGCTACTTTCACCAGCATCCACAGGCCGGCAGTGATCGCTAGTTGAGTGCGAGCAGCGTGGGAGACATAGCTCTTCTGCCCCGGCCCACCTGCACGAATACTGCCCAATAGGTAGTGTCCCACCAAGGCGATGAAGAAGCTGATCACAAGCAGGATCGACCATGTGTCCGCGATGATCCGCAGCACGGGAAGGACGAAGGCATAAAAGCCGTAATCCATGCCGAATTCGGGGTCCTTGATGCCAAAGGATTCCCGGTTGAGGAACAGCGAAACCGAACGCCATGCCCCCTGACCCGCGATGCCTGCCAACAGGCCAATGATGAGTGGCAGACCGATCAGGACCTTCTTTAAGGAATCTTCAACCATCTTCCGGTAGCCGTGAATCGGACTGTCCAGATCAAAAGCATCCAACGTGTCTGGGCGGTTTCGAAATGCTAAGAAACCAGCCGTCCACACGAATAACGCCGCAAAAATGAAGAAAATAAAAAACAGCACAACGCGTGTTATTAATACGGTGCTAAAGACCCCTCGATAGTTCACCTCCTGGAACCACATCCAGTCAGTAAGGTACGTAACCACAGCTGGGGCTGCCATGATCAGCACTGTCAGGAGGGCCAAAGCAATGCTGAGTCTCCGGACCGATCGTCTCGCTGGAGGTTGTAGGCTGGTCGCCAATTCCAACTCCTTCTTCCGTTGCAGGTATTCTCCTATACTCTACGGATTTTAAGATGGAATGGAATTCCTCCACTCCCCCACCGCGAAGGCAGCTCATGTACCCAGATGCAGCACTGAACAAGGCCATGCTCGAGGCAGTTGAATTCATCCACGCCGAAGGCTGGGATGCTAACCCCACTTTGTTTGCCCTCGTCCCCGTCGAAAAGCTCGGCTTGCCGGAGGAGGAAGGACCGCTCGCGCTCGTGGTACAAGATGACCTTCCCGGTGCTGTAGAAGATGTGCTCCCCACCATCGTGTGGCCGGAAGAGGTTGAGGGGGTGATCTTGGCCCAAGAAATCAAATTCAGTGATGCTGGCGCCCCGGCGCGTCCAGCACGGCTGTATTCTGGCGTGCTTCGCGGAGAACAAGAACTCACGCTGCTGCAACTGCGCCCCACCGAAGCAGAGCTCGCGGAACCGTTTGCAGAGGACAAGATCGACCTCAGAGGTGGCCCAGACGTAGCGCCAGGTGTGATCGAAGCGCTACGCTACACACTGGACGCTACGTCTGAAGACTACTAATAGGGAAAGTTTGGTTACCGTGCTTGGTCGTAAAGAGCTGGGGCAGCTAACAGCGCATCGTCGCGCGCTCGGAACATTAGGGCTGCTCGTACCGTTGGCGTTGGCCGGCGCGACCGCCTGCGGCAAAGACGAACCCGCCCCTAATCCGGAGACAACGCAACAGGCACCTACCGAGCTCCCGCGCACGAGCACGCCAGCCAGCACCTCAGCTGCCACGTCCACTGCCACGAATGCGGCAACGACGAGTCCAAGTGAAAAGCCGGAAGTATCCTCTGTTGCCAAAGAAGCTTCCAGCGTCCGAAAGGTCGCCGAAATGTACGGATCGCTGGCTCCCGAAGAGTTCTTCAAGATGTTCGAAAACTGCGCACCTAACGGTATTCCAGATTCCAGTGCCTGCACCGGCCCGGACGTTGGACAGTTCCAGTTTTTCAAGGGTGACGCGAAAGCCGCTTCCACCACTCAGCTGCTCACCGAGTTGCGGAGCTCCCGCGTAGTCGAGGACTCTGGGGATCGCATTGTTGGCTGGTCAACCCTGGGCACCACCGCAGTTATCACGGTGGTGGACAACAAGAAGGGGCTGACCATGCAGCAGATGGTCTCTTCCGACAAACAGGATCCGTTGAAAAGAATCTACGAATTAGGCTTGGCAACCCCGGCCGAGACTTCGACGCCTACGCCCACTGCCGAAAACCTCTAATTCGAGCAGGTAGTTACTTCTCCTCCGGAGTTGTATGCCTCAAGCTGTCGGATTGCGTCATCAATCGTCGCAACTTTCAGGACAGTTAAGCCCTCAGCCTGCGACCGCATTGCCTCAGCACAATTGTCCTGCGGGGCTAAGAACACCTCCGCACCAGCCTCTTTCGCGGCGCGGACTTTGTGCTGGATTCCGCCGATGGGGCCGACTTTGCCGGCGGCGTCAATCGTTCCAGTACCTGCGATGAACTTGCCGCCAGTGAGTTCGCCCGGACTGAGCTTATCGACGACAGCAAGCGAAAACATCAGGCCTGCGCTGGGCCCGCCAATATCCTCGAGGTTGTACTCAACCTTGGTGTCATCTGCTGGAACAGAACCCATGGTGATGCCCAGGAAACCAGTCCCTGTGTGCGGGTTCTCCCCCAACTCGATTTCCTTAGTGCCGCCGTCGACAAGCGTGACGCTTACTTTCTCGCCCGGTTTTTTAGCAGACACTAAGCCTCGCAGCTGATCTGGGGAGTGAATTGCGATGCCGTCGATGGCAGCGATGCGTTCGCCTGCGGCCAAGTGGTCTTTGGCGGGCCCATCTGGTGTGACCTCTTTGATTTCTACTACCGTTGGGCGTCCAAGATAGTTGAAGGCGGCGAGCGTCGCGGAGGATTCAGAATCGACGAAGGCCAGCTGGTTTTGCTGGTTGATCTCTTCTTCGGTCATGTCCTGAGGGAAAACTGACTCGATGGGGACAATGGTGTCCTCGCTGAACAGCCATCGGGCTACTGCCTGGCTCAGCGTCATTTGCGTTCTTACGGAAACCGTCGTCATGTTGAGATTGCCGGTAGTTTTATCCACCTCGGCACCAGCGATGTTGACGATCTGTTTTCCGTCGTAATCTGCGAGCGTATTGTATGTGGGCCCTGGACCTTCTGCCGCATATGGCACCGTCAGCGGAATATCCGTAAACGGCACTGTGGGTGCGGAGATGAGATAGGTAAACGCCAGCACAGGGATGGCGCCCCAAATTACGGTCTTGGATCGACGATTCACGCCTTGCAACCTTACCTGCTTCTGGGCTGTTCGCTAACAGCGTCCCGCGGAGAGGGTTTTTTCTCCCAGCTACTGCGGTAGTTTGGTGATTATGAGCGACAATAACAACTTCTTTTTCGGCTTTAACGGCGGCAATTCTGGTGACTCCGGTGGCAACTTCGGAGACTTTTTTAACCAACTTGGACAGATGTTTAGCGGTGGTTTTAACTCGCAGTCTGACGAGCCGGTCAATTATGAATTAGCGCAACGCATAGCTAAGCAGCAGATCGGCAAGGTCGGGGCGGTGAGCCAAAGCGATCTCACAGCCGTCCGTGAATCCGTGCGACTGGCGGATATGTGGCTCGACGACGCTACTGTCCTCCCAACTGCGGAAGGCACGGTTACCGCGTGGAATGCCGAGCAGTGGCTGGAGGCCACCTTGCCAACTTGGAAGCGTTTTGTGTCGCCCGTGGCAGCTCGGATGAATGAAGCACAGCTCGAGCAGCTTCCAGAAGAGGCCCGGCAAATGGTGGGCCCGATGCTACAGATGATGAATTCAATGTCTGGCATGAACTTTGGCATGCAACTCGGGCATGCTTTAGGTGACCTGGCTAAACAAGCTCTCACGGGTTCTGATTTCGGTCTCCCCGTGGTGCCGAGCGGCACGCTTGCGGTTCTACCACTGCAGCTCACCGCAATGGCTAAGGATCTGGAAGTCCCGTCACAGGAAGTGATGGTTTATGTCTGTGCCCGCGAGGCCGCCCGCCAGCGTCTGTTTAAGCATGTGCCGTGGCTGGTGGAGCGCCTGGTTTCCTCAGTTGAGGAATACGCAGCGGGTTTGGTGATAGATACCTCCCACATCGAGGAAGCAATGCGGGAACTGAACCTGGAATCCGGGGATCCTTCCCAGATTCAGGATGCAATGCAGCGTCTACAGAACCTTGACCTTTCGCCTCGCATTACTTCCCGAAATAGCGGCGCCACCAGCCGACTTGAGACGATGCTGGCGTTGGTTGAAGGCTGGGTGGAGCTGGTTGTCACCGAGGCTATGGGCGATCGGGTGCCGAGCACTCGCGCTATGAATGAGGCTTGGCGACGCCGTCGCGCAACCGGAGGCTCCGCCGAGAAGGCCTTCGCCAAGGTGGTAGGCATCGAGTTTTCCGCACCTAAGGTTGCCGAAGCCATGGAGTTGTGGCGACGCGTAGGGATCGCAGTGGGAACTCAGCGCCGCGATGCGATCTGGGATCACCCCGATTTCCTCCCAGTCGCCGAGGATCTAGAAAACTCCGCCGGTTTTATCGACGCCTTGCTTGATGAAGACGAAAACGGCGAGTTCGATCCAATCGCCGAGATCAACGCACTAGAAGAAATGCTGCGGAACCAGTCCGAGCAGGAGGACTCTGACGATGCTGACGGCGAAGGGTCAGATAAATAGCTAGATCTGCCGCGCGAGCGCCTCAAGGTAGCCTTTGGCGCGCTCCGCATGGCGGGCCTTGTCTGCCCACTGCCAAAATTCAGCCGAGTGCCCCGTGCGGATGAACGTGTGCACAAGCTCGTGCACTAGCACCGCATCCAGTACATACGCAGGAACATCTTGTAAGCGGTGCGAAACTCGAATCTCCCCTGTCGCTGCGGTGCACGAAGCCCAGCGACTGTTTTGGTTGGTCACCCAGCGGATCTTGGTGAATCTTGCCTGACCATTCAGGATCTCCTCATTGAGGTGGTGTGCCCGTGTCTCCAGCTCGGAATCTGTCATTGCTGCCGCGGCAAGTTGCAGCTTGTTTTGCAGCTTTGCCACCAGTTGCGCTACTTCATTCTTCTCCTGCTGTGGTGGCATCCCGGCGGGTACTCGCACGACGATCTTGTCACCGACGAGCTTCGCGCTGATCGTGCGTTTACGTTTCGGGGAACGTATTACCTCCACCTCATGTGCCATAACGGGCTATTGTATGGCACATGGGGGGAATGCTAAAGCTAACTTGTGCTGCTCGGATCGTGATTCGCCCCGGGCCGGCACTACAGTTTGGGGTCGACGCGACGAGGTCTGGGATCATTGATTCGATTGCACCGCAACATATCGGGGCCGTGGTGAATACGCTCAATGCCACTCGAGCACCAGTGAGTAGGGATGAACTACAGACGAGGTTGGTGTCCAGCGGGCTGGATGCTACCGCTGCGAGTTCGCTTATTGCGGACTTACTCGCTTTCGGAATCCTTTTGCGCTGCAGCACGGTCGAGCCTCGGGTCGGTGTTCTTGGTCGTGGTGCGCTGGCCTCAGAAATATCAGAGCTGTTGGCACGCAGCGGTTGTACAGTCCGACGTCCGCTCAGAGGCGAGACGGATACCCGCTTCTTGCGAATGTTGCCTCCAGAGGTGCCGCTAGTGGCTGCGGATAAACTAGCGCATTCGCGGGCGTTGGCGCCGGCGGTTCGCAACGGTCACCGGGAGTTCTTTTTGCCTGTTGCGCTTGTCGACGGCATTGGCCTCGTCGGCCCCGTCGCTTCCCATGATTCGGGCCCTTGTCCGCTGTGCGTTGATTTGCATCGAGTTGCAGTAGACCCTTACTGGACACAGCTGCTCACCCAGCTGTCGGTATCTGCGGCAGCACCGTCGCTGGTACTGGTTGCAGCCACCGCGGCACAAGCTGTCGCGCTGGTATTGCAGCACTTAGGGATGCATTCACCTGCCGTCGGCAGTCCGGTAGCGCCACTTGCTCCCGGCCGAACGTTGCAAGTAGATCCGTACCGGACGCACCGAGAGTTCTTTTTGCGCAGTCATGCTGGGTGCCCTTTATGCTTCGAGACGCAGCACCTCAAGCAGGGATTCGCCGAAATTCGCGACCTTGACCGGGCCAATTCCTGAAACGTCTAACAGTTCTTCCTCCGTCTGTGGCTGGGCTTCGGCGATCGCCATCAGGGTGGCATCAGTAAAGACGATATATGCCGGTACCTGTAGCTCTTTCGCGATGTCCAACCGCCACGCACGAAGCTTCTCAAAAAGTCCCTCATCTGCATCGCTCGGGCAGTCTTCGCAGCGACCGAGAACCTTAGCCTGTGGTGTGCTGAGTGGTGTGCCGCAAACGCGGCACCGCTTAGGACGGACGCTGCGGGGCGGGACATCGACGGCTTCGGCGACGATTCCGTCTAGGAACCGGCTTCGTTTACGCGATTGCCGACCGCCTTCCTGTCGCGCCAACGCCCAGGAGCAGTTCAAATGCTCCCGCGCGCGCGTAATCCCGACATAAAACAGCCTGCGTTCTTCTTCGATTTCTGCGTCCCCAGCCTTGATCGCAAAAGAGATCGGCAGCGTGTTTTCCACCAAGCCAACCAGGAATACAGCATCCCATTCCAGTCCCTTCGCCGCGTGGAGAGAGGCTAGCGTAACCCCATCTACCTGCGGTGGAGCTTTGGCTTCCGCGCGGTTCTTCAGCTGAATGAGGATAGCCTGGAGATCGCTATCAGGGGTGGCTGTTCCGAGCTCCTCGATCAGTTCTACGAGCGCAGTGAGCATTTGCCAGCGTTCCCGAGCCTGTGCGCCTTCCGGCTCAGTGGGAGTGAGTCCCAAAGGAGCTAGCGCTGCACGGGCTAGCACAGCCACCCGTGGCCCGATAGCTTCTTCTGGCAGGTCGTCTCGCTGCGCGGTACGAACCAAAGTGGAGATCGCCTGCTTGATCTCTGCGCGCTGGAAGAAGCCATCTCCGCCGCGGACTTGGAATACAATCCCGGCATCTGCCAGTGCGGTTTCAAATACTGCCGACTGCGCATTTATTCGATAGAGCACTGCGATCTCTCGCGCTGAGGTCCCGGCCGCGATGAGCTCCTTGATGCGCTTAGCAACCGCGCGGGCCTCGGCGGTTTCATCTGGATAGGACTTAAATGTCGGCTCGGGGCCGCTCGGACGCATGCCCACGAGCTCGAGCCGTGTCCCCGCTACCCGCCCTTTAGCTTGCCCAATAACTGTGTTGGCTAGCCGCGTTACTTCCGGAGTGGATCGGTAGTCACGCTGCAAGCGCGCCACTGTGGCGTGCGGATACGTCCGCGAAAAGTCCAGCAAGTAGTTCGGAGTTGCCCCGGTAAACGAGTAAATGGTCTGGTTAGCATCACCGACCACGGTGAGATCGTCTCGGTCTCCCAACCAAGCCTGCAGTACCCTTTGTTGGAGCGGGGTCACGTCCTGATACTCATCCACCACGAAGCTGCGGTATTGTGCGCGGAATTCTTCCGCTACCGCCGGCGAATTCTCGATGGCCCCCGCGGTGTGCAGCAGCAGGTCATCAAAGTCCAGCAGCATGCCATTTTCAGTGGCTTTGGCCGCTTCATAGCGCCGATAGACTTCCGCCACTTGTTCCGCGGCGACCGGCGGGGTGCGATGGTGCTGTGGCGCAAGTTCCGCATACTGAGCTGGCGTGATCAAACTGGCCTTCGCCCACTCGATCTCGCCGAGAATATCGCGAACTTGGTCCGTGCTGGATTCGAGCCCCACCGAGCGCACTGCCCGCCCAACCAGTGGAAACTTATTGTCGATCAAAGTCCAACGCAGGGAGCCTGCCACTTGTGGCCAGAAGTATTGCAGTTGCTTCCGCGCTGCTGCGTGAAAGGTGCGCGCTTGGACTGCCCCAATTCCCATCAACGCCAAGCGGTGCCTCATTTCAGTGGCCGCACGGCTGGTAAATGTCACCGCAAGCACCCGATTTTGGCTAACAAAACCTTGGTCGATTAGGTGCGCTATGCGATAGGTAATTGTGCGAGTTTTACCGGTACCTGCACCAGCCAGAATGCACACCGGCCCCCGCGGTGCTGTGGCAGCAGCGCGTTGATCTTCATCGAGCTTGCTCAAATCAATCATGCTTGTTCCTTCTGTGCGCTGATCCAGTTGTCAATAAGCGTTCGGGCGATGGAACCGGGTGGTGAAATCGGCAAGGCGTCAAGATCCTGCAATCCAGCCCACCGCGATTCCGCTAGTTCTTCATCTGGGTCTTGAATCGGTGCTTCGTCTTCCGTGAAGGCATGAAAACCTACCATCAATGACCCGGTCATCGGCCACGATTGTGAACTCAGATATGTCGGTGTTTCTACCCTCCGACCGGTTTCTTCCAGTACCTCACGGGCGAACGCCGCCTCTAGGTTTTCCCCTGGAGAAACATACCCGGCGATCAGGGAAAAGTAGGCGGGTCGCAGCCGGTTTCGCCCGAGTAGAATCTGGTTTCTTCCGCGCAGCTCCACTATGCCAATCACGGCGGGATCGATGCGCGGAAACACCACGCTTCCCTCAGCAGTCGTCGCATGCGTTTCATGCTGATGCAGTGGCCCACCTGTGCGGGGATCGAAGTGGAAGTCCTCACGATGCCGCAGCAGGGCGACGGCGCGCATTACGCGGGCATCATCAGTGAGGTCGCGTATCGACGCCACTCGAGCATCATGCTGGTCGCGCAGGGCTTCTAGTTCTTCTTCACTGACTCGAACAGCGTGGTGTGGCCAGTCAAGGTTGCTGGAGAGATGCGCGAGGGCGGCTGCTGGCAGCCAGAGCGCGGAACCATTGTCGTCGACAAGCGTGCGATAGCGTGGCGTGACAATCAAGGAGGACACGAACTGTCAGGCCGCCTTAGAATACTCGTCGGACGTAGAGCAGGCGGTCGCCTGGCTCCACGATTTCAGCTTCTGGGGCATCGATGCGGTACAGCTCGCCAGAGCGCACCACACCGAGAACGATGTCTGCTAGGTGACGAGGATTGGCACCAACTTCGTCCTCCCCCACCAGGCGCTCGGCGATGGAGAACCCTTCGTCTGGGGAGAGCAAGTCCTCCATCATTTCCACCACTGAAGGGGTCACGGTGGCTAGCCCGAGGAGGCGGCCGGCTGTCTCAGAGGAAATCACCACGGAATCCGCACCGGACTGCCGCAGGAGGTGCATATTTTCTGACTCTCGCACACTCGCGACAATCATGGCGCTCGGTGCGATCTCACGCACGGACAAGGTGACCAGAACAGCGGTGTCGTCCAGGTTTGGTGCAACTACCACGGCTTTGGCCCTAGTAACACCTGCAAGTTTCAGCACATCAGACTTGGTGGCCGAACCTTGAACGGTGGCTAGGCCCTGGTTGGAGGCAAGTTCGAGCGCATGCAGATCATTGTCGATGACCACGATCTGACTAGCCGGGGTGCCGTCAGCGAGCAAGGCTGCGACGGCGGAGCGACCCTTGGTGCCGAATCCGATGACTACAGTGTGATTGCGCAAGCGCTTCCTCCAGCGTTGAATTTGCAAGGCCCGTCGAGATTCCTCGGTGAGCACGGACAAGGTCGTGCCGACCAAGAGGATCAGGAAGGCGATCCGAAGTGGGGTGATAATGATGATATTGATGAGACGAGCGTGCTGCGTCACCGGCGTAATGTCACCGTATCCCGTGGTGGACATTGATACCGCTGAGTAATACACGGCATCGATGAACGTCAGATGCTCTGTATAGCCACCTTCATCAAAGTACGCGAGTAGCGCAACAAGAGTCATGAGCAATGTGGCGTAGACGAACCGACGGATGATCAACGCCCACGGACTGGCATAACTACCGCCCGGAATCCGGACAATGTTAGTCAGGGCGTGATCCGGAAGATCGTTGAGTTCCATGTCACCGCGGAACTGTTCTCCGATCCGTTTTCGCATCCCTAGCTCCCGCCTTCTCATCTTCGTTGGTGACGTGCTCAGCTCATCGGCTGCAATAGCTGCGCCAATTCACTAGCGACAGGTAGTCTACCTGGCTCATAAGAAAATCCTGCCCCTACGTAGTAAAAGGCTGCGCGAATTTCCGATGGGTCCACTTGCCTACCGAGTCGCATAGAAAGCAGTTCGGCCCACGCAAGACGGTACACAGCAAGCTGGATACTGGCCGAACGTAGTTCCGCCCCAGCGGGAGGCTTGCCGGTCTTCCAGTCAACGACCATCCAGCCAGAATCTTCTTCTTCGCCTTCGTGAAATATCGCGTCCATCCGTCCCCGCACTACGTGAGCACCGATACTGACTTCAAATGGTTGCTCAACATATGCTGGTGTCCGGTCGGCCCATTCGGAGGCAAGGAACGCTTCTTTGAGTTTGATTACAGCTGCGTCGCTGACTAGCTCCTCGCCCATCCCCGGCAACTGTTCCTCATCCAGGAGTGAAGTAGCGCCGAAGCGCTGCTCGAGCCATTCGTGGAATGCCGTGCCTCGCTTGGCAAAGGAATTTGGTTTGAATGGCACTGGACGGATGCTGCGACGTGCAAAAAACTCAGGGTTCGCGGAAAGCGCCACCATGTCGGTCGCCGTCAATTCCGCAAGTACGGGGACCTCGATGTGTGTAGCGCTGAGTCTGTCTTGCTCTTGGATGAGCGCGGTGACATCGGTTTCCCATTGTTTACTAAGCTCACTGTCTGCGCTGCGATCCGGCAGCCCGGTTTCGATTGCAGCCCTGACGCGGGCAGCGCCATCGGCCACTGCTTGTCGACGCCCGCCGAGCGCATCCACCGGGAAGATCCCGGACTCGGGAGCTACTGCCTCTTGGGATTCACTGAAGTCTTCCTCCCAATAGTCGACGGATTCTGGCAGTGCTTCCTTAATGTTGAGCAGATGCTGATAGGGGGCATTTTGGTTGTATTCCTTACTTGCCCAGTTATAGGACGCAGACACATAGAGGTTCTGCTGACTGCGTGTGATCGCCACATAGAACAGCCGCGTCGCTTCGGCTTCTTCGTTGCGCCGAAATTCTGCTTTGTGCTCAGCGATAGCCTGATCGAGTTCCTTGATTTCTTCGATACCTGCAATGTCTAATACTGGTGCACCGGAAAGGTCATCGGCTGCGCGGGCATCGCCACGCAGTGTGGATGGGATCTTGGTGATGTCGCCCAGCCATGTCTTCACGGAATATCCTTTAGCGGTTTCGTCGACATAGGTGCGATTATCAGCGTGGACTACGGCAACGTGCTGCCACTCCAAGCCCTTTGACTTGTGAACGGTAAGCAACTGCACGCGCTCGGATCTCACGCTGACTTCCCCAGGTTCCAAGCCATCTTCCTCTGCCACTGCCAGATCAAAATAGTCTAGGAGTCCTCGCAGTGTTGCTCCTGGGGTGCTTTCAAACGCGGCTACTTCTGCGGCAAAGGCATCTAGGTGAACAGTTCCGATCGCACCATCTGCCTGTGGGTCTTGTCTGGCAAGTACTTCTGTCCGGACCCCCATGACTGTTTCGATGTCGGAAAAGAGATCACTGAGCCCACGGCTGATGCTGTGTGTACGCAGGTGCCGGAGCGCTGCCGCCAGTTCTCGGAGCCGTTGGTATCCCGAGTCGGAGTACTTTTCGGATTCCCCGAGGTCTGCAATGGCGTCGGTCAGCCCGACGGATACGGCGGGATCGGGACTTTCGGCATTTGCAACGATCCATTTAAGTTTGGCCAGCGGGTCGTGGGGTTCCTCGCCAGCATTGTCCTTGGTTCGTCCCCCTAGATTCCTGGCACGCTTGTGCAGCGCAATCAGATCGTTGGAGCCGAGCTGCATCGCCGGTCCGGCAAGGATACGCAGCGCTGCTTCATTGTCTTGGGGATTGATTAGCATCTTGGCGATGCAGATGAGATCTTGCACTTCCGGAACTGTCAGCAGACCAGAGAGTCCCACCACTTCAACTGGGACTTCCCGCTCTCGGAGAGCTGCAACCATGGGGGCAATATGCTTCTTCTTCCGCACGAGCACCGCACCAGTGAACTCATCAGTACGCGGCCCGTGAAATGCCTCGGCCAGATTGTTTGCTACCCAATCAACCTCTTGCCGCGCGTTAGCAAACCATGCAAGCTTCACTTGGCCCTCACCACGAGCAGCTAGAGCTGCAAGAGGCTGGACGGGGCGCTTACTTCCGTGGGCTTTGAAAGCAGCATCGGCAACCACATTGGCTGCTGTGAGCACTTTCGATGGGTTTCGGAACGATAGCGTCAATTCTGCTTTAGGGGCCTCTCCGGACACTGCGCCTTCCGGAGTAACCTGCGGAAAATCATCGACAAACCGTGCAAGGTTCGCTGCAGTAGCCCCACGCCAACCATAAATGGATTGCATGGGATCTCCCACGGCATTGACGGTTAAGCTCGGATCGTGCCCTCCGAACAAGCTTCGCAGCAGAACACGTTGGGCGTGGGAAGTGTCTTGGTATTCATCCAGCATGACCACACCAAATTTCGCGCGTTCGCGCTGTCCTACCTCAGGATGCAGGGAGGCCACTCGAGCAGCCAAGGACATCTGCTCGCCGAAGGTGATCACGTTCCGCGCGGCAAGCTCCTGCTTCAAGATCTGAACGAGTGGCAGGAACTGCAGCCTCCGCGACTGCGGGTCTAAGAACTTACTGCGTGCTGCAGTGCGTTTTGCTGGTTTACCTTTGGCATCAACCGCGTCGTCGAACGCGCTTAGAAAGGCGTTCGACTCTTCTACGATATCTGTGAGAGTCACCATGTGATTATCGATTTCCGCAGTTAGATCAAGCAGATTCTTGGTGACATTTCTTAGCTGATTCGTCTCGCTAAGTTCCCCGCGGTAATTGCTTACAACTTCTCGTGCGATGCTAAAGAGCTCGGTGTTAGTGATCAATCGTGCCGAGGGCTCGACGGGGAGCAAAAGACCGTACTCTCCTACGATGCGACCTGCGTAGGAGTCATAAGTAGAAACCGTGGGGTTGATGTTTTCGAGCAGTTTGAGCAACTGCAGCGTCGGGTCAACGTCACGGGCCTGCGGGGACATAGCAAAAGAAGTCAGCCGGTCTCGAATGCGTTTGCGCAGTTCTTGGGCTGCCTTACGGGTGAATGTCAATCCCAGTACCCGTTCCGGTTCTACGAAGCCGTTAGCAACGAGCCACACCACGCGATTCGCCATTGTTTCGGTCTTACCTGCTCCAGCGCCGGCGACGACGAGCATCGGCCCAGGTGCCGCCCCAATGACCTCTTCTTGTTGTGGAGTCGGAGGGAACTTCTGTTGTTGAGCGATAGCTAGGTCCGCAGGAGAAATTCGGGAGTTAAACATTAGTCAGGGCCTGTCCTTCCGCCCTAGCGGGGCACATCGACTTCAGTGTGCAAAGATCGCAATGCTTATTTTGAGTGGCCAAGAATTCGGGCCCGATCAGTGACACAACGACATCAGGCAACAAACGCGCAAATTCCGCTAACTGTTCTGCGCTCTTGGGGTCTTGCATCATCTCCTTCACTTTCACAGTGGGAGAAGCAGGATAAACCAGCAGCCCGCCACCAAGCCGACTCGGGTCTGGCTGCTGTCCAGAGGTTGTCACTTGCCCCTCATTCCAAGAACCACAGGCTAGGGCGAGTTGATATGCAAATAGTTGCGGGTGAGTTTTGACCTCTTCCCCGGATACCGACGTCTTGCCAGTTTTAAGATCCACTACCAGGAATTCCTCGGCAGAGTTTCGTTCAAGCCGATCCATACGGCCCGCGATATGCACCGGAGTTCCGTCATCCAGCTGCGCTACCGGCACGTTTACTGTCACTTCTGCCCCGAGGAGCGAGCGTCCCTCCACCCAATCCAGTGTGCGGGTTACTACTCGGTGCCAATCTGCGGTTTCGGCATCTTGCTTCCAGCTGGGAAACTCAGTGTTAGCGGCATAGGCTTCGTCGAGAATTTGTTCTATCTCAGTGCGACTAACTCCACAGGCAGCGGCTTCTGCGCCTGCATGCAGGAGTATGCCTTTGAAGAGGTAAATCGGACTGTCATCGTCCTCCCCGTAGCTACTCAAGGCCGCGCGAAGCGGACACAGCAGTGCGGTCTCGATTTTCGAGGGAGATATTCGCACGTGGTCTTGAATTTTCAGCACAGTCTCGGTTTCTGATGGCGCTGCCAATCCCCACCAGTGATCGGGATGCGCACCATACAGCCCAGCCTTTGCTAGCCTTGCCAGCTGGCGGGCGGCCTCTGCTTTGAGCCCCGCAGCTGCATCCGCAGATTCAAGCACGCGACGAAGTTCCGCAATGACGCTGCTGCGAGAGAGCACCCGCGGAAATGCAGAGGTATCTTTCGTCGCCGTGGCATCTCCGGGAACTAATTCAGGTGCACCATCGAATCCGACCTGTACATCGAGCTCTTCCCCAAGTTCTTCAAGAAAGCGCGATGGCTCATCGACTTCATCTGAATCGGGGGAAATCACGGCGGTTACCAGCAATTGCGCGGTAGCACGCGAACACGCCATCCGGAACAATCGACGTTCTTCGGAAACTTTCTCAGCGGTGCGAGAGGTAATCAGGTTGGGGTCGATGCCACGGTCATGCAGCTCAATGAGGTCCTCTTGTCCAAAGAGAGACCCTGTTTCTGCAAGTGCCGGCCACGATCCTTCTTGCACGTTAGCGACCACTACGATTGGCCAGTTCCGGCCGATCGTGGCGTGAGCCGTCAACAATGCCACTGCCTCAGGTGCAAAGCCGCGGCGATCACGCGCACCGGTGGGAAGCTCTTGCTCGGCGATATGAGACACAAATCTGTTCAATGAGGCGGCTGGAGTTCGCTCAACGAAGTCACCTGCGGCGTCGAAAAGCGCCATCACAGCATTGAGGTCGAGATCAGCCTGGCTGCCTGCTGCGCCGCCTCTCAGAGAAGCATTCATGAGCCGATCCGATAGCTCGGTGGCATCCCATACTTCCCAAAGTACTAGTTCTACCGAAGCGCCCTGCTTGGTGGCTGCGATACCTGCCGTCAGGACGCGGTGCAGCCGGTCGAAGATCTCTTGCTCTCTATCTGTCAGAAATGAGCGGAATTCCTCGGGCATCGGCTCGGAGGTAGTCAGCGCCGCTCGCAGCACGTCACTAGCGCGACGGATTCCGCCCCGCTTCATTTCCGCCTGACGTAGCCCGCGCAAGAGGCGCCGTAATGTAACTGAGTCCGCACCGCCGATGGGTCCGAGCACTAGCTCCTCCAGCTCAGACTGGGTGAGTTCATCAGAAACCGCCTTGAGCGCGAGCAACAGGCTGGAGACAAGACGTTGCTCCGCCAAGACCACATCGGTGGGCTGCAATGTAACGGGGACGCCAGCTGCCAACAATGCTCTACGCAAACCAGCCACAGCGCCGCTCGTTCGCACGACAACCGCCATATCGCGCCACGGCACGCCGTCTATAAGGTGAGCTCGTCGCAGTCGGTTCGCGATTACAGCAAGCTCAGTCGCAGGGGTCTCGGCGTAACGAATGCTCGTAGTCGGCACATAGAATCGGCGTGAAAGACGGATCTCGTGATCAATCTCCCACTGCTGTAATGATGCGGGTGAAGCTCCTCGAAAATGAAAGACGGCATGCTCAGGATTTCCTGCTAAGAGTGAGAACCGAGCAGAGGCACTGAATTTCTCCACTAGTTTCGCTGACTCTGGATCTAAGTTTTGAGCATCGTCAACGATGATGCTCTCTATCCGACTTTGCTGCTCCAGCAGAAACTCTTGATCTGCCTCCAGATGCGCTAGCGCCGCTGCAACCAGCTCCGATGCGTTATAGAGTTGGGCTCCGGAGAGCTGAGTAAGCTGCTCATACTCCTGGAGGAAAGCTCCTGCCGCTACCCACATCGGCCGGTTGTGGATGGCACCAAGGCTCTGTAGATCAGAGGGACCGAGTCCGCGTTCTTGAGCTCGAAGCAGGAAATCACGCAACTGGCGCGCAAAACCGACCATCAAAAGGGCGTCCCGCACATTTTCTGGCCAATAACTCTCCGCCTGCTCAGCTTGGATTTGGAGAAGCTCCTGAATAAGGACATCCTGCTGAGCGCCGGTTATAAGGCGTGGGCTTCGCCCTAATGCCGCATCTTCTTGCCCTTCCGCAGTGCCAAGCCGTGCGCTCCGCACCAATGCGAAAGCAAAGGAGTGCACAGACCGCACCAGTGGCGCTTCGGAGGCATACCCGATTCGTGGTAGTTCTAGCGCTAATTCGCGACGTAGGATTGCGCCGGATTCCTTAGAAGTAGCCAGTACTAAGATCCGCGCTGGATCAACACCAGCTTTAATTCGCGCCAGCACCGTATCAATCACCAATGACGTCACGCCGGAGCCAGCGGTGCCGGTGACCCGCCACCGACCGGGTTTTTCAGTTTGTGCAGCCGTGAGCAATCCTCGCGCCGGTTCTGACCATGTCCGCGACGCTGCAGTCGCCTCTGGCGCAGGGACCAGCTTTACTTCCAGCTTTTCCGGTGGTGCGAACCGGGCGGAAGGCACGAAATCTGTCATGCCACCATTGTGGCAGAGCAGTCGGACATCACTGCGGTTACCCACCACAACACCCAGAACATGTGTGCTAAATATGGATGAGGGTTTCCGCCACCCTACCTAAGCGCACCGCCATTACTTTCTGGTCTTCCTCTTGGAGTACCGAAACAAAAATGCGATATAACAAGGCACGCAGGAGCAACGCGGTGAAATCAGGCACGTGCGAAAAGCGGTGCACGACGGCATCGTCCACGGCGTCGAAAAGCAGCCCATCTACTACCGTGAGCGCGGCGGTATATCCGTGAGGACGCACAGTAGCCACGATGTCCGTCACTAATGGCGACTGAGTCCCCGACAGCAAAGTTGTACTGAGCATGTCAGCATGCCCAACCTGCATAGGAGCCGCAGTGTGCGGAATCAATGGCCCAATGCGAGCGGCGAGCAATAGTGCGGCCTGCAACTCAGCACTTGCGGCTGCGGCCGTATCAAGTCCGATCGAAAGCACCTCTGCTGGATCATCGGACCAGGCAGCATGATCAGCAACGCGGTAGATCTCGTGTGGGGCCCACTTCTTGGTAATCGGTACCGTCACAAAATCTGGTGCAGGCAGCTGCGCCAATGCATCTGCAAGCCGCAACGCGGCGGTGGCAGTCTCGTCAACACGCCCAGATGCCAATTCGCCCGCCCCGAAACTCGATGCCTTCCAGCCGGAAACAATGTACCGACCGTCCGTGGAGCGAACGGGACGAGCCACCCGCAAGCCTTCTACATGCAGATTTTCGCGAACTTTAGCTGACCAAGCGGCGTTGTCCGGATCCAAAACTGGGCTGAGCACCACATGCCCAACTTTGAAGCCATAGTCCCAGGCATATCCCATCGGCACCGCGTCGCCGGATTCAGCATGGAATGCCGCCCGGACATGATCTGGTAATGAATTCTTCGTCATTGGGCCGAACACCTTTCACACAAAATTCGTTGAGTGCACTCAGGACCGAGGGAACGGCCAGGGGTTGAAACCGCAGGAAACTTGATCGTCGCGATACACCTCATGTGGGTCAATCCGGTGCAGTTCGGAGTTATTCAGACTCAGGGTTTGCTGCATCATTATCGGGGCAAGCTCGCCCGTTGCTGGGCATACCGCATGCTCCGCGTAACCCAGCGCGTGGCCGACTTCATGGTTGATCAAATATTGCCGATAGCTACCGATATCACCTTGAGCGGTCACCGCCCCGCGCACCCAGCGTGATTCGTTGAGCAGCACCCGTTCCCCGACCGGCATGTAGCAGCTCGTTTCCATCTTCAGATCGTCGCCACAAACCGCATGAGTGGTACCAACAGAGGTGAGTTGAATTCGGAGCGTCGGATTTTGATCAGGAGCCACGTGCTGGAAGGAAAATGCGGGATCAGCGGTCCATCCTTTTGGATTGGCAAGGGTGGCATCAATCATTGCGGCTACGGCTGCATCCCCACCGTACGCAGCAGTATTGACGCCGTTCTCAATTTCCACCACATAGGTGATGGGGTGCTCTTTCCCCTCGCCTACTTTCGGCCCAGGAGAACCTACTACCCGGAAAGTATCCTCTCCAGTTTCCGTAAAAGGCCCTCCATCTGGCAACTGACCAGTTGCTAATGAAATCGGATCCGCGTCAGCCGGAATCGGCCCCGCACCTCGGGACTGCGGAGCAGGCTCGCTAGCCGCTATTTCGTGGTGAATCGGCTCGGCAGGCTCGTGGACAATATCGACCAAGATCCAAATGGTGATTACCAAGAGCACTGGGATGGCATAGGCCCGCCAACCGTATTCACGCGCGAATCTGACCAGCGACGATTCCGAATTCTGCATCATTAACTGCGACTTGATTTAGCCGATGAAGCCGACCTGGCGCACGGTAGCGGTGCCGAGTTCTACGTAGGCAATTCGGTTATTGCGGATTAGGTACTTGCGACCACGGTCATCCGCGAGCTCCAGCATGCCCGAATCCTGATCCATAGCGGCCGCGACGGCTGCTTGGATCTCTTCCTGAGATGCCTCGGTAGAAAAGGTGAGCTCGCGCGGGCTATCTGCAAAACCGATTTTGATATCCATTGAGTGTCCTTAAATTTTGTTCGCGGTGTACTTCAGCGGAAGAACGTTTTCAGTCTAGGGGGCACACCCTGCGGGGTGCGAGTTCGCCTTATCTTATCCCGTTTCGCTCCCTTAGTTTCCCAGCGGAATGCTCCGCGGTGTCGCTTCTAGGCCAGAGCCGACTAGGATCAACAACGTGTCTGCACAAAACCAAAAATCTAGTCCAACCTTTGCCGAGCTCGGCGTTGCCGTTGAGATTTGCCAGGCCTTAGCCGAGCAGGGCATCACCCACACGTTTGCCATCCAAGAGTTGACCCTCCCGATTGCGCTCGAGGGATCCGATATTATCGGCCAGGCTCGCACCGGCATGGGTAAAACCCTGGGATTCGGCGTGCCGTTGTTGGACCGAGTTTTTGACGCTGCAGATATCGCTGAGCTTGATGGCACTCCGCGCGCACTCGTTGTCGCCCCCACTCGCGAATTGGCAATACAGGTGAGCGAGGATCTGGAGCGTGCCGCCAAGTACACGCCCATCCGCGTCTTGACGGTCTACGGTGGTCGTCCTTATGAAGAACAGATCAGCGCCCTGCGCGCGGGTGTCGACGTCATCGTAGGCACCCCTGGTCGCCTCATCGACCTCCACCAGCAGCAGGCACTCGTGCTCGATCAGGTGGCGATCCTAGTGCTTGATGAGGCCGATGAAATGCTTGACCTCGGTTTCCTGCCGGCGATAGAAAAGCTCCTCAAGGCTCTCACACACAAGCATCAAACAATGCTGTTTTCTGCCACTATGCCAGGGCCGATTATCACCTTGGCCCGAAGTTTCCTGCACAAGCCGATACAGATCCGTGCTGAGAACGATAGCGAGCAACAAACGCACGCCAGCACGAAACAGGTAATGATTCAGGCGCACCGAATGGACAAGGTCGCGATCCTAGTGCGGGCCTTGCAAGCCAAGGGTCGGGGGCGCACGATCATTTTCACCCGCACCAAGCGGAGCGCCGCTGAGGTTGCTAATGATCTCGCGCAGGCAGGTTTCACCGTAGCGGCGGTACACGGCGATCTGGGCCAAGTAGCGCGAGAAAAGTCTCTGCAGGCGTTTCGCGACGGTGTCGTTGAAATCCTCGTCGCCACGGATGTGGCCGCCCGTGGTATCGACGTCGACGATGTCACACACGTGATTAACTACCAGACCCCTGATGATCCGATGACCTACGTACACCGTATCGGGCGAACCGGCCGTGCTGGGCATACCGGAACTGCTATCACGCTGGTGGGTTACGATGAATTGGCTAAATGGCAATTAATCGATACCGAACTAGGACTGGGAACTCCGGAGCCACCGCAGTTGTTCTCCACGTCCCCCGAACTCTACGAGGTTTTGGATGTCCCCCAAGATGCCCAAGCTTCCTTAGGGGAGCCGAAACGAGTGTTCGGCGGGTTCAGTGCGACACAGAAGCTGCGCGGCGGCCGGGATAGAGCTCCACGCCGCTCCTCCGCGGAGCGGGTAGCTGACCCTCGACCACGTCGAAAGGCACGCAAAAGGTGACAGCGCAACCTCACGTTAAGCAACCGAAGAATGCCCCGCTGCAGCGCAGCAAAAAGGACCTCATCGCTACTGCCGCCATTAGTGTCGCTGCCGCCCTTGGAGTCGGAACCGTTTGGGCAACGGCACCGATTACTAAGTCTGAGCTCACTCCCGCTACGCAAACAGTATCCGCGAATGAAGCTCTCAGCGCGCCGCCTGAAAAGCTACATGAGGTCTGGCGGGCGGATAGCCCCGCGATTCCGGCACTGCGGCGCCCGCTTGTGATCGAGGGGCTAACCATCACTGCCACGGGTGGCACCTTGACTGCCCGCAATTCGGCAGATGGCGCGGAGGTGTGGCGTTATGAGCGCGATGTGGAGTTATGCTCCCTCAGCGCTGGTTTCAGCAGTATCGTTGCTACCTACCGCAACAGTGCAGGTTGCGGTGACGTGACCCAGATCAACGCGAAGACTGGTACCTACCGAGCCACTCGCAGCGCACCGAATTCAACAGCTGTCGTCCCCATTTCCTCCAATGACCGTGTCGGGGTGGTCTCCCCAGAACACGTTGAGCTATGGCGAAGCGACCTAGTGCGCACGGTGGAGTACGGCGACAAGGAAGCGAAGCAAGAACCTGGCATGCAACCGCATGAGGATTGCACAATTTCATCAGCCATGACCCGCAAGGAATTGCTCGCAGTGATGGAAACCTGCCCGGATCAGCCAAATAACTCAATGTTGCGTTTCCAGGCAACCACTCCAGAGGACTCCCGTAAGCCAAAGATCAAGGCTGATGTCGCGGTACCCGGCACTGATGCGCAACTCATCGGTATCGGCCAAACGCTGGCAGCGGTCTACATTCCCAGCAGTCCGCCACACCTGATTGCATATGACGAGTCTGGCAAAGAAAAGGCTCGCCACGAAGTGCAAGAAAGTCCGTTGGTGACGCAGCACCTGCAGAGCAACACTGGGGAAGCCTTCGCTCCGGAAACCGCGGACTTGCCGCATCACATGACCTGGTTCGATGGTGAACGGATTTACCTGCTGAATCCCTCAACACTGGCAATACAAAAGGTTTTTGCGGGCGCCCTCGGCACCGGAGCCGCAGTCGGTGATCGCATCATCTTCCCGGTTCCCAATGGTATTGCCGTCGGCAACTGGGAGAATGGCGCCATTGAACGCACTATCCCGGTGGATCGCGGCGATTATTCCGGCCCAGTGTCTATTGCGGTTTCCGGGAAAACTGTCGTCGAGAAGCGTGGCGATACCCTCGTGGGATTGAGCGTTTAACGGTGGTTGGCGCTGGCCCAGGCCAGTGACGCGGAATTGAACAGCAAAAGCATCCCGGCAACTGCAGAGACAGCCGTCACGCCCGCAAATGCTGGCTGGCCCGCAGTCCACATGTAGTACGCGGCTACCAGCAAAAACAGCTCCAACATCGCTACTGGGCCGCGTCCCCACCGGCGCCCCTTGTTCATACTGATGGCACCGGCAATCACCGCACCGAAAATAATAATGAAGTAGATGGCGGTGCCGTAACCGATCATGCTGGCACGCGCAGCTGTGTCAGTCACCACGCCCGCGCCACGTTCTCCGATGAGTTCCCGGTAGATCAACAAACCCGCGTAAGACAATCCAATCAAGGACTGCACGATCGCCAAATAACCAGCGTATTTTACGGGAGCGGGGACGCGAGATTCGGTGTTATTCACACGGATATCCTAGCGTGCATTACCACCCTAGGTAGGACACCCCATTAGACTTGCCTCTCATGCGTTGCCTCATGCTGTCCAACCCCAACTCCACCAGCATTAATGAACAGGTGCTGCGGCAAGCCATTACGCCGCTTCGAAAGGTAGCCGAGCTGCATTCGGTCCATACTCTGCACCGCGGACATGCTGCGGAGCTCACGCGCGGTGTGACGCGCGCCGATTTTGACGTGGTTGTTGCCGTTGGCGGAGACGGCACAGTCAACGAAGTTCTCAAAGGTTTGCTGGGCAACGATCCCACCGCTCGTCCCTCGGCAGAGTCGCTTCCTCGGCTCGCCATCATTCCCACAGGTTCTGCGAATGTGTTCGCCCGCGCGTTGGGCTTTCCCAATGCACCGGGCGCTGCTGCTGAAATGCTGGCTGAAATGCTTACTCCGCTGACGTCTCGACGCCTGCCAGTAGGACTCGTGAACAACCATTGGTTCTGCGTCAATGCTGGATTTGGACTGGATGCCGAGGTAATCAACCAGATGGATCGGATTCGCAGCTATGGAATTCCCGCGACGCCCTGGCACTATTCCTTGGTGGCTTTCTCCGCCTGGAGGCGGCTGCATCGCACTCCGCCCCACATTCATTTTGAAGCACTCACTCGCGATGGAGACACGGTGGCGGGCGACGTGCCGATAGTGATTGTGTCGAACACTAACCCGTGGACTTACGCCGGGCCGGTACCTGTGGTCACCAATCCAGAACACCGTTTAGAAGATGGCTGTTCTTTGTACGCTCTGGAAGACATTTCCGGAGTGGGCGGGTTTATCGCTGTTATGAATGCAATGGGCATTCCTGTGAATTCGCTTACCCGGGATCGGGTGGATTTCCGAGAAACCCGAGTTGACGATGCAACTAAAGTCACGCTCACCTCTAAGCTGCCACTAAAATGGCAGGTAGATGGAGAATATGCTGGAAAAGCTACGGAACTCAAGATCCAGACAGTGCCGAACGCGATCGATGTAATTTGCCAGCTATAGCCCCATATTGAGTGAACTTGATCACAATTTGACCCTTAACTCTAGCCAAGAAAGCACTGTCATGTCATGATTCATCGGTAACAAAAACGACGGGTTGAATAACCAGAGTCGAAATCCTTGAGTACAACAGGTTACGTCTTGGTGAACGAGCGCCCCTCAGCGCCAGCTAGCCCCCTAGCCGTCACCACCACCGAAACCACTACCCAACCACCAATAGCTGGGTTCCCTCAGTCACACTGAGAAACCGGCCTTTGTTTTGGTGCGCGCGGTAGACGTTGCAACCAAGGAAACGCACCGTAAGAACTTATCTGTTAGGAGATTTACCATGGATTGGCGCCACGAAGCAGTCTGCCGCGATGAAGACCCAGAGCTCTTCTTCCCTGTCGGAAATTCCGGCCCAGCTCTCGCCCAAATCGCTGCAGCAAAGGTTGTATGCAACCGTTGCCCAGTAACCTCACAGTGCTTGGCATGGGCACTGGAGTCCGGCCAGGACGCCGGCGTATGGGGCGGTATGAGCGAAGACGAGCGTCGCGCGCTGCGTCGCCGTAAGAACCGCGGTCGCGGCCGTACCCGCGCAACCGTCTAATTAACCATTCCCGGGCGCACTCGATTAAAGTGAGTGAGTCTAGTTACTTTTTCACTAACCAAGGAGGCAGCCATGAGCAAGCGTGGCCGCAAGCGCAAGGATCGTCGTAAGGGCAAGGCAAACCACGGCCGTCGCCCTAACGCATAACGGTCTTTAGTTCTTACATAGCGTCAAAGCACCTACAGGTATTCTTGTAGGTGCTTTTCGCTACTTCAAGCGCCCTTTTAACAAGGAGACAACTATTAGCGGAATGATCCCCGCTGCTGTACTCGAATGGAAATGGAGATGCGCTGACGCAGAGTTATCGGCGCAGATGCCGCACAGGAACGACGCAGCAACTCCCGTATCTCCTCTTCTACTCCCAGGCGTTCAAAACAGTGCGGACAAGACGCGATCGCGGCACGCAGCTCCTCTTGGGCGGATTGCGTGCAATCGCCGTCGAGAAGCTCAGCTAGCCGCGCATAGGTATCCGAGCAGTTGCAATCGCATCCTCGATGTTCGTTGCTCATGGCTTCTTTCCCTCTACTGCTTTAGATCCGATTCCGTAACTCAGTGCTACTTCCATCAACGCTTCTCGGAGTTGTTTTCTTCCCCGATGTAGGCGAGACATCACCGTGCCGATAGGGATGTTCAGGATCTCCGCAACCTCCTTATAGGGAAGCCCTTCCACATCGGCGTAATACACCACCATGCGATACTCATCAGTCAAGGCGTTCATGGCCTCAGCAATGTCCGTATCCGGGAGTGATTTAAGCGCCTGTACCTCGGCCGAATCCAGCCCAGCAGACTGGTGAGAGGATGTGGAGTACAGCTGGTAGTCAGTGATCTCCTCGGTCGGCAACTGCGAGGGCTCTCGTTGTGCCTTGCGGTAGGAGTTTATGTAGGTGTTGGTCATGATCCGGTACAACCACGCCTTGAGGTTCGTGCCCTGTTTGAAACCTTCGAAGGCCTTAAACGCCTTGATGTAGGTTTCCTGCACTAGATCCTCCGCATCGGCGGGGTTGCGGGTGAGCCGTAGCGCGCCGCCGTACAGTTGGTCAAGGAGTGGAAGTGCTTCCTCCTCAAACCGCGTGACGAGCGTGGAGTCATAAGCAACCATTGAGATAGCGGCCTTTCTTCGCGGTGGAGCCTTCCCTGTTACACAAGTCTAAACGCATTCGGTGACGCAAAGGAGTCCGCATGGCACGAAAGAAGTCCGCCAGCACTGCAGCAATCGCAAAATTGAGTGATGCAGGCCTGCCCTATACCGTCCACAGCTTTGAAACGCACTCGCAACATTTTGGGGCGGAAGCAGCGGAGTATCTCCAACAGGAGCTCCACATAACGCCAGATCGAGTATTTAAAACCTTGCTGGTAGATCTCACCGCAGGCAAGGGCACCCGGCGCGCACTGGGCGTCTGTTGCCTGCCCGTCACAGCTTCCCTCAGTTTGAAGAAGGCCGCAAAAGCACATGGTGTTTCCAAAGTGACGATGGCTGACCCAAAGCTCGCCGAACGCAGTAGTGGCTACGTAGTTGGTGGCATCTCCCCCATTGCCCAAAAGACGGCGCTGCCTACAGTCGTGGATGCCAGCGCCGAGCTTCACGAAACCGTTTTTGTTTCCGGTGGCAAGCGCGGCCTCGATGTGGAACTCACCGCCGCCACGCTTATCGACGCCACGAACGCCCAACTCGCAGATCTGTTAGCCGATTAGTTCTGGGCAGTCATTTCGCACGTTCCCTACTGCCGGATCGGCTTCGGTCACTTCAAGCCCGTTGAGCAACTCGGTTGAGCTGGGGTGCAGCAGCTCGCCACTACCCGCTAACCAGGGCACTATTTCGGCGTTGCTTAAGAAGCGGGGTAGCCGGTGATGCAGCCAACTGAGCGGTTCAACCGCTGCGGTGGTGATCATGGTGGTTGATAGGCGGTTTTGTCCGCTGGCCCACAACCCAGCGGCCCAGAGCATGTCGCCTGTCGCCGGCCGCACAAAGTGCGGGCGTTTTTCATGCCATTCGTAGTAGCCGTCGAGAGGCAGGATGCACCGCCCCGACGCATACGCGTCCCGGAAAGAGGGTTTCTGCGCAACGGTTTCCGCCCGGGCATTAAACAGAGGCGGCCCAGAATCATCCTTCTTCCAGCGCGGGATAAGTCCCCACCGGGCAGGTTCCAAGAGAATCTCACTCCTGTCCGCAGCGAGGCGAACCAGTGGAATCACCTGAGTTGGCGCGATGTTATAGCGCGGGCCCGGCGTCCCCTGTGGAGCCCGAACTGCCAGCCCGGGCTCCTGGACGGCACGAGCAACGGCATCGAGTAACGACTCACCTGTGGTGAAGAGAACAAAGCGTCCACACATACCCCCTATTATGGAGGACATGAACACTCCTGGTGGGACGCAGTGGAAAGCGCCGGTTGCAGCTGGCCCGATCAGTTGGAACCTTGCCGTTCCCGGGTCAAAATCGATGACAAATCGAGCGCTGATTCTCGCTGCCCTAGCGGATTACCCATCCACCATCCGCGGCGCGTTGATTAGCCGTGACACGGAACTGATGATGGCGGCCTTGGCCGAGCTCGGTGCAAAGATCACCCGCACTGCGCCTGGACATGGCTCCGCTACTACCACTATCCGCGTAGAACCCGGACAATTCCGGGGCGGCCACATCGCTTGTGGCCTGGCTGGCACCGTGATGCGGTTTGTCCCCCCAGTTTCCGCGTTGTCGGCGGGCACGGTGTTTTTTGACGGCGATCCGCAGGCTCGCATGCGACCGATGAACACAATTCTTGATGCTCTACGCGCCCTCGGAGTGGAAGTTTCCGGCAATAGCCTGCCGTTCGCCGTCGAGGGTACGGGCGGGGTCCGCGGTGGAGTGGTCGAGCTGGATGCCAGCGCCTCTTCGCAATTCATCTCGGGTCTACTGCTGGTCGGTGCACGCTTTGAGGAGGGCCTCACAGTCCGCCA
This sequence comes from Corynebacterium sp. H128, assembly GCF_037482625.1. Taxonomy (NCBI): domain Bacteria; kingdom Bacillati; phylum Actinomycetota; class Actinomycetes; order Mycobacteriales; family Corynebacteriaceae; genus Corynebacterium; species Corynebacterium sp. H128. The sequence goes on along the minus strand of NZ_JBBHKW010000006.1, from coordinate 123,214 downwards.
CGTCGGCGGCAAGCTGCCGAGTATGCCCCACATCGAAATGACGGTGGACATGCTGCGGCTCGCTGGCGTAGGCGTCAGCACTGAGGTTCCGAACGAGTGGCACATTGCGCCGACATCGATCAACGGCCGAACCTGGATCATCGAACCGGATCTGTCTAACGCAACTCCCTTCTTGGCCGCCGCTGCCGTGACCGGTGGCACCGTGAAAGTGCAAGACTGGCCAGCCACCACGAATCAAGCTGGGGATGCCATCCGGGACATCCTGCAGGACATGGGATGCGCCACGGATTTCATCGCAGCCGGTGGCACTATGAGTTTGCAGGTCAGCGGACCTCCACCAGGTCAACTCACGGGTATCAACATCGACCTTTCTGACATCGGGGAACTCACCCCCACGGTAGCTGCACTGTCGACGTTAGCCAGCACCCCAAGTCGCCTCGAAGGGATAGCTCATCTGCGTGGGCACGAAACGAACCGCCTGGCTGCCCTTGCCGCCGAGATCAATGCCCTCGGTGGCCACTGCACGGAGTTTGCCGACGGTCTCATCATTGAGCCCCGGCCGCTGCGTGCTGGCTTGTGGCACTCCTACGCTGATCACCGCATGGCAACCGCCGGAGCGATTGTGGGACTAGTAACCCCAGGTGTGATCGTGCAAAACATTGAAACTACCGCCAAGACCCTTCCGGGTTTCGAGCTGATGTGGCAGGCCATGGTCAATGGGTAATCGCCGGTATTTCGATGAATCGGATGTCCGAGTGCGACCTGGCAGAAAGGGGTCGCGCCCCCGCACCAAAGATCGACCAGCGCATGAGGACGCGAAGCAAGGCATGGTGGTCTCCAAAGACCGCGGACGCTGGGGAGTGGTGATCGATGGTGAGACATCCCCTGTCGTGTGCATGCGGGCAAAGGATCTAGGCCGAACGAACATCGTCGTCGGCGACCGAGTTGGAGTGGTCGGGGATACCTCGGGGCAACCGGGCAGTCTCGCTCGAATCATCAAACTCGAAGAACGCAGCAGTGTGTTGCGCCGTACCGCTGATGACACAGATCCTTATGAGCGGATCGTGGTGGGTAACGCAGATCAGCTTTTGATTGTCACAGCAGTTGCCGATCCACCGCCTCGGGCTGGTTTCGTCGAGCGTGCATTGGTCGCAGCATTTGTCGGCCGGCTCACCCCTGTGTTGTGCCTGACCAAAACTGATCTTGCTGACCCCGCAGAGTTTGCTGCTGAGTTTGCGGATCTCGAGGTGCCTGTGGTCATCGCAGGAGTAACAGACAACCTAAGCGGTGTGAGAGAGATCGTCGGTGGCAAAGTCACAGCCCTCATCGGGCATTCCGGTGTCGGCAAATCCACTTTGGTAAATCGACTTGTACCCGATGCAGATCGCGCCACAGGAGCGGTCTCCGGTGTCGGCAAGGGCCGACACACGTCAACGCAGTCAGTGGCACTGCGTTTACCAGAGGGCGGTTGGATCATCGATACTCCAGGTATCCGCTCTTTCGGCCTTGCCCATGTGGACGCGGAATCCGTAATCGGAGTATTTGAGGACCTTGCCCAGGCAGTGGAGCAGTGCCCACGCGGTTGTACCCATATGGGTCCCCCAGCTGATCCGGAGTGCGCATTAGATAGCTTGTCGGGAGCATCACAGCGTCGCGCACATGCGGTGCGAAAACTACTGCAAGCCTTGCGTTCAAACGACGACTGGGATCTGGGGATAGTGAAAGACTAATGCCGATGGATAGGGTGCCACTCGAGCACACGTCGATCAGCCGACTATCGCTGTTCGCCGTGCTCAGCGGCTTGGTTACGGGGCTTGCAGTCGCAGCCCTCAACTGGTCGGTTATCCTCGTCGAACGCGCAGTCTTTGGCACCGACCATCTTGTGTCGCCGGATCCCACCGCAGTGGTGTCTCCGAAAAGACTCGCGCTTACCTTAATAGGCCTGGGTTGCGTACTTTCTTGGGCGCGATACCTCATGGATCGCTATAGCGAGCCGGTCTCCGTACCCGCCGCAATGTATGGCAAAAGAATGCCCTTGTTGGCGACTATTTGTTCCGCTTTTATCCAGGTGATGTCTGTGGCAGCGGGTGCCTCAGTGGGGCGCGAGAACGCGCCCCGAATCATAGGCGGACTATCTGCGTCCCGCCTCGCGGTATGGAGCAAATTGGATCACGATGCGCGACGGCTACTCATCGGAGCTACCGCAGGCGCTGGGCTCGGAGCGACCTTCCACCTCCCACTAGCAGGCGCAATTTTTGCGCTCGAGCTATTGCTCATGGAAATGTCTGCACAGGCCGTGATCACCGTCATGCTGACCTCTGCCACCGCTGCAGCCGTGACCGGTGTCTTTGTTACCCCACACCCCGTGTACCACAGTGTGCCGGTGCAGGAATCCGCCGCGACCTTGGCGGTTGCAGCCATAGTGGGATTAGTGGCGGGGCTCCTTGGTCATTGGTTTGGCAAGGCGGCCCGCCTGGCGGTACAGCATCGTGCCAGCGGAACTGCGCTGTTGTGGCAAATGCCCTTGGGCTTCGTCTTGCTCGCTGTCGTTTCCTATTTTGTGCCTGGAGTTAGTACCAACGCGCGTTTCACCACAGATACCGTGTTGAGTGGAGACAACATCGCCCTCGGGCTACTCCTCGTGGGGGTACTGCGAGTAGGCGCTATTCTCTTGAGCTTCCGCATCGGCGTTATCGGTGGCACGCTCACACCGGCCTTCGGGCTTGGGGCAATCACCGGAGCGCTGATTGGAATTGCGCTGCAGCCACTGCTGCCCGGAGTCCCGATCGGGGCTTTCGCGCTGCTTGGTGCAGCAGCTTTTCTTTCCACCGCCATGGCTGCCCCCATGTTTGGTCTCATCGCCGCCATTGAGTTCACCGATATGGCAGCCCAAGGCTACCTACCGGTATTCGTGTCCGTTGTCGCTGCGGCACTGGCGGTACGAGTATGGGGCCGGCTTCGTCATGACGAGCAACGCCTGGCCCCATTTACTTCTGCGCTATTCGCCGGCAAGCGGCGTCGTTAAGCGCTATCGCTTTAGGCGGTCACGTTTGCGCGTTTGGTAGGGCGCATGAGGGCGAACTTCACTGCCTCCATCGCCGTCGGACGGGCCTGCTTCAGCAACTTCAGACCGGGGAACAATCCGCGGCGCTCCCCCTGCTCATTCTTACCAACGTGCAGATGCTGCTCGATATCGGGAGTAAAAGCAGCTTCCGAGCGTACTTCCGGGGCATTCTCCGGCTTCGCTGCCAGCATCGAGTTCGGCAGCGTGAGCTTGAGCAAAGTGCGCTGCACCTTACTGAACTGAACTGGGAAGGAATCCGTGTTATAGGGCAGGTCAAACTCGCGGGCAATCGCTTCAACCTGCTTACCGACGGCTGCGAGACGATTCGATGGCATATTCGGGTAGAGGTGGTGCTCAATCTGGTAGTTCAGGTTGCCGGACATGATCGTCAGGATCTTGCCACCGCGGAAGTTCGCGGAACCGAGCATCTGACGCAAGTACCACTCCCCCTTGGTCTCGTTCTCCCACTGCGCCTTAGTGAAGGTTTCGGTCTCATCTGGGAAGTGCCCACAGAAGATCACGGCATAAGACCACCAGTTGCGGACCAAGTTGGCGAGCATGTTCGCCTTCGCAGTGTGCAGGAAGTTTGGCCCGGTAAGCGCAGGGTACAGTACGTAATCCTTGATCACCTGATTGCGGACTTTGCCCACAGTCTCCCAGAACTTTGGTTTGGTTTCTTCCCAGGTCTGACGGCCAGAGAAGTAACGGCCGAGCTCGACGTCGTAGAACGCGATGGCCCACTGGAACAGCGACGCCAAGATTGCGTTCGTCACCGGCTGGAAAGCATGCATCGGGGTCCACTTGCGGTCACGGGTTACCCGGAGGACGCCGTATCCAACATCGTGATCCATACCCAAGATATTGGTGTAGGTGTGGTGCACGTGGTTATGGGTATGCGCCCACTGGGCACTCGGGCAGTTCATGTCCCACTCCCAGGTAGCGGAGTGAATTACTGGATCGTTCATCCAGTCCCACTGACCGTGAATCACGTTGTGGCCAATTTCCATGTTTTCCAGGATCTTGGCCAGGCTGAGCAGGCTGGCTCCTGCCCAGAAGAACGGCTTCTTATGGGAAAGCAACAGCAGCGCTCGGCCAGTAAGTTCGGTTCCGCGCTGAAACTTGATCAGGTTCTTGATGTACTTGACATCATCCTCGCCGAGGCTATCCTCGACTTCCTTCTTGATAGCGTCGAAACGGCGCCCGATCTCCTCGATGTCCTCATCAGTGAGATGGGAGTATGCCTGAATATTGGTAATTGCCATTGGTTTCGTTCCTTAAACGTCTAGAGTGAGGTCGCCGTGCGCGACGCAGACACAGGTGCGGATTCGGGAACCAGCTTCATGGACTTCCCCGGTATGTAGGTTATGGGCTTTGCCGTCGCTGATCTGGCGGACACAGGTGTGGCAAATGCCCATTCGGCAGCCGTAAGGCAGCTGGATGTCAATCGATTCGGCAGCTTCCAGGATGGTGGTGGCACCGTCGGCAACAACGCTGCCACGGGAACCGTAGGTGATCTCGCCACCTACGGCATCTGAGGTGCGGTCCAGGGTGAAACGTTCGGTACGCAGTGCGTAGTGCTTATCGACGCCCCCCTCCCACCACTGCTCAAGGGCGCTGAGCATCTCAGCCGGGCCACACGCAAATGCAGCGCGCTCAGCGAAGTCTGGGACGATGTTCTCAATATCAGCCGGGGTGACACGCCCAGCCTCAGAGGTGAGCTGCAGGTGCAGGCTCAGACCTGGAATCTGCTCCAGCTCTTCCAGGAATAGCGCGTCGTCGCGGGTACGCGCAGAATAGATCAACACCGCATCATGCCCAGGAGAAGTCTCGCCGAGGGTACGCAGCATCGATACGATCGGGGTAATTCCGGTACCTGCAGCCAGAAACAGCAGCTTTTCCGGAAGTGGCTCTGGAAGGTAGAAATCGCCTGCTGGCTGTGCAAGGCGAATATTCAGACCTGGTTGGGCTGTCTCCACCAGATGCTCGGAGAGTTTGCCACCTTGGTGCGCCTTCACAGTCACGCTGAACGTCTCGCCTTTGCCAGCGACGTTCGTGAGCGAGTAACTACGCCAGATATAGCGTCCGGCAACTTGCACGCCAATGCCGATGAACTGTCCCGGTTTGAAGTCGACTGGAACGCCCCAGCCTGGGGTCACATCCAGACTGATGGTGTCATTCCCGTGTCTGGTGACGCTGCGGATCTGCCCACGGAGCTCGCGGGTACTCCACAATGGATTGAGCAAGCCAGTGTAGTCATCTGGTAACAGCGGCGTGGTCCATGCTTTGAGCGCTGACCGAACTCCGGCCAATGCATCTGAAGTCTTTTTTGCCACTCGGGAACTCGTTTCTTCTGCCATTAGTTTAGGTACGCTTGCGTAGCTTACGTGAGCGTAGGTTAGCCGTGCAACAGCACGGCCGATATAGCTAAGAAAAAATCTTGGCCCGCAGAGCGCGTGCCAAGATGAGTATTCAGAGGTTGGAACTAGAGCAAATCAACAAGAAACGGCAGCTCTACGGTGTCGTACCACGCCATGAAGTTGTCGTCTGCATCACCAACAGTGAGCTCTGCGTCTTCATCCCCCAAATCGGCTGCATCAATTGCCGAAATTGCTGCAGCGGTGGCGGCCTCTGAGCCCTCAACATCGACGTGCAGCGCTGCAACATCCTCAAAGTCAATGAGTGCAGGAGAAATCTTCACTACCGCTTCCCCAGCCTCCGGTGCGAAGCTAAGGCGAGAATCATCCAAATCAACGGTCACCACTACTCGGCGGTGCGGAAACTTCTCTTCTGCGCCGGTAGCCAGCAGTCGCAGTGAAGCTCGCGCAGCCTCAATGAATGCGAAATGCGCAAATTCCTCCTCATCGCCCTCTTCGAAGAATTCAACCAACGCCGGCGTCACTGCAAAACCCCAACCAGAGCGCGCCGGAAAAGCATTGTTTTCCTTAAGCTCACGCAGAATTGAAAAAGTCGCCGGAATATAAACTCGCATTGGATTTAAAACTCCCCTTCAAGGCCAAAAAGCCCGGTGATCTCAACAACAGCACGATCGAACTGCTGGTAGAAGACCCCGACCAGACCGCTTTCCACTGCGGCGCGGACATTGAGAATCGAGTCATCTACCAGCACACAATCACGCATTGGCAAATCGATGGCTGCAGCAGCCTGCGCAAATGCCTCCTCAGTTGGCTTTTCCGCACCGATCTCACCAGAAAGTAGCACCGCATCCACGTATCCGCGAACCTGCCATTCGCGGATTGGCTCCGCTCCGACACCGCCCGGATCATTAGAAAGAATCGCCGTCGCTACGCCGTCCTGTTTGGCCGCGGCAAGCAGATTACGCCACCGGCGCTGCTCTTCCTCGGTTCCGTCTAGAACACCGACGTAATCCACGATCAATCCACGCACGCTACACTCCTGTTTCTCGTTTTGTTCTGGGGAACTTTGCTCGACGCTTCTGCACAGTTCATGGCACACTAATAGGGCGAGCTATCCAACGCAGCCGAACGTCGCCCCTCATTCTTCCACAGCTTTGCACTGGCGGCTGGCGCGAAGTTCCCTCAAGCCCACCCAAGTTTCGAAGGAACCTGCTTTGCTACGCGTTATTCCAGGCCTGAGCCACCTAAAATTGCTCGATCCTACTGTATCTCAGCCACCGCCTCGTTCTGTTTCGGCGCCATGCCCTGATAAGTCCCAAAAGGCACTCACACAGGTAGCACTCGAAGTCGCATACGGCATCCGTCCACCTGCGATGCTGCACCGCAACAGGTTCGATCCGCAAGTCCGCATCCATATCGCCGCGTTCCACAAAACATCTACCTTGCGCGGCCCAGTGCACCTGTTGCGAGTTGAGGCTCACGCGGCACCACTGCCGCATGCGACCGATGAATTGGCAGTCCAGATTCTGGCAGCCACGGACCTCATCGGCACGTGCCGTGTTGCAAAAACCACGCAGGCGTTTGCCGCCCGGCTCGAACTACCGGAAGGCAAACGCCAGTGGGTGATGCGGAGCCTGAGGCTAACGTGACCTAGGCCTCTTCAGGACCAGAGGTACGCAGTTGCTCCGGACGAGGGCCGCGCTGACCGCCTAGATCTTCTGCGTCAAGCTTGCCATCATGGTTCACATCCACAGTGCCGGCAGCTTGCGCCTGGGGCACGAACTGCTTACGGATGAGGAAGAGCTGGCGAACGGTTTCCTCTTTAATGCCATCCTTCATGGCATTAAACATGTCGCCGCCTTCGCGCTGGTACTCGACCAATGGGTCACGCTGAGCCATTGCGCGCAGACCGATACCTTCCTTGAGGTAATCCATCTCATAGAGATGCTCGCGCCACTTCGTGTCCACAACGTTCAAGATGGCGACGCGCTCGATGCTGCGCATCTGGTCTTCGCCACCGATTGCAGCGACCTTTTCTTCCATGTCCTGGTACAGCATGCGCGCGTCCTTGAGGATCGCGGCTTCCAGATCTTTAGCGGTGAGCTCGCCGGCAGCTCCGTACTCGGTGCCGTCGACAAGCGACTTCCAGCTCATCGAAGGGCCATACAAGCTCTCCAACGCGTTCCACAACGTGTCTAGATCCCAGTCTTCGACGTAACCATTCGCGGTAGCGGCTGCAACATAATCCGAAATGGTGTCCACGATCATGGCCTGGATCTGCTTAGAGACATCTGCCCCTTCCAGCACCTGGCGTCGCTCAGCGTAAATGACCTTGCGCTGCTCATTCATCACTTCGTCATACTTCAAGACGTTCTTGCGCATCTCAAAGTTCTGCGCCTCAACCTGCGTCTGTGCATTCTTGACGGCGTTGGAAACCATCTTGGAGTCAATCGGCTGGTTATCAGGGATATCCAGCCGGTTCATCGTGTTTTCCAGCATTGGTCCCACGAAGCGCAGCATCAAGTCATCGCGCATAGAAAGGTAGAAACGCGTTGCACCAGGGTCGCCCTGACGACCTGAACGACCACGCAGCTGGTTATCAATACGGCGGGAATCATGACGCTCCGTACCGAGCACATACAGGCCACCGGCCTCACGTACTTTTTCCGCGAGTTCGGCAGAGCGCTTCTTCACACGTACGATCTCTTCATCCCAAGCGGCTTCGTACTCCTCCGGCTTCTCCACTGGGTCGAGGCCACGCTCGCGCAAATAGATATCCGCCAAGATGTCCGGGTTGCCACCGAGCACGATGTCAGTACCACGACCAGCCATGTTGGTAGCCACGGTTACCGCGCTTGGCAAACCTGCCTGCGCGACGATCTCTGCTTCCTTCTCATGATGCTTAGCATTCAGAACGTTGTGTTTAATGCCCTGGCGCTGCAACAAAGCGGAGAGGTACTCGGAACGCTCGACGGAAGCAGTGCCGACGAGCACCGGCTGCCCCTTCTCAACGCGCTCGGCAATGTCATCTACAACCGCAGTGAATTTAGCTTCCTGGGTTTTGTAAATCAGGTCAGTGAGGTCTTCGCGCTGATTCGGGCGGTTGGTCGGGATTGGCATGACATCGAGCTTGTAAATCTGGTGCAGCTCAGATGCTTCGGTCTCCGCGGTACCTGTCATACCGGCTAGCTTGTCGTACAGGCGGAAGTAGTTCTGCAGGGTGACCGTAGCGAGGGTCTGGTTCTCGCTCTTGATCTCAACCTGCTCCTTCGCTTCAATCGCTTGGTGCATGCCTTCGTTGTAGCGGCGTCCATCCAGCACACGACCAGTGAACTCGTCCACGATCATGACGTCACCGTTTCGAACGATGTAATCCTTGTCGCGAGTGAAGAGCTCCTTCGCCTTAATCGCATTGGTCAAGTAGCTAACCAGCTGGGAGTACTCCGGGGCGTACAGATTGCTGATGCCGAGCTGGTCCTCAACATAAGCAACACCGTCTTCCTTCACGCCGACGGTGCGCTTGCGTTCATCAACTTCATAGTGGATATCACGCTGCATCCGAGGGACAATCGACGCGAAGGCCGTGTACCACTCGGAAGAGCCGTCCGCCGGACCGGAAATGATGAGCGGAGTACGTGCTTCGTCAATAAGGATGGAGTCAACTTCGTCGACAATGGCGTAGTGGTGCCCACGCTGTACGAGGTCGTTGAGAGAATGCGCCATGTTGTCGCGCAGGTAATCAAAGCCCAACTCATTGTTGGTGCCGTAAGTAATGTCCGCGTTATAAGCAGTGCGACGCTGCTCAGGCGTCATGTTGGACAAAATCACATCGGTCTTCAGCCCGAGGAAGCGGTGTACACGGCCCATCCACTCCGCGTCACGTTTGGCCAGGTAGTCATTCACGGTGACCACGTGCACGCCCTTGCCTTCAAGCGCGTTGAGGTAGGCCGGCAACACACAGGTCAAAGTCTTACCCTCACCTGTGCGCATCTCGGCAACGTTGCCAAAGTGAAGCGCTGCACCACCCATCACCTGCACTCGGTAATGCTTCTGGCCGAGCACGCGCCAGGACGCTTCGCGAGCAGTAGCAAAGGCCTCGAGGAGAAGGTCATCGCTCTTCTCACCTTTTTCAATCCGCTCCTTGAACTCCGCAGTCTTTGCCTTGAGCTGCTCATCGGAGAGAGCGGCATACTCATCCTCAAGGGAGATGACTTGGTCAGCTATAGCCTGAAGACGCTTGATTGCGCGGCCTTCACCAACACGGAGAATCTTGGACAATCCAAACACGGGCAGCGGTCCTTACAGATTAAATTGGGGACGTTAATAACAAATCTTCGCCCATTCTACGCATAACGACGACGCGACAAAGCTTCGCATCAGCAGAGCGCCCCCGAAAGCTTTCGCATCTCGGGGGCGCTACAGACAGGCAAACTGCAAATTACTTAGCTTCGCCGTCTTCAACTAGTTCGATCAAGCCATAGTCAAACGCGTGACGACGGTACACCACGGATGGCCGACCGGTTTCCTCGTTGAGGAACAGGTAGAAATCATGACCGACCAGCTCCATCTCCGAAAGCGCGTCATCCACGCTCACTGGAGTTGCAGAGTGCTGCTTGGTGCGCACGATGTGTCCCGGGGTGACATCCTGCACCTTATCTGCGTATGGATCCACATCGAACTCGCTGGCGGCTTCCTGGGCCTTCTTGGCTTCGGCAGCCATTTCAGCAGCGAGTTCACCAGTGCCGAGAGGGGCGCGATGGCCGGAGCGGCTGATGCTGCGACGAGCCTTCACCTTGCGCAGGGAGCGCTCCATCTTGCCCAGTGCAGTTTCGAGGGCAGCATAGAAGCTGTCTTCTTTTGCTTCTGCGCGGGCGATGTGCCCCTTGCCGGTCGCAGTGATCTGAATACGATCAGACTGCGCTTCACGGCGAGGGTTCGGCTCGTGCTGCAGTTCAACGTGGAAGAACGTCAGTGTCGGATCAAGTCGCTCGATCTTTGCGAGCTTAGACTTGACGCGTTCCGCGAAGTGATCGGGCACCTCGACGTTGCGGCCGGTGATATTGACCTGTGCGCGCAGGACGTCGTTGTTCTCAGCAGGTGTAGTCACTTTGCTTTACCTCCCGGTATCTGCCACCGCACAATGCGAGCGGGATTACTCACAACGTCCACGGTGACGCTTATCTTGCTACACCTCAAATTTTACATCTGGTCATAACCAATTTGCCACGACTTCTCCCCTTGGTTACCCCACTTCAGGCGCCGCAAATTGCGAGCACGCCTGCGACCTGTACGTTCGCAGCAAAGAGAACCGCTGCGGTCGCCGCAATAGTGGCACCTGTGGTCACAACGTCATCGACGATCACTACGGGCCCGGTCGGAATTGTCGTCAACACTACGTTGCCAGCAAGGTTTTTCCGGCGAGCGGCCGAATCCAATCCAACGGAGTCTCGCACCTGTGCGCTATGGCGTACGCAACAACTCACCGCTGCATCCGTCCCGCGACATACTGCGGTCACTGGGTCACCACCGCGCTTGCGTGCCGACGTCCGCTTCGTCGGAGCCGGAACAAGCCTGAGCTCACTCAACTCCGGAATCTCACCTCTCGCCGCCAAATACAGCAAGGCCGCGTTGACAACCGAACCTAACAAGGGTGGCACATCTCTGCGCCCGCGCTCTTTCATGGCGAGAATCAACTCGCGGTGCACGCCAGCGTAGGGAGACAGCACCCAAACTGGGACATGCGGATCTACGGGAGTGAACAGCCGCTGCGGAGTGTTGGCTAGTTGGCGTCGACACGCACTGCACAGGGACTGCCCTGGTTCACCGCATCCAGCGCAATGCTTAGGAAGCAGCAGCTCCATCATTTTGCTACAACAGGCGCTGCTCGTTGACCTTGTAGCGCAGGAACCTCGCGCCAGAATGCCGCACCTGTGGTGTTGATCGGCAATTGCAATACTGCTCGCGAATCAGTGATGTACAGCGTTGAGGAACTGGCAGAGATCGCCACCACCGGGGCCGTGACGTTGCCGGCGGGCAACGGAGTCAAGGCCGAACCATCTGCCTGGATCTGCCAAACCGGAGTTTCCGCAGTAGAGGTTCCCACCAGCAGCGAACCATCGACCTTCCAGTCCACCGTCAGCGCCGTCCCAGCTATCGACGGCGCAATTTCCTGAACATGAGACAGCTTACGGTGTCCAGGGCTAGGTCGCTCCACCGTTGCCAGATACACCCTGCCGTTGGCAATGAACGCGCAACGCACTCCGCTGGGGGACAACCTGAGTACAGAAATCAGGCCATTGTCACTGTCCAATTCCGAGGTATCAACCTCGGTGTGCGAGAGGTCACCACTGGTCGTCGAACGCGCAACGCGCGCCACCCTACGACCATCGATGACGGTCCAGACAGCACCGCCACCGATTTCAAACGTGGGGTGCGAAAGCGTGGTGGCTTCAAGGCCGGGGCGTCCTTCCTGGCCGATCTGCCCGATCAACAAGGTGGACTTCTTCTGCTCGCCCTCGCCAACGGCTTGCACCGCCGCCACTAACCCGGAGGCCGCTTCAAAGTCTGCGGACTCGAAATCTTGGCTTTCTCCGAATTTTCCTGGAACTGGAGTGGCTTTATCGTTTTCCACCTTCAGCATCCGGCCGTCGGAAAGCGCATACAGCGACGAGGCAGCACCAGCGGAAGCGCCTGGGTTAAATTCTGCGACTTGGTCGACCATGAGGGATTCCGCACCCTCAATAATCGGGGTGTTATCAATGTCGATCTTGTAGGGGCCGGGCACTCCTGCCTTAGCTAGGGTCCAAATCACCTGTGCAGCAAAACGATAGCGACCCTCCTGCCCTACATCACCAAATCCGGAAAATGAATACACACCGGAGTTCACTCCAGAGAAGGTAGCTCCCGGCGGCACATAGGTTTTGACCCCCGGTTTCAGCGACTCTTGAGGCCCTTCCACCAGCAGCGACAATAGCGCGGTGTCAATCGAGGTATTACCGCTGTACACCCAGCGGCGGTCTACCACTAGGCTGCGATCTGTTGGATCGAGAAAATACAGGGCATAAGGCTGGAAATTGTTCCGCATTTCAGTATGCTCAAGCACGACACCAGGCGGCAAATTATCGATGCGCCACTGGCCTTCTTCTTTAGCAAGTTCAATGGTGGATTCGTACATGCCGTTCTCGGGCTGATAAACACCACCGACACCAATCGAACCGACTACAGGTCCACGAACGCTGAACATCATCCGGTCATTAGTAGCCCCCGGCATGGAATTGAGATCGATTCGATCCAAGACAAGCGTTCCTGCCTGGGAATCCCAGGATTTCGCCGCTGCCGCGGTCAAATACTGGCGAGCGGCTTGGTGACGCTGCGTAGGTTTGACGGCCTGGGCGAAAAAGTCACGCAGCAGCAGGTCAGCCGCCTGATTCGGATAAGGGCCCGCCACCTCATTGGTTCCCGTGACGGATTCAAAAGAGCGAAGCGCCTGGGGTGAAGAGTCGCTGGGGATAGTGGTGCAGGCGGAGAACACGAGGCCGGCACCAGCAACGACGGCAACTACCGCAGTGGACTTAGCGTTCATCAGTCACCACCCCGCTAGTTTCAACTGCTTTCGGTTCTGGTTCAGACTCGACTGCACTGTTCGGATGCTGCAGCGAGATCGGGCTCGTATTGTATCGCTCCTTGGCCACAAGCGGAAGCGTGAGGAGGAACCGCGAGCCAATACCTACTTCGCCAGAAGCCTCTAACTTACCGCCATGCAGGCGAGCGTCCTCGGCGGCGATGGCAAGCCCCAAACCTGTGCCCCCGGAATGCCTCTTGCGGGATGGATCCGCACGCCAAAATCGATTGAACACCAGCTCTTCTTGCCCGGGCTTGAGTCCCACTCCGTGGTCGGTGACCGCGATGGCCACTGCCTCTTCGTTGACCCGCATCAGCACATCCACGGGCTTGCCTTCGCTGTGATCGATCGCGTTGGCAAGTAGATTGCGGAGAATTCTCTCAATACGACGCGAATCGATCACAACTTGGACAGGCTCGTCTGGCTCGTCGAAGTTAACCGGAACATTCAACTGCTGAGACAAGTGCTCCACCTGCTGCCATGCTGCCTTCAGCGCGCCACGGATATCTACTTTCTCTTGCGAAAGGTCTGCAACGCCAGCGTCGTGGCGAGAAATTTCCAGCAGATCCGCGAGCAACGCCTCAAAGCGATCCAATTCTCGGACCATGAGTTCGGACGCACGCTTTGAATAGGCATCCATGGAGTCGGCGTTATCTGCGATCATGTCAGCAGCCATCCGCACCGTAGTCAACGGTGTGCGCAGTTCGTGTGAAACATCAGAGGTGAACTGACGCTGCAGATTGCCGTATTCCTCGAGTTGATCGATCTGCTTAGACAATGACTCCGCCATCGAGTTGAAGCTCAAAGCCAAGCGCGCCATTTCATCTTCACCATCCACCACCATCCGTTCCCGGCGGTGCCCTGCCGCAAAGCGTTGGGCGATACGACTGGCGGAAAGCACGGGAGCGGTTACCTGCTGAGTGAGGAGCCACGATATTGCGACGATCAAGACCAACAACACCACACCAGCGGCTGAGAACAAGCCTTTAATTAAGGCCAGGGTGGCTTCTTCGCTCGATAGTGGCATCACCAGGTACACCTGGAGTCCGATGATGTCCGTATCCGTCGGGGAGCCGATGACCAGAGCTTTGTAGAGATTCCCCTCGTAGTTGTTCAGAGTGGCAAATTGATAGGAAACCTGCCCCTGCGAAACAAAATAGCGCAGGCGCCCAGGTATCTCGAATCCCTCTGGTGAGGTTGTCAGCGTGCCATCTGGGTTCTCAACAATCAGCACCGGTTCAAAGATGGCGCTAGAGCCGGCTGGCTCGGAGCTGCTGAGGTTGGTGAGCGATGACCGTGCGGAGTTCAAGCGCGCTTGCAGGGAATTCGACGTGTCCGAGGACGCTATTTGCTTCTCGACGGCCGTCCGCGATCGCTCAATTTCTCCGTCGGCTGTCTCCAGCTTCGAATCGATCAGTCGCTGCGCGACGATGCTGATCAACGTCAGTCCGAGGATGAGCACGACCAGCGTCGTGGAGACCAAAATCGAACCGATGACTCGAACCTGGAGGGAGGTGCGCCAGCGATCGGCAAGCTGCTCCCAGGCACGACGAAGTGAACTCATGAGCGAAGGAGTGTGTCTTAGTCGTTTTGACCGGTTTTATAACCGACGCCACGGACAGTGAGAACGATCTGCGGGTTTTCCGGATCCTTTTCAATCTTCGCACGAAGTCGCTGTACGTGAACGTTCACAAGGCGGGTATCAGACGCGTGCCGGTACCCCCACACCTTTTCCAGTAGTTCCTCTCGGGTGAAAACCTGGCGTGGCCTGCGTGCCATTTCCAACAGAAGATCAAACTCGAGAGGGGTGAGCTGAATCTCTTCATCGCCACGGCGCACCAAATGGCCGGGCACGTCGATGGTGAGGTCGCCGATCTCCAACAATTCGCTAGGCTCTTCGTCGGTGCGACGCAGACGCGCCCGAATGCGAGCAACCAGTTCCTTAGGTTTAAACGGCTTGTTTACGTAGTCGTCAGCACCAGACTCAAGCCCCAATACAACATCGACCGTGTCAGTTTTCGCCGTAAGCATGACCACAGGAACCATCGACTCTTGTCGAATCGCGCGGCAAATGTCCACGCCGTTCATCCCTGGCAGCATCAGGTCGAGCAATACTAGGTCCGGCTGTTCACGCTGGAACGTTGCCACCGCTTCTGCCCCGTCCATCACGGCAACGGTGTCAAAACCTTCAGCCTGTAGGACAATCGACAACATCTCTGAAATCGCTGGATCGTCATCGACGACGAGAATTTTGGCATTAGTCATGATTTCCTATGGTTCCTTTGTAAAATCCGCGTGGGAGTATTGATAAGGATCAATCATAGATTCTTTTTAGCTTCGATGCGGCTAACAATCCGTTCCGCGATTCCTGTGACTGACTCTTCTGGTTGTGCAACGATCCACTCCCCAGCCCAGCTTTCCGAGGCAAGCCACTGGTATGCCGCACTGGTACGGGACTGCAGATCGCCATCAGATTCATAGATGTCCTTGGCCCGTGTCGCGTCCGCCGCCGCACGAAGCTCAGCTCGTTCCGACGCAACCGCCACCGGGGTAGCCAACAGAATTTGCAGATCCGGCTTCGGCAGGCCGAGCGTGCCGAATTCCAAGTCTGCGATCCAGGTTGCCATCGATTGCTCCCGAGTGCGCGCGACAGAATACGCAGCGTTCGAGGCAACGTAGCGGTCTAGCAGCAACACCTTCCTATCAGATGCGGCGGCCCGCAGCTTATCGACGACCCCGGCGCGATCTAGCGCAAACAGCGTGGCCATCGCGTAGGCGCTATTTGTCAGGTCCCCCATTTCACCGCGGAGTGCACGCGCAGCTAACTGGGCATGGATCGATTCCTCATATCGCGGGAATGCAAGCTGCTCGGCGTCGATACGCGCGGTAAGCGCCCGCGCTAGCGTGTTCTTGCCTGCGCCGTCAATGCCTTCAATACAAATGATCACGGCTAGTTCAGCGCCTCGAGGTAGACCTCAAGGTCTTCCTCGGTGTCTGCCTCCTCAAGAATGGCTGCGGACCGCTCCCTGAGGAGCTCCGACCCGGAACCAGCGAGTTCACGAACGAATGGATAGTTTTCTGCGATCTCGCCAGCGCTAAAGGGCGCTCCGGCCCAGATCGCGGCGATGGTTGCTGCAAGAAGTCCGTTGGCGACTTCTTCTTCGTTGACAGCCTTGTTGCTGGCTACCAGTGCGACTGCGTCATCTATGGCTTCGACAATATCTTCTGAATCGAGCGTGGCAATCTCATCGAGGAAATCGACATTGCTTTCATTAGCGAAGATTGCGATATCCCAGGCTCCCATTTTTCTCCTGACTACAAGGGTCGCGACGAATTGCGCGATCAGCGGGGTGAGTGTCCAACTTAGGGTCACTACTAGATTTACTTTGCTCGGGCACTAATTTCCACTACAGCAGTTTCAGAACGATCTTGCCCCATCGATAGCAGATCAGCAGCGAAGTTTCTGAATATTTTTCATGCGCAAGGGTTTCCCCGAAACACGTCACATGCTAGGGTCAGCGTTGTTATTAAGTTGTTACTTGCAGTTGGGTTGTAACAATTTCGAGATGAACAGCGATAACACAGGTGAATTCAAAAATTGAATCGCTGTTATCGCAACTTGAGGAGCGCCGTCAGTGAACACACATACCCGTGGGTTTGTAGTCTTCGTTGCCATGGGCTGCGTCGCTGCTGGCGCTACCGGGTGGGGAGTGTGGCGTGCCACCGCCCCTGATGATGCGTTCGCTGCTAACGAAACCACGACTTCTCGCACTGCGTCTCCCGTAACGATTGTCACAACGGCCGTACCTACCCCCCAGCCCACGGAGACTACCCCCGGATCGGCGGATGCTTCCGAACGGCACAAGATGCCTCAGCAGCAAGCCAAAGTTTCACAATCCGATCCATATTTGGCACCCAATGCATACATCCCAGATTCACAGACCCCTGTGACTCCGCCAACCCGTGTCTACGCGCCAAACTCGCTGCAGCCGACTCCAACTGGCGACCATGCTGCCACCTCACCTTCGACGACGGCGACTGATCCAACTCCGTCCCAGCCGACTGATAACCCAAACAACCCTACTGAGCCACCGGTTACCACCTCACCCACTGAGCCATCGAATCCGCCAACCGAACCTACGGATACTTCGGTTCCAACTGAGCCGACACCAGAACAGCCCACTGAGGTGACGCCGGAGCCAACTCCTACCGACGCACCTACGGGAACCGCTCCGGCCCCATCTGAGGAAACGCCAACGACATCGGTAGAAGAGCCCTCCCCCATAGATCCTGCTGAGCCTGGCAGCACTCCAGAGCCTTCCGCGACACCGACAACCCCTACCCCAACGCCAACCGCTGGAGCAGCAAGGTTGTCCCCTTTTGAGGCTTTGAACTTCTAACCTCATACCCGAAAAGGCGGCTGAGTAGCACTATCCACTCAGCCGCCTTTTAGTTCTTTTGCGCAACTACACCGTAGCAACAAACACTTCGGCCCCGGCACCGGACAGCTCGATGCTCGGGTCGCTGGCAGGAACCCAGGCAGCTTGGCCGGCCGGAATACTCAACTCGGTGGCGCCACACACGCAATGTGCCTCGCCCGCAGTAACTAGCACAATCATCGGGCCATCATGGCTCAGCGTCATAGCTTCCTCGACGTCAATGCGAGAAAGCTTGAACTCGTCAATTGGAATTGGATACGTGGTAACAGCATCTGCGCGCTGTGCCGCAACTCGGGGATCGCTCAAAGACTCAAAATCGAGCACCCGCACCAACTCGGGAACATCCACATGCTTGGAAGTGAGACCACCACGGAGAACATTGTCGGAATTCGCCATGATTTCCACGCCTAGCCCCTTGACATAAGCATGGAGTTGGCCCGCGTCTAGATAGACCCCTTCACCCGGGCGTAGCGAGAACTTGTTGAGCAAGAGCGCTCCAAGAACACCCACATCGTATGGGTATCGGTTATGCAACGCCACCACATTTGTCAGCGCTTCGCGCATCCACTCGGGCAGCTCTGGATCTCCCAAGGCGAGGGTGGCGCAAGTGACGATGTCGTCGATAAGCTTGGTGCGGTTGGCGCCAGGAATAGTTATCCACGTAGTAAATAGGACTCGCAAATCAGCAGATTCTGCAGCAGGCGACCCCTCCAGCATGGACACGTAGCGACTCACTTCGGAGCTGCCGAGGCGCTCGAATAGCGCCATCGTGTCAGCCAGGGGACGGAAACCCGCCATAGCTTCAAAATCAGTCAGCGCAACAATCAGCTCGGGCTTGTGGTTATCGTCTTTATAGTTGCGATTGTCAGCAGTTGGGTCGATGCCGCACTCGTTTTCGCGCGCGAAACCCTCCTGAGCCTGTTCGCGGGAAGGGTGCGCCTGCAGCGACAGCGGTTCTCCGGCAGCCAAGATCTTCAACAGGAAGGGCAGTCCCTCCCCGAATTTCTCACACACCCGCGCACCCAGGTTCGACTCTGGGTCAGCGGCAATAACATCGATGAGTTCAGTCTCTCCCACAGTCGCTGATCCGCCGGGGTGGGCACCGAACCACAGTTCCGCTTCTGGACGCTCGGATGGCACCGCCTCTCCCCGCAGGTTCGCCATATATTCGCGAGATCCCCATGGGTAGTGCCGGATCTTCCCCGTCAGCAATTCCATCTACGGCTCCTTATAAGACTGCAGCTGCTAGTCCTCGAACTATGAGACGTAGCATATTCTCGAGAGAACACGATCCGTCTCCACTACTTTGGGCGCTGGCAAACGGCAACGTTGTGTCGGGTTGCGCCCAGACAACGATTCTCAAGGGTAGCACTGGTTCGGTGGTCGGCTCGAACGGGTCATAGAAAACGTCCGGGGCAGCTGATTGCAATTCTGGTAACGCTACTGCCAACTCTGCAGCTTCCAGCACTCCGCTGACCATGGCTTTTCCTGTCCACAACACTGCCATCAAATTCGCAATGGCACGACCAACCCCGTCATTACCGGTGTGTATGACGCGAGAGTGCGCCGCAAACGCCTTCAATGCTCGGGCCTCGTTGACTAGTTCATCTCGTTCTGGAGCTACCGCTAGCAGTTCCGCATCGACACCGTCGGCTGCAAGCTCCAACTGCTCAAGGACGATTTGATCGGCACGTGTTAGGGAAGCTACTACGGCATACATTGCAGCAATGACGCTTGCCGGCGAGCCCCCTATCCCATTAGGCGGACCGCCAACGAGAGTGACCTGGGCAGGGGCCTCGGCACGCAATGGCCCCTCGGAAGGAGCTATCAAAAGGCTCGGGCATCCCCGTTGGGCGGCCGCATGCAAGCTGATTTCCTGCGACGCACTGCCTTTTGAGGAGGCCACCAAGACCGCATCCAATGGACCTGCGAAGCGCGGAAGTTCGGATACCACGCTGATCGGCAATGGCAGTGGCTCCAGTAGGGCAATGGCACATTCCGCTGCTGCGCGGCTCAGGTCATCTGCCACCACAACGACGAGGCTGCGCGGGCGCAATTCGCGAATCTCTGTGCACCAACCATCACGCAGTAGGTTTGCGGCACCGCGCACATAGGCGCCCTCGTGGGCGACATCAAAGAAACGGACGGCGTCGCGATCATACATGGCTTAAGTTCCTTATGCCCTAATCACTGCTAGGATTTCGGCGCTGAGGTTATCCACTTCCGTGCGAGTAGGCGCCTCCACGTTCAGGCGCAGCAACGGCTCCGTGTTCGAGGCACGCACATTGAACCAGGCGTTAGTGTCTTTCAGCTCAACAGTTACACCGTCGAGTTCATCAATGCTCTCGATTCGATCCGCAAAGTGGTCGAGTACAGCCTGGGTGCGCTCACCCTGTGCTGCTTTAGAGGCAAGTTGGGAGTTGATCTCACCAGAGGCTTCGTAGCGGTTGTATTTGGCCATCATCTCCGATAGAGGCTGGTCCTGGGAACCGAGGGCCGCCAGCACATGCATCGCTGCAAGCATGCCAGAATCGGCATTAAAGAACTCGGTGAAGTAATAGTGCGCCGAGTGCTCGCCGCCGAAGACTGCGCCTTCATCTGCCATGGTTTTCTTGATGAACGAGTGCCCCACCCGCGTGCGCACGGCAACGCCGCCGTTTTCAGCAATGATTTCGGGGACCGACTTCGAGGTGATCAGGTTATGGATGATTGTGGCACCAGGATTCTGGCCGAGGTAGCGTTCCGCAACGATTGCGCAGATCGCAGAAGGGCTTACCGGCTGGCCGTTTTCGTCGACAACAAAGCACCGGTCAGCATCCCCATCGAAGGCCAGACCAATGTCTGCACGGGTTTCTAGCACGAATTTCTGCAAGTCAACGAGGTTCTTTGGATCGAGCGGATTGGCTTCATGATTGGGAAAGTCCCCATCTAACTCGAAATAGAGTGGCTCAATTTCCAAAGGCAGGCCACCTAGGACCGCGGGCACGGTGTGTCCGCCCATGCCATTGGCGGCATCCACAGCAACCTTCAGGGGGCGGATGCTAGAAAGATCCACCAAATCACGCAAGTACTCCCCGTAGCCAGCTAAGACATCCTCCGCACGTTGCGTACCCGCCTCGCCCACGTAACCTGGCACGCCCGTCACCAGATCGTCAATGATGGTGCGGAGACCGGAGTCTTGACCGACGGGACGCGCTCCAGATCGGCACAGCTTAATGCCGTTGTAGGCAGCAGGATTGTGAGAGGCGGTGAACATTGCACCTGGGCAGTTCATGACGCCTGAAGCGTAATAGAGCTGATCCGTAGAGTTCAGCCCCAACATGACTACGTCTACTCCCTGCTCTGTGACGCCGTCAGCAAATGCTTGGGCAAGGCCAGGCGATGAAGCGCGCATGTCGTGACCGATTGCTACCTGTGGGGCAGATTCTTCTCGCATGAGGCGACCGAACGCTGCACCAACGTCGTGAATAAAGTCGGTATCAATGCCGTCCCCTACGATGCCACGGACATCATATGCTTTGATGACGGCTTCGACAGCTTCACGAGAACGGGGTGCAGAGTTGCGCATAAATGCTCCTTTTAGACGAACACGCGTCAGGAGCTTTGAGCCTGGCGCGCACTACTTCCCCACAAGTCTAGATCAATCTTCGTCATCAACTACGTACAGATGCGCGCGACGACGTCCCTTGTCGGCTTCTTTTCGGGTATACCGATGGATCGGATGGTTTTGATCTGCTTCTTCTACTACCAGCCCGGAAGACTGCCTACCAGCTTCGCGGACGGCCTCTGCTAGAGCCGTGAGGTCATCGTCATCTTCGGCATCGTTAATGCCAGATACGCGCAGCATTTCCCAGCCCAGCGGGGCTGTTATCTTCGCCGCATGCTCCTCGCACAGATCCCAGCTGTGTGGTTCTGCAGCAGGTGCCAGCGGGCCGATGACCGCGGTAGATTCTGCGTAAGCGTACGTCAACGTGGCGACGGCAGGTTTACCACATCCAGGACGGCTACAACGACGAAAATTACTCACGCGACAAAGTCTAGACCTTTAGTTCACACTTTGGGTAGTACTGAGACGGCGTGGCTTCCGCCCGGACGGAAACTAGCCCCTAAAGTTGCAGCTATGGACGTTAGGACTGCCCGGAATAGGCACGGTCGCGGAGTACGTGGGTCGGTACTCCCCCAGGCTGCTCCGCGCTACCGCACGCGACCTCAGCTTTTCGACGCAGCTGTCCTCGAAGCCTACGCGCCGATCGCAAACGCCTATCCCGAAGAGTTGGCAAACCTGGATATCGCTGTGGACACTGTGCCACGTATGCGATTGAGCGCCGATATGACAGTGCTGCCTGATGAAATAGTTGCCGATGGACCAGTGCCATTGGGGCGGGTAATTCCCGCTGGCATCGATAGGCGCGGCACGCCAACCCGACCAAGGATTGTGCTGTTTCGTCAGCCTATTGAGCACAGGTGCGCAAATAACGAAGAGCGCGGCGAGATCCTCCGTATGGTTCTCACTGCGCTGGTTGCCAATCATCTCAACATCGATCCGATTGAGATAGATCCTGGCTTTAGCTGGTAATTAACCGATCTGTTTCTTCAGGCGACGGCGCTCACGCTCCGACAGTCCACCCCAGATGCCGAATCGTTCATCGTGCTCAAGGGCAAACTCTAGGCATTCATCTCGGACGCCACATGCCTGACAGATTCGCTTTGCCTCGCGGGTCGAGCCACCTTTTTCAGGGAAGAAAGCTTCCGGGTCGGTTTGCGCACAGAGCGCTTGATCTTGCCACTCCTGCTCGACCGCACCAAAGAGGGCATCGAAGGATAGGTCAGACCCAGTGTCTAGCCCGGACCCCATTCCGCGGGAAGTTGCGTCATTCGCCACAAACTCCATCGACGCGCCTCCTTCTTCCGTTGGTATTTTTGCAACTTTTCGATACAGACCGTGTTGACTGTTCACCACGTGCCGTTCGACTTACACAAATGTGATTACACACCGATCACTAGATATCGTCAACCCAGCTTGGCGATATTTTCCAAATGTTCAGCATTTTCCCAAGAAGAAAACCCCACCAGTCACACGATTAACATCGTGCACGAGTGGGGGGATAAGTGCGGGGGTACTACATGTAGTGTTTCATACACCCATGAACGACAAGCGTCGACGCCTTACGGCGTGTCGCGAGACAAATGCTTGACTTCTGTCCCGCAACACCAATTAGGCATCTGAAGAAAAACGCACTCCGTTGTCGGGAATCTCAACGCCCGGCCATACGCGCATTCCGCCTTTGAGCTCACAACGAGCTCCGATCTTCGCGCCATTGCCGATGACGCAATCGGAAATACGCGCGTTAGCCCCGATATGGACGCCAGAACCGATGATGGAATTCTCGATCACAGCACCCGGTTCAATAGTCACACCGTCAAACACCACAGTGGCGTCGAGACGCGCTCCTGCGCCGATCTCAGACCCGCGACCGATAACTGTGCCACCGAGCAGCCAAGCACCGTCATTGACACCCGCTGTCTCATCGACGAGGCTCTCGCCCGTGCGTCCGTCCAAAATCGGCGACGGCGCGATTCCGCGCACGATATCGGAGGAACCGCGCACGAAATCATCCGGTGTGCCCATGTCACGCCAATAGGACTGATCCACATAGCCATAAACCCGACGACCATCTTCGAGTAAACGTGGGAAAGTCTCTCGCTCAACAGACACTGGCCGACCAGCAGGAATGGTTTCAATGAGCTCGCGCCTGAAAACATAGATCCCTGCATTGATCTGATTAGTTGGGGGATCTTCCGTCTTCTCCAAGAATTCAGAAACCCGCCCCTCAGCATCGGTAGGCACGCAGCCAAAAGCACGTGGATCAGCCACCCGAACCAAGTGCATGGTCAGATCCGCATTCTTAGTCTCATGGGTTTCCAGCACCTTAGTCAGGTCAGTGCCGCCGAGTACATCACCGTTAAATACCATCACGGTCTCATGACGCAGTTTGTCGTAGACGTTTCGGATACCGCCACCAGTACCTAGGGCCTGTTCCTCCACCACATACTCAATCTCCAGCCCCATTTCGGAACCGTCCCCGAAGTATTCTTCAAACACTTCGGCTTTGTAAGAGGTCCCCATTACCACGTGGGTGATGCCGGCAGCCTTGATCCGAGCAAGCAGGTGGGTCAGAAAGGGCACACCAGCCGTCGGCAGCATCGGCTTCGGGGTAGACAGCGTCAACGGTCGCAACCGGGTGCCTTTGCCGCCAACGAGGATAACTGCGTCAGTTTCTTTTGCCAGAGTTTCAATCGACATGAGGTTTCTCAATCCTTTTGTTCTGATTTACGAGACTGCGCAACAGCTACCGCAACTTCACTGCGCACCTTAAGACCGATCCACAGAACCGCACGGATCGGAGCCTGCCACCAATGCGGATGGCGATCAGCCTGGAATTTATACGCACTGCGATGGTGCGCGGGAAGCATCAGCTCGGGGTGGGAGCCAGCCACATGCCCTTTGCTGTGTTGAATCTGTGCTGCGGGGCAGAACACATTGTCCCAGCCAGCCTTCCCAAGACGATCTCCTAGGTCAACATCTTCCATGTACATGAAATACCCGTCATCAAAACCGCCAATCGCATCGAATGCTTCCCAGCGCACAAGCAAACAGGAGCCAGAAAGCCAACCAGCCGCTCGCTCCTGAGACATATCCGCATCATTGAGGTACGCCTGCGACCAAGGGTTCGAGGGCCAGACAGCCGAGAAAAGCGCGTGTCCAATACCGTTAGCCAAGGTGGGAACCGCACGCGCCGAAGGATACGCAGAGCCATCAGCTTCACGAATATAAGGGCCTACCGCCCCAGCCTTCGGCCAACGACGTGCGCAATTGAGCATCTCATCAATTGAATCCGCATCGAACACCACGTCGGGGTTCGAAATTACAAAAAACTCCGAGTTGATCTCCCCAGCATCGCGGCGCTCACGCAACTGCCGGGCAGCTAAGTTGATCGCCCCGCCGTAGCCAAGGTTTCCGCCGGTAGACAGGTACTCCACATGATCATAAGCTTCCGCCGCAGCTTCAGGTGCTCCGTCCACGGAACCGTTATCTGCCATCACAACTAGGCAGGGGTCACTCGATGCCGCAGGCACTGAATCCAGGAAAGACTTGAGGTACTTTCCTGGCGAGTACGTCACGGTAATGATCGCAATTGGGGCATTCACAATTTTCACAGTGTAATCGACACCGAGTTCCGCAGTGCTGTCCGCCACTCCGGCAATGGCGTCAATTCAGCGGCTCGCCAGCTCTCAGTGGACAGCACCGACCACTCCGGTCTCCGGGCGGGGCGCGGGAACTGCGCTGTAGTACATGGCTGAACCAAAGTTGGCTTTGCACCGGCAAGCGCGTACACCTCCCGCGCAAGCTCGAACCAGGAAGCCTGGCCAGCGCCAACTCCATGCAGCACGCCGTCAATTTCGCGTTCAGCGATCTGCCACAGCCCCTCAGCCAAGTCGACCGCACAGGTAGGGCTGCCCATCTGATCGGCGACCACGTTGGCAGGTTGAGCAGCACGCGCCATAGCTAACATTGTGGACACAAAGTCTTTGTGTGGCTGCAGATCTCCGGTAAACAGCCACGCGGTTCGAACAATCGTGGCCGAAGGCAGCGCTGCTAACACAGCCTGTTCTCCTGCAAGTTTGGTACGTCCGTATACCGTGTCTGGGTTCTTCGGGTCATTGACATGCAGCGGGCGCTGTAAGCAGCCGGCACCAAATACGTAGTCAGTGCTCACATGAATGAACCGAGCATTAAGCCGATCAGCAACTCGAGCGAGCTCGCCAGGTGCGAGGGCATTAACTGCATGCGCGGTCGTTTCATCCGACTCCGCAGCATCAACGTTGGTATATGCAGCGGTGTTGATGATCACATCCGAACCTGCGAGCTTATCGACGTCAATCTCCGTAACATCAAAATAAGGCCTGCTCAGCGCAGTAACCTCCACCCCGGCCGGGGCCGTGCTCACAAGTGCCTGCCCCAATTGGCCGTTGCCTCCAACTACTGCTACGCGCATTGCCTTAGACTCCTTAGCCGACTAACCTTTACGCTCTAAATTACTCATCAATTATTGGGGAGCTCCACGTGCCCGAAAAACGTCGCCACGCGCGGGATATTCAGCCTGCCCCGATCCCACAACCACGCTTCCGTCAAACGGGCCCGAAATCACTCCGAATGATGCTTGCGGCATTGTCAGCTCTTGTGCTGATCGTATCTGGTGTGGGCTATTCACTTGTGGGAAACATCGGAAACGACATCGCCTCTGCTGGCGGATTGTCCCTCGGGGGCGGCGGCAAAGGCGTAAAGAACGCGAAGGACGGCGCTACCGATATTCTGCTGGTCGGTTCTGATTCGCGCACCGACGCGCAAGGCAATCCCTTGTCTGATAGCGAAATCGGCATGCTGCGCGCTGGCGATGAGGAGAATGACAATACGGACACCATCATGGTTATTCGTGTACCAAATGACGGCTCCTCGGCCACTGCCATCTCAATCCCACGCGATACCTATATCAAAGACAGTGAGCTGGGAAACACTAAGATCAACGGCGTTTATCGGGGGCACAAGTCTGCTAAGCGCGAGGAGCTCATGGCTGCCGGCATGACCGACGAGAGCAAGCTTGAGTCCCAGTCCACCGATGCAGGCCGTAAGGCCCTCATCGATACCGTTGCTAAGCTCTCCGGAATCACAGTGGACCACTACGCGGAGATCGGACTCCTCGGATTTGTGCTCTTTACCGACGCAGTCGGTGGCGTAGAAGTCTGCCTCAATGAGGACACACAGGATGAATACTCTGGAGCGAACTTCCACAAGGGAGTGCAAACCCTCCAGGGGCCAGACGCGTTGTCCTTTGTCCGCCAACGTCATGGTCTCCCCCGCGGTGACTTGGACCGTATCGTTCGCCAACAGGCATTCATGGCTTCTCTGGTTAGCCAAGCACTGGAAACCGGCACCCTCACCAACCCCGGCAAGCTGCAAGGGCTATCCCAAGCCGTGCGTCGTTCGGTTGTCATCGACGAAGACTGGGACGTCATGAGCTTTGCTACCCAGCTTCAGAATCTCGCTGGCGGAAATGTCCGCTTTGAGACTATTCCGGTGACGTCAATCGACGGCGTAGGCGATTACGGAGAGTCCGTGGTCACTATTAATCCCGAAGAAGTACACGCCTTCTTCAATACCCTGTTAGGTTCCGGGGCCACCGCTACCCCAACCCCCACTTCCACGCCGAAGAACGAAGCGGCAAAGGCCGAACTACACGTTCTCAACGCAACTACAACTGAAGGGTTTGCGTCCCAGGTCGCCAGCGCAATGAAGAACGCAGGATATCAAGTCATTGACGTCGGCAATGCGCCTGCAGGCATGTACAGCCAAACCCAGGTAGTAGCAGCTTCTGCCTCTTCCCCAGCAGCGCAGGCCCTTGCAGCTGAACTCGGTGGCGTGCCTGTCGCCGAATCGCCATCGCTGGATCAAAACAGCCTCGTCTTGGTAGTTTCCGATGACTACTCGGGGCCACGCAGCAATGAGACTCTGACTCCGGCCGAGTCTGAAGGCGAATCTGTGGGACAGCCAGGCGCGGACTTTGGCGAAGATGTTGAGGTTGCACCTAGCATCGATGCAGGTGGCAACGGACCACGCTGCGTTAACTAGTCACCTTCCCGCAACGTTCACTTAGAAAACTCTCTAATGTGGGGCATATGGAACTTCTTCGCACAGCCATGGAAGCTGATCCGGCTGCCCCGCGTCTGACGATTTACAACGAGACAACCGGAACGCGCCTCGACTTTTCAGCGCTCACCTTGGATAACTGGGCAGCAAAAGTAGGCAATATGCTGCTTGAAGAATTTGATCTTGAGCCAGGCGACACCATTGCGATTGACCTGGCCCCCTCCTGGCAAGCAACGGCAATTTCACTCGGTGCTCTCGCTGCGGGCATGTCCGTTCATTTTGGTTCAGACAACGCAGATGTCCTATTTACCAGCCTTGGTTACGAACGGGATGATCGTCACCCAGATGTGGCAATTGTCACTAATGACCCTTTCGGTCGTGGCGTCGCCGAAATTGGTGCCGAGCTTCCGGAAGGCTGTGTAGATTTCGGCCCCACAGTTCGCTTCTACGGAGACCAGTTCTACGAGCCAACCGCGCCGCTGGCAGACCTACTCAACATCGATGTCTCCCAGGTGAAACAGGGTGAAAGACTACTG
The DNA here is from genome assembly GCF_037482625.1 of Corynebacterium sp. H128. Taxonomy (NCBI): domain Bacteria; kingdom Bacillati; phylum Actinomycetota; class Actinomycetes; order Mycobacteriales; family Corynebacteriaceae; genus Corynebacterium; species Corynebacterium sp. H128. The sequence continues at coordinate 95,473 of NZ_JBBHKW010000006.1, read as the reverse complement.
TCCACCGGTTGGCACAATTGGGATGAGTTTGTTCGCCACGTGTTAGTCCCCATCGCTACTGGTGGCAGTGCAGTAGTGGTTTCTGGACCAACTGCCACTGAGCGACTCGAAAAAATTGCACAGGCTGAACGTATTACCGAACGCGTTGCACCCTGATACTTTTTAAAGACATGGCTTCCGTTTCGTTTTCCGATGTCACGATTAGATACCCTGGCGCTGCTTCCCCCACCGTCAGTGGCCTCGACCTAGAAATCAAGGACGGCGAGTTCCTTGTACTGGTCGGCCCTTCAGGATGTGGCAAATCGACAGTGCTGCGTTCGCTCGCCGGCCTCGAGCCGATCGAATCTGGAGCGATCTTCATCGGAGACAAAGACGTAAGCAATTTGGAGCCCGCCGACCGCGACATCGCGATGGTGTTCCAAAATTACGCCTTGTACCCGCATATGTCTGTAGCTGACAACATGGGGTTCTCCCTCAAGCTTTCTAAAATGCCCAAGGATCAGATTCGCGCCAAAGTTGAAGAGGCTGCTGAGATCCTTGGACTCACCCCATATTTGGATCGCAAACCGAAGGACCTCTCCGGAGGGCAGCGCCAGCGCGTAGCGATGGGTCGTGCGATTGTCCGCAGTCCACAGGTCTTTTTGATGGACGAGCCGCTGTCCAACTTGGATGCTAAATTGCGGGTCCAAACCCGCACGGAGCTCGCTGCGCTGCAGCGTCGTTTGAAAACCACAACCGTGTACGTCACGCATGACCAAGTAGAGGCCATGACTATGGGCGACCGCGTTGCCGTCCTCAAGGACGGCCTGTTGCAGCAGGTAGCCCCACCTCGGGAGCTCTACGATCATCCGGCCAACGAGTTTGTCGCAGGTTTCATCGGTTCACCGTCGATGAATTTCTTGCCTCATAGCCACCCCAAGCATGGCGCAGTAACTTTGGGAATCCGTCCCGAGCACGTTCGCCCACACAACGAACCTGTATCCGGCTCCATTAGGGCCGTAGTAGACATCGTGGAGGAACTTGGAAGCGAGTCCTATGTCTACGCGCACCTTGCGGAGAATCCCGAGATTACGATCGTCAGCCGCCAACTTCCTGGTAGCTCTCCCGCTCCGGGAACAACTGTCTACCCTGCTTTCGATCTCGAGCACGCACACTTTTTCTCCAAAGAGACTGGACAGCGGCTGGATTAACGCTAGATTTGATATACATCCCTAACTGGAAAGGTTATAGCCTCATGAAGTTCACTCGTCGAACTGCAGGAATTCTTGCAGCAACCGGTATGGCGGCTGCACTCGTCACTGGTTGTTCCTCAGATTCGGGCAAGGACGGTGCCGCTGGCTCCTCCGAGTCCAACACCTCCCGTGGCCCAATCACGTTTGCAATGGGCAAGAACGATACTGACAAGATCAAGCCGGTCATTGAGAAATGGAATGCCGAGCATCCAGACGAGAAGGTTGAGCTTAAGGAGCTAGCCGGCGAAGCCGATGCCCAGCGCGACACCCTCGTCCAGTCCCTGCAGGCCAAGAACTCTGACTACGATGTCATGGCCTTGGACGTCATTTGGACCGCAGACTTCGCCGCTAATCAGTGGCTCGCACCTCTCGAAGGCGACCTGAAGGTAGATACCTCCAAGCTGCTGGAATCTACCGTCGATTCCGCAACCTACAACAAGAAGCTCTACGCCGTTCCACAGAACACTAATGGTCAGCTGTTGTTCCGCAACACCGAGCTGGCACCAGAAGCACCAAAGAACTTCGACGATCTGAAGAACTCCTGTAAGCAGGTTAAGGAGGCGGACTGCCTCACCCTGCAGCTCAAGCAGTACGAGGGCCTCACTGTGAACACCGTAGGGTTCATGGAGGGTTGGGGCGGCCAGGTCTTGAATGAATCTGGCGCAGCGAGCGTGGACAGTGCAGAGGCGAAGGCCGGCCTCCAGGCGCTTGTCGACGCCTATGGTGACGGCACCATCGCAAAGTCTTCCATCTCCGCTACTGAGGAGGAAACCAACCTTGCCTTCACCGAGGGCAAGACTGCGTACGCCGTGAACTGGCCTTACATGTACTCGAACTCTGAAGAGGCAGCTGTCAAGGACAAGTTTGAGGTTCAGCCACTTGTAGCTAAGGATGGTGTCGGCGTCTCTACTTTGGGCGGTTATAACAACGGAATTAACATCAATTCCAAGCACAAGGCCACCGCACGTGACTTCATTGAGTTCGTTATCAACGAGGAAAACCAGAAGTCCTTCGCCGATAACTCCTTCCCACCAGTGCTCGCTTCCATCTACGATGACGCAGCCTTGGTTGAGAAGTACCCTTACCTGCCAGCACTGAAGGAATCTCTGGAGAACGCTTCACCTCGTCCAGTCTCGCCCTTCTACCCAGCGATCTCTAAGGCTATCCAGGACAATTCCTACGCCGCACTTACCGCTGGTAAGAGCGTTGATGATGCAACCCGTGACATGAAGGCTGCCATCGAGAACGCTTCCAAGTAAGCACAGCGGAAGGATAATTAATGAAGCACAGGTCAGCGTATGCGTTGATTGCCCCAGCGCTAACCGTGTTAGCGGTTGTCATCGGCTACCCGATCCTCAGGGCCATTTGGTTATCCTTCCAAGCTGACAAACATCTAGATCCTGACACCGGCGTCTTCGTTGAAGGCGGATTCGCCGGTTTCCAGCATTATCTTTACTGGTTGACACAACGCTGCATGAGCTCTTCAGGCGAGATTGGCAGCTGTCCCCCAGGCGTGATTTCTACTGATTTTTGGCCAGCAGTTCGCGTCACCTTGTTCTTCGCTGTAGTTACCGTTTTGTTGGAGACGGTTCTGGGCCTGTGGATGGCCACCGTGATGAACCGCGAGTTCCGGGGACGTGGCCTGCTGCGCGCAGCGGTGCTCATTCCTTGGGCCATCCCTACTGCAGTTACCGCAAAGCTGTGGCAGTTCATCTTTGCCGATCATGGCATCGCTAACTCTTTACTTGGTACCTCAGTCGGGTGGACTACCGACCCTTGGGCGGCTCGCTTCGCCGTCATCATTGCGGACGTGTGGAAGACCACCCCGTTTATGGCGCTCTTGATTCTCGCCGGTCTGCAAATGATCCCGAAGGACGTTTATGAGGCTGCCCGTGTCGACGGCGCTAGCACTTGGCAGATTTTCACGCGGATTACACTTCCGCTGGTAAAACCAGCGCTGATGGTGGCGGTATTGTTCCGCACCCTCGATGCGCTGCGAATGTATGACCTACCGGTGATCTTGATTTCCGCTTCCTCGAACTCCCCTACCGCGACGATCTCCCAGCTTGTGGTGGAAGATATGCGCCAAGGTCACTTCAACTCCGCCTCGGCCTTGTCTACCTTAATTTTTCTGCTCATTTTCTTCGTAGCCTTTGTGATGATTCGATTCCTCGGTGCTGACGTCAATAAGAAGGGGGCCCGCAAGTGAAAGCCGCCCGCAACTACCTCGCAGTTGTCCTCATCTTGATCTGGGGTCTTGCCCCGTTTTATTGGATGGTTGTCACCGCATTCCGGCATAAGAGCCATACCTTCGACACCACACCGTGGCCTACTCACGTCACCCTGGATAACTTCGCTGATGCGCTCGCTACGGACAAAGGCAATGATTTCCTTGGGGCGATCGCTAACTCACTGCTCGTGGGCTTGATTACGACGGTTCTCGCTGTCGCGGTGGGCGTTTTTACGGCCTATGCGCTTGCGCGCTTGGAGTTTCGTGGCAAGGGTTTTGTCACTGGCATTGTGCTAGCCGCGTCGATGTTCCCGGGCATCGCACTGGTCACTCCGTTGTTCCAGCTCTTCGGCGATATGGATTGGATCGGCACATACCGTGCGTTGATTATCCCGAATATTTCCTTCGCGCTGCCGCTGACCATTTACACCCTGGTGAGCTTCTTCCAGCAACTACCTTGGGAATTGGAGGAAGCGGCGCGTGTCGACGGCGCCTCCAGAGGCCAAGCATTCCGACTGGTGTTACTGCCCTTGGCAGCCCCAGCGCTCTTCACTACGGCAATCCTGGCGTTCATTGCGACGTGGAACGAGTTCATGATCGCGCAGCAGCTTTCCACCAATGCTACGGAACCGGTCACGGTGGCTATTGCCCGCTTCTCGGGTCCGAATTCCTTTGAGTACCCTTATGCTTCGATCATGGCCGCGGGGGCGCTAGTCACTATTCCGTTGGTGATCATGGTGCTGATTTTCCAGCGACGTATCGTGGCCGGTCTCACAGCTGGTGGCATCAAGGCTTAAACTAGTGGCATGACTGAGGATCCACACAAGCACACCCGTAGGCAGCTACAGTTTCAGGCGCTTACGGGTTTCTTGGGGTTTCTCGCTTTTATGTCGGTGATACAGGCAACCATCAATGTGATGCGACCAGAGCCTGCATTATGGCCGGCAATTCTAGCCCTCATTTTGGTGTTGCTGACGGTCATCGTGTGGCGCATCGGCCGGAAGTAGGTTGTTTTCCTGAATGGCCGCCAGGGACAGCAGGGCATCTTCTTCTGACAACACGCTCATAGCGAATCCATTTTGGATCAACACATAGTCGCCTACTGCCACCTCCGGGACATAGGCGGTACAGCATTGGCGAACCTGACCGGCAACATCGATGACGGCCGTCGGCATGAGGCCATTGTCTACGCTCACGATTTTGGCTGGAATTCCGAGGCACATAGCTCTAACCTTAGCCTTCCTCTGCCACGTTGATGCCCATCGCGCCGGCTGGTGCAGAGGTGATAGGCAGGCACGGATCCGCCGCACGTATCGACGCCTCCAGCTCCACCCCGGAGCTCAATGACTCACACAGCATCTCCGCTAACCACCACTCATTTTGAGCGGTAGGAGTAAGGATCTGGCACTCAATCAACCGACCCGAGGCATCGGAGACATAGCGATGCACCAGCAAGCCTCGTGGCCCCTCCACGATTCCGATACCTTCGCCGGCTTGCTGCTTGCCCTCAAATAGCACTTCCCCGGCGCACAGCTCGGAAGACTCGAGGATCTCTGCAATCGCCAGGACGCTGCTCATCAGCAATTCCTGTTGTGCTTGTTTCGGACCTAGCGGAGCTGCGTCGACTACGGACCGGGCGACTGGGCCTACACGGTAAGGCCTGCCATGCACCAGCGGTCGCGGTGCTGGGTCGCCTGGAACCGACTCGACCACACACTGCGAAAACTCCGGGACCAGAAAGCTCGTGCCGTCTGAAAGCAGCACCCGATTTCCTAAAGGGTCCAGCGTGCCCCCTAATGCCAGTGTCATGCTCAGACCGCTAAAGGTGTCTTCCCAGTGATCATCCTTTGGCAGCTGCTGGATAGCACTCTTGAGCGCGGGCAGCTGGGTTGCCAGCTCGGTAGCAAGCTCGTGATTGGCGGGCGCTCGGACTCCGCCCGGCACCGCTACATCGGGGAAGTGCCCGGAGCAGCCTGCTGTGGCCATCGCAAGTTTGCCGACCTTTTTTAGTGCCACCGCTAGATCCCTATCCACCGTGAACAAGCGTGGCGCCACTGCATCCAGAATCGACCCATAATTGAGCAGACTGCGGACTAGTCGGGCGGTTTCCGGGATCTCCGGCACACCAAACAATGCATCCAAGGCCCGTACCCCAGCGAGGTGGTGTGTTACTGGGCAGATCCCGCAAAGGCGCTTGACGATGTCGGGAACCGCGCGCACCTCCTTGCCTAAGAGCAGTGGGTCGAGGCGCGGGAGTCCGGAGAGATCGAAGCGGGCGTCGATAATGGCGCCGTCCTCATCCTTTTTGTAGCTGACCCGGGCTTCAAACGGGTCCACGAACTGATCGAGGGTGAGCGTCGTAATGCTCATCGCGGCTCTCCTAGCGGATAATGGGATCTATGCATGAATTAGGGATTCTGACGGGTGTTGTCTCCACGGTAACGAATGCAGCTGCGGGGCGGGCGATTTCCGCCGTGGGGCTGAAAGTTGGCACTCGCAGCGGTGTCATCGAGGAAGCACTAATGGCAGCATGGCCGATCGCGACAGCGGGCACGGCCTGCGAAGACGCCGAATTGCGCATCGAGGTCATCACCGCAACTGTCTTTTGCCCGCAGTGCGATACCGAACGTGCGATAGATGAGTATTTCGCGCTCACCTGCCCCGTGTGCGACTTCCCCACCGCAGACTTAAGGCACGGGAAAGAGTTTGAGGTTGCCTTTGTGGATGTGGAATCCTAGCCGAGCCACTGCTCGATAAGGGTCTCGGCAGCCACCACCGCTTCCGGGATCGCTGCTGCCACCGAAGGCGACATCCCTACGTTGAGGTCGGTATCAGCCACCACAATCCCCACGACACCTACCCGCTGCGGTTCTCGACCTAGCAGCCGAGCTGCTGAGAGCAGATCCAGCAACCCAACCTGATGCGGGGAAAGCTTCGAATTAAGTAGCCTCGGGATCTGATCCCCCACCAAGGTCACCACGTCCCCTACTTTGCCGGGTCCGGCGAGGGCATCGAGGATGAGCAGGTTCTGGGCATCCTGGATCAGTGGCAGTAGCTCCATTCCTGAAGTGCCACCATCTACGAATTCCACCTTTGCAGCCTGAGGGTTTTCCTGAGGGGCGTCGTCAAGCATCGGCGTAAACGAGCGGGAGGGCACCCACGCCAGCTCATCCTCCTCCCCACCCTGCAGGCGACGCAGAATGGCAAGGCCAACTGCGTCGTCGGTCATGATGGGGTTCCCGATGCCAATGACGGTGATACGCGGCTGCTTAGACATTGCCGATTCTGTGCGCATCGCGAGGAATCGTCCCCTTGCGGATCCACACACCGCCGTTGATCATTGAAGAAATACCGCCCAGCGTTTCTTGATTATCGGCGCGCACCGCTAGGTACACGTGGATCACCACAAAAGTCCAGAGGATGAACATCAAAGCGGCATGCACTAGTCGGACAAAAGGCACGCCAAACCAGTGGACTGGCGCAGATATTGCGGCCCAGATCCAGCTCGACTGCTCTGCGAGTCCGAACAGCGCCAAACCCGTAATGAGCTGAATGATGCACAAGCCGTAGATCGCCGTGTATGCGAGCTGCTGCAGCGGATTGTGTGCCAGATAGGTGGGATGGTCCTTCTTCACAAAGAGGTAATACAAGATGGTGTCCCACAGGCCGTTGACGTCCCGCATCGAGTCAAAAGGCCACAGCGAACGCCATCGGAGTTGTCTTTGGGCGGAAAACAGCCACAGGCTCAAACGCCAAATTCCCATTGCGATCCAGGCGAATCCCGCGAGGAAATGGGCGAAGCGCATGTACCCCATGAGGTATCCAACTTCGCCAGGGTTAGTCGGCTGAGCGCCAAAGAATGGGTCCATGATGTAGTAGCCGGTCAGGCTCATCATGATGATGAGGAAGACATTTGCCCAATGCTGAAAGCGCAACGCCTTTGACCAGAGGTGGACTCGGACCCATTGATTGTTTCCAACGTGGCCGTGTTCCTCGGGCTTATCAATGCCCATCGCAATGAAGCCCTCGACGTAATACTGAGTCTTCTGCCCAATGGCATCAACATCCGCCACTGCTACCGTCAGGATACGGTGGCCGAGGATACGTGCTGCTTCGAAGTTATCAACGAAGTCCCGCTTCTTCGTTCGCTCCATCGAGGCTTTCTCAAGCACCGCGTGAGTATCACCGCGCATGACAAGCTGGCGCCCAACCCCGTTGCCGATACTGGCCAGCGAGTACTTTGCCGAAGGATTAACGGGCACGTATTCGCTTGCTACGATCGGGCCAGCTTCCCGCTGCAAAGCCAGCTCTACAGGATCATTGGTCCCTGCAGGCGCAGCCGCAGCGAACTCGAGCAATTCCTCCGGCGTGTACTTGCCAGCGGAATACACTTGCGCAATGCGGATCTCCCGCTGCCGTGAGCTGAGCGAGGTAGTCATGAGGTCATCACCTGGAAAAGTGGTTTGCCATCAGGGTCGAGCACGTGGACGGCGCACGCCATGCACGGGTCAAAGGAGTGGATGGTGCGCATCGGCTCCAGCGGCTGTTCTGGATCGACCAATGGGTGCTTGCCATCGCCGGAGAGCGCTTCTTCGTAGGGGCCAAGCTCGCCCTTCGGATCGCGTCCGGATGCCAGCCAGGTGGTTGGAACTACCGCCTGGTATCGGGAGACTTTGCCGTCCTTAACGGTCACCCAGTGGCTCAAGCAACCACGCGCAACTTCAACGAAGGCATAGCCCGACTTCTCTTCCGGCCATGAGCTCGGTTCCCATTTAGTGGAATCGAATACATCAATGTCACCATTCTTGATGCCCGCAATGAACTCCGGAAGCAGCGTGTTTGCCATTTGTTCCGCGTTGGTTGCGGCTTCAATAGCGCGAGCTAAGGTACGCCCAGCCGTTGAGTTCATTTGCTCGAGCTTGAAGCCAATCTTGTACATGGCGTCATCAAGGAGCTGCTTGGTCAGTGGTTCGTCTTGGGCATAGGCCAAGAGGACGCGGGCAACCGGTCCCATTTGCATGGCATGACCGTCATAACGTGGTGCCTTAGACCAGGTGTATTTGGTGTCATCTGCAAGCCACTCGTATGGCGGCTTTGGGCCAGTGTAGTTGACTTCGGTTTCACCGACAGCAGGGTGCAAGCCAGCATCGTCGCCCTCTTCGTAGGAGTACCACGCGGAAGAGACAAACTCTTCGATCTTGGACTCGTCGAACGGGTGGATGGTGCGGTAGTCACCGTTGAGGAAGATGCCCGGCTTGACCTTCGGATTCGGGGTGGTGGCGGGCATGCCGCCCTTGACCTTGCCGGAGTAGGTGGTGCCTTGCATACCGACGGCCATCATGTTTTCCGAGGCCTTGCCGATATCAAAGTAGTCCTTGTACACGCCCATGATTGCCAGCGCATCAGGGACGTAGCACTCATTGACAAACTCGGTGATTTCATCGATCCAGGACTTGATGCTGTCCAGGGTCACCTGGTTTACCGTCTCGGATTTGTCCGGATCGATGGAACACGCCATGCCGCCGACGAGGAAGTTGGGATGAGGGTTCTTTCCACCGAAGACGGTGGAGATGCGGATCATGGAACGCTGGAATTCCAAGGCGTCGAGGTAATGCGAAACCGCCATCAAGTTGGCTTCTGGCGGGAGCCGATAGTCTGGGTGTTCCCAATAGCCGTTTGTGAAGATGGAAAGCTGTCCCGAAGCCAAGACATCCTCCAAGGTCTTCTTAACCTTGGCGAACTTGTTTTCCGAGTTCAGCTTCCAGGTAGAGCCAATGGACTTTGCAAACTCGACAGTTTTGGCTGGATCCGCCTTTGCAGCTGAGACCACATTGACCCAGTCGAGTGCGTGCAGGTGATAGAAGTGAACCACATGGTCGTGAATGCCATGAGAACCCAACACCAACTGTCGAATCATTTGGGCTTGCTTCGGCGGGGTGGAACCGATCGCATCCTCAACTGCTGCTACCGAGGCAACAGAGTGGACTCCGGTGCACACACCGCAAATACGTCCGACGAACGCCCACACATCGCGTGGATCGCGGTCCTTGACGATGGTTTCAATCCCGCGAAACTGGGTGGTTTCTGCCCAGGCCTTCGAGATTTTGTCACCATCGCGCTCTAGCTCGAGTCGCAGGTGGCCTTCAATACGGGTCAGTGGGTCAATGACAACGCGTTCAGTAGCCATTAGTGTTCCTTCTTTTCTGCTACGGGGGCATCGCCGAATGCTGTCAGAGTTTCATTTGACTCGGATTCCCGCACTGGAATGGACTTAAACAAGGTCAATCCGCCGTGGATCGCTGTGCCTACGGCAGCAGCTCCGATCAGGCCTAGGCCGATCTTTTCCACCGGCTCTTCAATGCCGAAGCCCTTGATGTGTGGCAGTTCCTTGTAGAACGGTGTGAACTTGTCAAAGAAGTCCTTCTCGGTACAGCCGATGCAGGGGTGACCTGCGCCGATCGGCCAGCCAGACTTGAGGTTCCATTGCACGATCGGGCACGGGCTAAAGGTAGATGGCCCCTTGCAACCAACCTCGTAGAGGCACCAACCGTTTCGGGCACCTTCATCGTCGAAGGAGCGTACAAACTGGCCGGCGTCGAAATGCGCGCGACGTGGGCAGGAATCATGGATCCGCTGATCGTAGGCGAACAGCGGACGCCCTTCAGCATCCACTTCTGGAGCTTCGCCGTGAGTGAGGATGTACGTCAGAGACGCAGTGATAACCTCACCGATCGGTGGGCATCCGGAGACATTGATGACAGGTTTGTCGGTGATGATTTCATCTACACCCACAGCGCCGGTCGGATTTGGACGCGCAGCTTGGACGGAACCGTAGACTGCGCACGCACCGACGGCCAGCACGACGTCAGCGTTCTCGGCAGCTTCCTCCAAGACGTGTTTGACGGACTTGCCTCCGATGGTGCAGTAGATTCCGTCGTCCTTCATCGGGATCGAACCATTGACCACCAGAATGTGAGGCTCTTTGTTTACGTCATCCAGGGCTTTTTCTGCCGCATGCCCTGAAGCAGCCATGATGAGGTCGTTGTAATTAACGGACAGTAGATCGAGCACGAGCTCTTCTACTGTGGTTCCACCAGAGCGGATCGTGGATTCCATACAGCCGGTACATTCTTGTAATTGCAGCCACACCACGTTCGGTTTTTTAACCGCACCAAGTTTGTCAGCAATTTCTTCTGCAGCGGCTTCCGGCATCTTCGCAAAAGGAGAACCTACTGCGAATACACCGGCAAGTCCGCCGCACATTTTAAGGAAATCTCGACGCGGAACACCGCGGAGTTCCAGATTCTCGGCGAGGGTTTCACCTTGCCAGTTAGCACCAAAATTCATTTTGGCGAGCCCCATTCCATATTTTGTGACTCGAGACACAATAATTAACTAATGCCAGCAGGCATCACTAGTTGAACCGTAGCAAGTATCACCGCACTTAGGGAGTAGGTATTACCACTTTGCTAACCCAACATTGTTCAACGCTCAATGTTGGTGTGAGAATCGCCATTAACCCCGAGAATTTTCCGAAATATCACAGCCACGCCACAGTCATTCAAAATGCCCCGAAAGCCACTCTCAGCTGCAGAAACCACAAAGCCGAGACGAGAGGAACGTACCTCGTCTCGGCTCCTAGAACCTAGGTATGGAAGTAGGGCAATCTTGGTCACATTTATCTTGATTTATGTACCAAACCTACCCGTTTGGGGGTCAACCCCCAGGCCAAGTCCGGCCCTACTGAGCGGTCGCTCGCGGACGCGACACCCACTCGATCCAAGCGTCCATCCCAGCGCCGGTTTTCGCAGAAACCTCAAACACTTGCACTCCCGGATTCACTGTCTCCAGATTGCGACGGAACAATGCCATGTCGAAATCCAGATAAGGCAACAGATCCACTTTGTTAACCACCACTGCAGCGACAGAGCGGAACATGATCGGGTACTTCAGCGGCTTATCCTCACCCTCAGTAACCGAATACACCATGGCCTTGCAATGTTCCCCCACTTCAAATTCTGCAGGACACACCAGGTTGCCAACATTTTCAATCAGCACCAGATCCAGGGTGGACAGATCCAGCCCTTTCAAAGCTTTCGCGACCATTGGCGCATCCAAATGGCATTCACCACCGAAGCCATTGCCAGTGTTGAGCAGGGAGATCTGGGCGCCGTAGCCTTCGAGCCGATCGGCGTCGATAGCCGTTTCGATATCACCTTCTACGATGCCGATACGCACCTTGCCTTGTAGCGCCTCCAAGGTTTTCTGCAACACTGATGTCTTGCCAGAACCCGGCGCGCTCATCAGGTTCATGCACTGGACACTGTGTTGATCAAAAGCTTCACGATTATGTGCAGCGCGGTGATCGTTCTCGGCAAAAATGTCCTCTAGGACAACGATGCGCTCGCGCCCGGTGTCATAGCCGGAATGATCGCCGTGCTCACTTGCAGCGGGATCAATGTGCTCAAGGTGTACATGGTCGCCGTGCTCGTGATCGTGCTCATGATCGTGGCTGTGTACGGTGCCGTCGTCGTGGCGGTGGAATCGTCCCATGGGTTAGCTCCTAGTTACATCGATATCGAGGATGGTGAACTCATTACCACTTGTCACTTCCGCTGTTTCGCCACAGGTTGGACAGGTGAAGTCGAGTTCAGAAAGTTGTGTTTCGTGTCCGCTTGCGCAGGTAATGCGCACTGGCTCCCAGTGTATGTCTAGTTCAGCGTCCTCAAGAGGTGAGTCTTTGACGACAAATCCCCAGGCATACTCCAAGGTTTCGGGCACCACCTGACGCAGTGCGCCAATACTCATGCGCACGGTGAGGACCTCTCGACCAGCGGCAGCCCGAGTAACGGCGCGCGCCAGCTGCGTAGCCAAAGCGACTTCATGCATAACCTAGAACGTAGCAGTCTAGGCTGGTGAGCATGACAGAACGTCGTGATATCCGGCTGCGCGGGGTGGTCCAAGGCGTGGGCTTCCGCCCCCATGTGGCTGCCACTGCAGCCAAGTTTCCCATCACTGGCTGGTGCGGTAACGACGACCGTGAAGTGTTTATTGAAGCCCAAGGGAAATCCGCCGATATCGACTCGTTCCTCTGCACCTTGTTGGACACATTGCCGCCCTTGGCCCACGTAATTTCCGTCAGTACCAGCACGCTGCCGCTTGTCGACGACCATGGTTTCCGCATCGTATCGTCACGGCACGTCCCAGGTACGCGCACACTGATTCCTCCAGATGTGGCCACCTGTCCAGAATGCTTCGCCGATATGTCCAGGCCGGACGATAGGCGCTACCGCTATCCGTTCACCAACTGCACCAACTGTGGCCCCCGGCTAACGATCATCGAAGACCTACCGTACGACCGGCCTGCCACGACCATGAAGAAGTTTCCGATGTGTCCGGACTGTGAACAGGAGTACCGCGATCCCAAAGACCGGCGTTTTCATGCCCAGCCAATTTCCTGCCCGAATTGTGGCCCGCAGCTGTGGCTCGAGGGGATCGACTCTGACGACCCCATCCGCACTGCTCAGGAGCTGCTCGACCAAGGGAGAATCCTCGCGGTCAAGGGCTTAGGCGGCTTTCACTTGCTCTGCGATGCCCGCAATGAACAAGCGGTCTTGGAGCTGCGGCGTCGAAAAGCGCGGCCCGGCAAGCCCTTCGCGGTGATGACCCCGATGACCTCACTAGCGGAGCTGACGGCGGAGCAGCAGGCTTTGCTGGAATCCCCTGCACACCCGATCGTGATTGCACCGATGAGCAGCTCCTATGATCTCGCGCCTGCAGTGGCACCGGGACTCAACGATGTGGGAATCATGCTGCCCTATACACCGCTGCACTCGCTCCTCGTGGACCGGCCGTTGGTGGCTACCTCCGGCAACCTCTCTGGAGAGCCGCTGTGCTACACAAATGCTGACGCGCTGGCTCGCCTCAAAGGATTTGCGGACTATTTTCTCCTGCACGACCGGGACATTCATGTTCCCGTAGAGGATTCGGTCTTCCTGGAGACGATGCCGGTGCGCCGCTCCCGCGGATATGCTCCGTTGCCGTTCTCGCTGCCGGGCTCCGGCACTGTGTTAGCCGTGGGTGGCGAGCTCAAGAACACCTTTTGTCTCGCTCATGATGATATCGCCCACGTGTCTGCACACATCGGCGACATGGGTTCCTTGGCCAGCCAGCAGGCTTTCGAGCGTTCGGTCGCGCAGATGCTCCGTATGCAGCGCTGTGAGCCGGAGATCGTAGTGTGTGACCTACACCCGAACTACGCCACCACGGGGTGGGCCGAACGCTCCGGGTATCCGGTTGTGCCAGTTCAGCATCACTATGCGCATGCGCTGTCCCTGTTGGCATCGCATGGTAGGTTCGAAGGCCCCTTCGCCTGCGCCACGTTGGATGGCACCGGATACGGCACCGACGGCACAGTGTGGGGCGGAGAAATCCTGGTTCTTTCAGAGGACCTGCGCTCTTACACCCGAGCCTGGCACTTGCCACAGTTCCCTATCGTCGGTGGCGACCGCGCGGTGCAGCAGCCGTGGCGCCTCGCGCTCGGACTGGCTCATGCTTGGGATCTACCCTGGGGCTACGAGCATCCGGAAGCCCGCCAGGTAGAGCTACAACTCGGGCGCAACCTGGGGCTGGTGCAGACCTCCTCACTGGGCAGGCTTTTCGACGCCGTCGCAGCCATGCTCGGCATCTGCACGCAGCAAACCTATGAAGCGCAGGCCGCAATGGAGTTGGAACGGATAGCAAGCGGTTCTCTTCGCTCCGCAGCCCATGATTGGCGCGCGCTCATGCTAGAAGTTCTGGAGGAATCAATTCCAGTGCCCGAGCGGGCCATGCGATTCCATCATGGTGTGGCCGTACTCCTCGCCCAAGAGCTGCGAGCCTGCGCAATGCCTTTCGTCGGCGTAACCGGAGGCTGCGCGTTGAACCGGCTGCTAATGCGATTCCTGCGGCAAGAGCTAGCTGGGTTGGAAGTCTTAACACACGAAACGGTGCCCGCCAACGACGGCGGACTGAGCCTAGGCCAGGCGCTGGCCGGCCGGTTGGCTTTATCCGCTGACAACCCTCGCTAGCAAATACGTGGCAGTGGATCGCCCACCAGCATGTCCACCATGCGGGTACCGCCAAAACCGGTGACTAGTACAACAGATGCAGCTGGTTCTGGTTCCACCCGTCCGATCACACAGGCGTCTTCTGCGCCGGCCTCGCGCAGCGCGGTCACTGCAGCTTCTGCTGAATCAGCTGACACGACCGCTGCAAAGGTCCCTTCGTTGGCCACATACAGGGGGTCTATTCCGAGCATGTCGCAGGCACCACGAGTCATGTCACGGACGGGGATCTTGGAATCCTCCAGCACCACGGCTTTGCCCGTGGCGCGGGCCATTTCATTCATGGACGTCGCTAAGCCGCCGCGGGTGGCATCGCGCATCCAACGGACTTCCGCGCCAGCGCAGAGGGCGTCGATAAGCCCGTTGACTGCCTGGGTGTCGGACTCGATCGGGGCCTCAATGGCAAGGTCTCCGCGGGCCATCATCACCGCCATCCCATGGTCAGCGATGGGACCGGAAAGCACGATTTTGTCACCAGCCTGGATCTGGCTAAAGCCAAGATTGCGGCTCGGCGGGATGACACCGATGCCTGCAGTGGTGATGTACACCTTGTCGCCCGTCCCTTTGGGCACGACCTTGGTATCGCCGGTCGCAATGGTGACTCCAGCCTTGTCTGCTGCAACCCGCATTGCGGCAACGATGCGGCGCAGCTCCTCAAATTCCAGGCCTTCCTCCAAGATGAAGGCCACGGAGATAAGCTTCGGGATAGCACCAGCAACTGCCAGGTCATTCACCGTGCCGTTGATTGCCAATTCGCCGATATTGCCGCCCGGAAACTCGATCGGGCTGACCACATATGAGTCGGTGGACATCGCGATAGAGGAACCATGCTCCTGAATCAAAGAAGCCGCCGACACCACTGCGCTATCGCCACCTTGCGCAAGGACGTCGTTGCCATAAGCGTCGAAGAAGACCTGTTCTACGAGGGCTGCGGAGGACTTTCCGCCCGCGCCGTGCGCTAGTGTGACGCGATCCTCAATGAGGCGAAACGGGCGCAGCCGAACACGCTCAATGTTCGAATTAACTTTAGTTTCGTCCTCGTTGAGGCGATTCTTCGGGTCCACTGGTGCTCCTTTGAATGGGTTTGCTAACAATGTTAGCCCCCAGATGACTGCTAAGCTCAAGTCATATCTAAAGGAGAACCTATGTGTCTTGGTGTTCCTGCGCAGGTAGTAGAAATCCCGGAAGCTGCGCGTGCCAAAGTATCGATCAGCGGCGTGACCCGCATGATCTCCACGGATCTAATGACAGAGCCCCTCGCGGTGGGCGAATGGGTCCTCGTTCACGTTGGGTTCGCGCTCAGCAAGATCGATGAGGACGAGGCCCAGTTGACCCTGCAGCAGATCAAACAGCTCGGCGCGAATACCTTTGAAGACGAGCTCGATTCTTTCAAAGGCAGCGCGATATGAAATTCGTCGACGAGTTCCGTGACCCTGAGGCTGCCAAAGCCCTACTGCGCCGAATCGAGCATGATGCGGCCCTGTTAGAAAAGCCGATTTCCCTCATGGAGGTATGCGGTGGACATACGCACACCATTTACCGCTATGGGCTGGAAAACCTGCTGCCAGAAAACGTGGAGTTAGTCCACGGTCCGGGCTGCCCAGTGTGTGTGATCCCTATGGGGCGCATTGACGATGCTGTGTGGCTCGCCAACCAACCCGACGTCATCCTCACAACTTTCGGCGACATGATGCGTGTCCCGGGCTCCGAGGAATCCCTCTTGCAAGCCCGCGCGAAGGGGTGCGACGTCCGGTTCGTGTACTCGCCTCTGGATGCACTCAAACTCGCCGAGGAGAACCCGGACAAGCAGGTCGTATTCTTTGCTGTTGGTTTTGAAACCACTACTCCTTCCACCGCTGTGACTCTGGAAACTGCGCGTAAGAAGGACATCGACAACTTCACGATCTTCTCCAACCATGTCACCATCGAGCCACCACTGCGTGCCATCGTCAACGGCGGCGAGACTAAGGTCGACGGCTTCATCGGGCCTGGCCACGTCTCTACGATCATCGGCACTCATGCTTTTGACTTCCTAGTGGAAGAATTTGGGATGCCCTGCGCAGTCGCAGGTTTCGAGCCACTTGACATTCTGCAAGCTGTTGCAATGTTGGTGTCTCAATTTGCTCACGACGAAGAAAAGCGCGTTGACAATCAGTACGCCCGCGTCGTGCGTGCTGAAGGAAATCCTGCGGCGCGTGCATTGCTGGACAAGACCTTTGTGCTCCGTGACACCTTCGAATGGCGTGGCCTTGGCTGGCTCGAGAACTCGGGTATGGGCATCGCGCCGGAATACGCCAAGTGGGACGCAGAAAAGCGTTTCGACGTCCCTGGCAACCGCGTCGAAGACCCCAAGGCCTGCGAATGCGGCTCTGTCCTGACCGGCCGAATCAAGCCTTGGCAGTGCAAAGTATTCGGCACCGCCTGCACCCCGCAGACCCCGATCGGCACCTGCATGGTCTCCCCTGAAGGAGCCTGCGCCGCGTACTACAACTTCGGACGTATCGACCGCGAGGCGACGGCTTCTCTAGCCAGATAACAGGTGTCGGATGTGGTAATGCAGATTGACTGTTTCAGGGGCTAAAGTGCCATTTGCGTTGCCAAATCCGACATTGCTACTGCACTTGACTAGCCCTTTAGCTTCCGCCACAGAATCCGACCTGCAGAGTGCGGCAAAGCGAATACTTCACGAACCCACATCTTTGGGGCCTTCGCAAAGGGAGTTCGCGCCGTCACCATCCGCACCGAAAGTCCATGGTGCCATGCCCACATCTTTGTGCGCCAAGCATGAAAGTCGCTGGTCACGACGATCCACATCGGATAGCCTTTCAGCAGCGAAAAAGACTGCTCCAGATTCTCATTCGTGGAGCGCGCTTGGTTTTCTAGCGAGATCACCTCGGGCGAAACCCCACGCTTGATCAGCCAGGAAGCCATCGCTTCCGCCTCTCCCTGATGCCCCGAAACCACCACGTGCTGGGATTCCAGCGCATACGGTAACGCCGCTTGAAGTCTTCGGGTGAGAGTGCCTCCTGGACGGCCGCCCAAAAGCCTGCTGCCCAGGATCAGCACCGGTTCGTGCATCTAGCCCTCCATGAGGCGCTGGCGCAGGGCTTCGTCCTTGGCGAGGACCTCATCGCGCATGTTTTCCTGATACTTCACCATTTTTTCCACCAAGGAGGGATCCCCTACGGACAGGATCCGGGCAGCGAGCAACCCAGCGTTCTTGGCCCCACCGATGGAGACGGTAGCGACCGGCACGCCGCCGGGCATCTGCACGATGGAGAGCAGAGAATCCATGCCATCCAGATCCTTGAGTGCACGCGGGATGCCAATCACAGGCAAGGGTGTAGCGGCCGCAACCATGCCTGGCAGGTGCGCGGCGCCACCGGCGCAGGCGATGATGCACTTCAAGCCGCGCTTGTGAGCCTCACGCGCATAGTCGAGCATGCGCTCTGGGGTGCGATGAGCACTGACGACGCCAACTTCGAAAGGAATGTCAAAGGTGGCGAGCATCTCGGCGGCTGGCTCCACAGTCGGCCAATCGGAATCGGAGCCCATGATGAGGCCTACAAGCGGCTGCATTAGTTGTCCTTCCATTCTGCATGGACCAGGAAGTGAGCCGCGAGCTCGCCCTTTGTCTTGAGCTCTGCCACGTTCCCGTTCCCGGTGAAGTTCACATGCCCGATCTTACGGCCCGGACGGTGCTGCTTGCCGTAGAAGTGAATCTTGGCATCCGGGAATCGTTTCCATACCTCGCGCATACGCTCCGGCATCGGCATCTCCGGATCTTCTGGCGCCCCCAGCACGTTGGCCATAACTGACCATTCCTGCAGCGTGTCCGTGCTACCTAGCGGCATGTCGAGCACTGCGCGAATGTGCTGCTCAAATTGATCGGTGACGCAGCCATTCTGCGTCCAGTGACCGGTGTTGTGCGGGCGCATCGCAAGCTCGTTGACGAAGATGCCGTCCGGAGTCTCGAAAAGCTCGACAGCGAGGTTACCAGTGACACCGAGGACTTCTGCGGTCTTAATTGCGGTTTCTTCCGCTTGCTTCTTCAATTCCGCTTTGAGTCCAGGTGCTGGGGCGATAGCAAACCAGCAAATGCCGTCCTTTTGGATGGACTCGACTACCGGCCAAGCTTTAACCTCTCCGGACGGGCGCCGAGCGACCATCGCTGAAAGCTCACGCAGCAAGTTAACTTTCTGTTCTGCCATCAGCGGGGTGCCGCCCGCAAGCAGCTTCTCGACGAGCCCAACAAGCTCCTGCTTGGACGATGGGAACCACACGCCCTTGCCGTCGTAACCGCCACGGCGAGCCTTAAGGCACACCGCGCCATCAACCTCTTCCCAAAAGGCCTCCGCTTCCGACACTGATTCGATGGCCGCAAACGGTGGAACCGGAGCACCAAGCTCTTTCAGTCGAGTGCGCATGACGAGCTTGTCCTGAGCATTCACCAAAGCTGTCGGGCGAGGCTGGACATTGATTCCCTCAGAGATCAGGGTTTCCAAATGCTCGTTTGGCACATGCTCGTGGTCAAAAGTGACAGCGGTAGCGCCGTGGGTGACGGCGCGGAGGTCGTCGAGGTTCTTGTAGTCGCCCAGTACAACATCGGCTGCGACCTGCGAGGCGCTCTCCTCCAGCGAGCTGGCCAACACACGCACAGACTGCCCGAGCTCGATCGCCGCGGTCTGCATCATGCGTGCCAATTGTCCATCGCCAATCACACACAGAATTGGCATGTCTGGTGCGTGCGCTGCTGGATTCCCTACGTTGTCAGTCACGGCTAATAACTATAGCGCCTAGATCAACACTCAAATAACCTTAGGTTTTATGAAGCTGAACCTTGAGGAGTTTTCCGACACATGGGCAAAAACGTGCGCGGGAAGCCAGATAGAACCGGGAGATCACGTCTGGCTCCACTCGGATTTGTTGTTTTATCCCGACGCGGTCATTACGACAACTTACCAACCCGAGATGACATTTCCGTTGCCATTATTCTTCAACATGACTCGCATCGCGGACACGTTCAAGCTCCCCTGCGGTCGCATTGATCTGACCACACCTAGCGAATGCCTCCGAATGCTCGTGACCAATATCGGATTAACGGCAGACGGCTTTGGAAGCAAGTGGGACTATCACCACGGATTCACCCACGAATCTGAACCGCGACTCTACGCCTACATCGATGAAATCCCGTGGGGTGTCACGATCAGCACTCGCAAAGGAGATTCCAAATTCATCGGTCCTATCGAACCCACTGGAGACTTCCAATGGAAGAGCTAGCAAATATCCCAGCTCTCAGGGAAGTCCATTAGCAGCGCATCAGTCAAGTGGTTAACAAATAGCGTACCCAAACTGGCTTAGCTTTCAGAATTCAGGCGCTCAAATGCGAAAACCAAGAAGCGCCCAACTACGTTTTGAACTGCACCGATTTAAAGCGATGACAACAACTGATGATTCTCCGGTTGTTCGAAACCCATAGAATTATTCAGAGGGATATCTATACATCAGAGAGACCATTGTGAGCCTCCATTCCCAATAGTGGATGAGGTAGTTGCCTTTCCTTTTCAGGGATTACGTCGTGCTGGTGAACGTAGTTTCAAATGGGTTGTGCCCGTTGGCGTGGCGTATGAATTGATCCGGTAATGGACCCCAACTGCGACTAGGGCGGCCATCATGGATACCTTTCGACTCAATTCCTACATCTACTCGAAAGGCTGACATCACAACGGCCGCTCCCCCAAGCATCACCGGACTTAATTCGTACTCACGACCTACCAAGACTGCCGGCGTCCAGCAATAAGTTCGTTGATCTCCGCCGCAACGCGTTTTGTCTTCGGCACATCCGGGAAGATCAGCGGCCGGCTCATGCCTGAGACATCTACATATAGTGAGCCCTTCTTCTTATATGCTCCCAGGATGTGCTGCAGCGGGATGGAATCTTCTCGGGAACCAAATCCCGGCGCCCGTACAATAAGGCGCTCGGAGGTGACGGCAAAACGCTGTCGCCTTAGCCGCAGCAATGGCAGGATGAGTCGCCAAAATATCAACAGCATCCACAGCACTGCGATGCCGTTATGCAAGTCAACCAGCCCTTGATTGTCAGCCCAGCCGATGGCCATCCAACAAACGGTAGTGAGCAACAAGGTTTCGATGACGGGAAAGGTCAGAGAACTTAGCGGTGCGGTGAGATCGTAACGGAAAGACTCGTTCATTGCTGCAACCTCAGGTGAACCACATCGCCGGCAGCGATTTCATGTACTACCGCATCTGCGGACTGCACTTGGATTAGTCCATCATCTGCCACACCGATGCACTCGCCGAGCAGCTCCTTATCACCCGGGAGGTGAACGCGCACTTGTTGCCCGATAGAGCTACAAACGGCGCGGTAGTCCCGCATAAGAGTCGGCTCATTATTCATCCACTGCGTCAAACGCTCTTTAAGAGCAATAAGGACGCTTCCGACCAGCACAGTTCGATCTACCGGGCCGCCGACCATTTCTAGAGAGATCGCGTGTGGCACGGGAAGCTCATCCTCGCTAAGAGAGACGTTCAAGCCCAGACCAATCACAATCGCAGGTTCCGGCTGAAACTGGGCAACCTCAGCGAGGATGCCGCAGACCTTGCGTCCGTTGATGAGGACGTCGTTGGGCCATTTCAGGGCGACGTCGTAGGTGTCACTGAGGGCGTCGATAAGCGCCAGTCCCGTGACCAGCGGCATGGTGCCGAGGCGCTCCACCGCGCTTGTCGACGGCCGGATGAGGATCGACATGGTGGCTTGTGACATCGGTGGCGCGGTCCATACCCGCCCGTGACGACCCCTGCCAGCGCTTTGATAGTCCGTCACAGCTGCGGTCCACTCGGGCGCCCCCTGCAGGGCGGCTTTGACTAGGTCTGCATTGGTGGAACCTGTCTCTGCGGTGTAGTCGATGCGTGGCAGCTGCGTTGCAGCGCGTAAAGCATCGATGTTCAGCGGCTCTCTCATAAGAAAAGAGTGTAGTCGTTCGGTCAATGTGGCGAGTTTCACCTGGCAGAATGGCGGATTCTGCCCTACCTCGGCGACATTCAGCGCGACACGCCGGAAAAATGTGACGCAGATTTCTTTTGTGTCCTGAACTGGAAAAACGTGAGCGATCCCTCAAGAATTGTGTTTTCTTAGTGGAAACTAACCATAAAACCCCTTAAACTCCCCGAACATGACCATTTCCTCACCTTTGCCACGGCTCGATGACATCACGGAACCAGTGCAAGCAGCACACGCGACTACCGCGGAGAAAATTGCTGACCTCAAGGCCCGCCGCAGCGAAGCGCTGACGATTTCCAAACCCCGCGAAGACCGCCTCTCCGCACGAGAGCGCCTGGACTTCCTCCTCGACGAGGAATCTTTCGTCGAAACTGACCAGCTCGCACGCCATCGCACCCACGACTTTGGGATGCATTCAAAACGACCCGTCACCGACGGCATCGTTACCGGCTGGGGAACAATTAACGGACGTGAGGTGTGCGTCTTTTCCCAGGACGGCACCATCATGGGCGGCGCGCTCGGCGAGGTGTACGGCGAGAAGATGATCAAAATCATGGAACTTGCCGTCAACACCGGCCGTCCGCTGATCGGCCTCTATGAAGGGGCCGGCGCCCGCATTCAAGATGGTGCCGTATCGCTCGACCAGATCGCGCGTACCTTCTATCACAACGTGAACGCTTCTGGCGTCGTCCCGCAGATTTCCGTCATCATGGGCGCCTGCGCAGGCGGAAACGCATATTCCCCCGCACTCACAGACTTTGTTGTCATGGTGGAGAAGCAATCCAAGATGTTCGTCACCGGTCCCGACGTGATCAAGACCGTGACCGGCGAAGTTATCACCCAGGAGGAACTGGGCGGCGCCTCCACCCACATGGCAACGGCCGGAAATTGCCACTATGTTGCGGAAAGCGATGAAGATGCACTCGAGTGGGTACAGGACCTGCTCGAGTTCCTGCCAAGTAACAACCGCGACCTCGCTCCTCTCGAACCTGCAGAGAGCATCGAGGCAACCGTCGATGACCTGCTACTCGATAGCATCATCCCCGACTCCCCCACCACTCCTTACGATGTCCGAGATGTCATCTCCATCCTCACGGATGACTCGGACTACTTCGAGATCCAGGCGGATCGCGCCGAGAACGTTGTGATCGCCTTCGGTCGCATCGAAGGCCAGTCCGTCGGGTTCGTGGCCAACCAGCCAACTCAATACGCTGGCTGTCTCGACATCGACTCCTCCGAAAAGGCCGCACGCTTCGTCCGCACCTGCGATGCCTTTAATATCCCGATCATCATGCTTGTCGACGTCCCTGGCTTCCTCCCCGGCGCCGGCCAAGAGTACGAGGGCATTCTGCGGCGTGGCGCAAAACTCCTATATGCCTATGGAGAGGCCACCGTCCCAAAGATCACGGTCACTATGCGCAAGGCTTATGGTGGCGCGTACTGCGTTATGGGCTCAAAGGGGCTTGGCGCGGATGTGAATCTTGCGTGGCCGACCGCGCAAATTGCCGTCATGGGCGCCGCCGGAGCAGTGGGCTTTATCTACCGTAAAGATATAAAGGACGCGATTGCGAAAAAGCTCGACGTTGAGCAGCTCATCCGTTCTTTTGAGCGCGAGTATGAAGATCACATGCTCACGCCATATGCGGCGGCGGAACGGGGGCTTATCGACGCCGTCATCCTGCCTTCCGAAACCCGAGCGCAAATCGCACGCAATCTTCGCCTCCTTAGCAAGAAGAATGTGATGCGCCCCGCACGTAAGCACGGAAACATTCCGCTTTAATACGTGATGTGGCCCGCTTTTACCCCTAAAAGCGGGTCGAGTCACCACCTTTTTTGGGTTCTGCCCAAATTCGATTGCCCACTCAGTAAACAAAAGTGGGTCAACAACATAGACTGATTGCCATGACTGCCGCAATGAACACTGGCGCCGAGACGCCTGACCTGACGACCACCGCCGGAAAGCTGGCCGATCTTCGCGCCCGCATCGCCGAGACCCACGCCCCAATGGGCGAGGCTTCTATTCAGAAGGTGCACGAAAAGGGCAAGAAAACCGCTCGTGAACGCATCGAGTACCTCTTCGACGAGGGCTCCTTCGTCGAGATCGACGCTCTGGCACGGCACCGCTCTAAGAACTTCGGCCTGGACGCTAAGCGCCCAGTCACCGACGGCGTAGTCACCGGCTATGGCACCATTGACGGTCGCAAAGTCTGTGTGTTCTCTCAGGACGGTTCCGTTTTCGGCGGCGCACTCGGCGAAGTTTATGGCGAGAAGATCGTCAAGATCATGGACCTGGCAATCAAGACCGGTGTACCTCTGATCGGTATTAATGAGGGCGCTGGCGCCCGCATCCAGGAGGGCGTTGTCTCACTGGGTTCTTACTCCAAGATCTTCTACCGAAACGTACAGGCTTCCGGCGTTATCCCACAGATCTCCTTGATCATGGGCGCTTGTGCAGGTGGACACGTTTACTCTCCAGCGCTCACTGACTTCATCGTCATGGTGGACAAGACTTCCAAGATGTTCATTACTGGCCCGGATGTGATTAAGACCGTCACCGGCGAGGACATCACCCAGGAAGAGCTCGGTGGCGCTCACACCCACATGTCTACTTCGGGAACCTCGCACTACACCGGCGCCGATGACGCTGACGCACTCGACTGGGTTCGCGAGCTGGTCTCCTACCTGCCTGCCAACAACCGTGCCGAAGCGCCACGCATGGAATCAGACATGATGATTGGTTCAATCCAGGAGAACATCAACGATTCCGACCTCGAGCTGGACACCCTGATCCCAGATTCCCCGAACCAGCCTTACGATATGAAGGACGTCATCACCCGCGTTGTCGATGACGGCGAGTTCTTGGAGATTCAGGAATCCTACGCGGAGAACATCATCATCGGCTTCGCCCGCGTTGAAGGTCGCTCCGTTGGCATCGTGGCTAACCAGCCAATGCAGTTTGCCGGCTGCTTGGATATCAAGGCTTCTGAGAAGGCCGCTCGCTTCGTCCGCACCTGTGACGCTTTCAATATTCCGATCATCGAGTTCGTGGACGTTCCTGGCTTCCTCCCAGGCACGAACCAGGAATACGACGGCATCATCCGTCGTGGTGCAAAGCTGCTGTACGCCTACTCTGAGGCCACCGTCGGCAAGATCACCGTCATTACCCGCAAGTCTTACGGCGGCGCCTACTGCGTGATGGGATCCAAGGACATGGGCGCGGACCTCGTGCTGGCATGGCCGACCGCCCAGATCGCCGTCATGGGTGCATCCGGCGCTGTCGGATTCATCTACCGCAAGGAACTCAAGGCAGCTGCTGCTGAAGGCAAGGATGTGGCAGCGGTAATGAAGGAATACGAGCAGAGCTACGAGGAAACCCTCGTCAACCCATACATGGCTGCAGAACGTGGCTACGTCGATGCCGTAATCCCACCTTCTGAGACCCGTGGCCAGATCATCGAAGGCCTGCGTCTCCTGGAGCGCAAGGTTGTCAGCGTCCCAGCCAAGAAGCACGGCAACATCCCACTGTAAGGATTTCCATGGAAGACAAAAAGCCATTCCTGACCATTACGAAGGGCAACCCAGATGCGACGCAGGTCGCAGCTCTGACTGCGCTCTTCGCCGGTCTCAGCGCTGCGCCCGCAGCGGAGCCGACCCGTGACCGTAACAACTGGGGCTGTATCTCGGAGCGCCTCCAGCGCCCGACCACCTACAATCCCAATGCTTTCCACAACGTGTCCTACTTCTAGCTGGGGTCTACTTCTCCTACCCAAGCGCTAAAGCCCCTTAAAACGCAAACATTTGGGTAGGGTAAGTCGACATGCACCTAGTACTCGCTTCAAGCTCACCCTCGCGGAAATCCATCCTGGAATCCGCGGGGGTGTCTCCCGTTATTCACCCCGCAGATGTCGATGAAGACCGCATTATCGCTTCACTGACTGGAGCGGAGCCGGCTACGGTCGTCGAGAAGCTGGCACAAGCCAAGGCGGAAGCGGTTGCACACCACTACCCTGCTGACGTGGTGATCGGCGGTGATTCCATGCTGCTCTTGGACGGAGAGCTACAAGGAAAGCCCCATACCGTGGCGGCCACCATCGAGAGATGGCGAGCCCAACGTGGCAAAACCGCTGAGTTGATCACCGGGCACCATCTCATCTCCCCTGCCGGAACTTACACCGGAACTTCCCGCACTCGGGTCCACTTCGCGCAAGCTAGCGACGCAGACATCGCGGCATACGCCCAATCTGGAGAGCCGTTGCAGTGCGCCGGAGCATTTACCTTAGAGGCAATGGGCGGCTGGTTCATCGATCGCATCGAGGGCGATCCCTCGAGCGTGATCGGCTTATCCCTGCCACTGGTACGGAAAGCACTGTACTCTTTCGGTATCAACGTCTCAGAATTTTGGTGAAACATGAAAAAGCTCCTTGTCGGCGGTGTGCTGGCAATCCTTACCGCCTCGCTCAGCGCCTGCAGCACTACCACTAAGCCGGAATCCAATGCTGCCTGCCAATACAAATCCAGCAAGGCTGCGGCTAGGGACGTCGACAAGCCGGCAGGCGATGCACCGACTGGGATGGTGGGGCTGCGTCTGACTACCTCGGCGGGCGATATCGATCTCGACCTCAACGCAGACCAAGCGCCCTGCACCGTCAACTCCATAACCCACCTAGCCAAGCAGGGCTACTTCGACAACACTGTTTGCCACCGCCTGACAAACAGTGGCATCTTCGTCCTGCAATGCGGCGACCCAACAGGTAGCGGCAGTGGTGGACCTGGGTTCAGTTTTGCTGATGAATACCCAGTAGGTACCGTAGAAAAGGGCCTGTACAAGGCCGGAACGATCGCGATGGCAAACGCCGGACCGGACACCAACGGCTCACAGTTCTTCCTCAATTATGAAGACTCGCCGCTGCCTCCCAATTACACCCTTTTCGGCACGATGACGCCGGAATCCCTCCAGGTAGTGCGCAGCATCGCCGCCAAGGGCACCGCGACAGGTGCCGGCGATGGCGCCCCAGCAGAAGAAGTCACCATACAGAAAGCAGAGGTCAAGTAATGCAACTGACTCCCCCGCCAGTCCACGTCCCAGCCTTTGATTCCGCTGATCCTTACAAACGGCCCGAGAACCCGGAAGCGTGGGCCTTGCTCGCAGAAAAGGCTGAAGATCCCCTCGTCCGCTACGCATTTGCCCGGACCGGCTACCACCGGGGCCTAGACCTGCTTCGCGGGAACGGCTGGAAAGGCTTCGGCCCTGTTCCTGCTGCTCATGCCCCTAATCTAGGGGTGCTGCGAGCCATCGCCCAATTGGCCTTAGCTGCTCGAGAAATCGGAGAAGATGCCGAGTATGACCGCTGCCGGGCGCTGCTTTCAGACTGCGACAACTCGGTAGTTGAATCTCTGCTGGGTTAAATAGCGCTTAAGGGTGTAAATTTTTTCTTCATGGAGAACAATCCCGGCCCATCGGTAAGAGAACTCACCCTTCGCGGCGTGATCATCGGTGGCATTATCACCCTGGTATTTACTGCAGCCAACGTCTACCTCGGTTTGAAGGTAGGCCTAACCTTTGCCACTTCTATCCCGGCAGCGGTTATTTCCATGGCCGTTTTGCGCAAGTTCGCTGGCCATACCATCCAAGAAAACAACATCGTACAAACCATCGCCTCCGCGGCAGGCACCCTATCCGCCATCATCTTCGTCCTCCCGGGCCTCGTGATGGTCGGATGGTGGAGTGGGTTTAGCTATTGGACCACCGCGGCAGTATGTGCGATTGGCGGCATCTTGGGTGTCACCTATTCCATCCCGCTGCGTCGCGCGCTCGTGACCGGCTCCGACTTGCCTTACCCGGAGGGAGTCGCTGCAGCAGAAGTTCTGCGCGTCGGCGATGAGAACGGCTCTGCGGAAGAGAACAAGGTTGGCCTCAAGGTCATCACCTTCGGCTCTCTCGCTTCAGCAGGCTACGCGCTGCTCACCGCCCTTAAGGTTGCCACCGGCAGCTTATCGACGGCCTTCCGTATCGGCTCCGGTGGCACGATGGCAGCCACCTCCATGTCTCTCGCTTTGATCGGCGTCGGCCACCTTGTGGGCGTGGGTGTGGGCATCGCAATGATCATCGGCCTGCTGATTTCTTATGGCGTTCTGCTGCCGGTCTTTACCGCAGGAACGCTACCGGAATCTGGGGACATCTCCAGCGTCGTCTCCAGCACCTTCTCTTCAGATGTGCGCTTCGTTGGCGCAGGCGCGATGGCGATCGCAGCGGTCTGGACCCTCATCAAGATCATCGGCCCTATCGTCTCGGGCATCAAGAGCTCGCTGGTTTCCTCCCGAGATCGTCGCAGCGGCCAAACCGTCGATATCACTGAACGCGATATCCCGTTCCCAGTAGTTGCAGGAGTCACCCTCGCCTCGATGATCCCTGTTGGGTTGTTGCTGTGGCTGTTCACCAAGGACACCCTCATCGCCCACCACGCCACCGGCTTGATCGCCTTGAGCATTGTGTACGTATTGGCTGTCGGCCTGCTGGTCGCAGCGATTTGTGGCTACATGGCTGGTCTTATCGGCGCTTCCAATAGCCCGATTTCCGGCGTGGGCATCATCGTTGTCATTTCTGCTGCCCTATTGATCAAGTTGCTGGCAGGCGGTGAGGATCCGACTACGCTCGTCGCATACACCCTGTTCACCGCGGCCATTGTTTTTGGCATTGCCACCATTTCCAACGATAACCTCCAGGATCTGAAGACAGGTCAGCTCGTCGGCGCCACCCCGTGGAAGCAGCAGGTTGCCTTGATTTTGGGTGTCCTGTTCGGTTCCGCAATCATCCCGCCGGTCTTGCAGCTGATGCTCACCGGCTTCGGTTTTCAAGGCGCACCTGGTGCCGGTGCAAACGCCCTCGCCGCGCCACAGGCCGCACTGCTTTCCTCCGTGGCGCAGGGCATTTTCGGCGATTCGCTGGATTGGTCTTTGATCGGCCTCGGAGCCTCAATTGGCGCCGGCGTGATTTTGGTAGATGAAATCCTGGCACGCACCACTTCCAACCTTCGGTTACCGCCACTTGCTGTGGGCATGGGTATGTACCTTCCGATCAGCCTCACCTTGATCATCCCGATCGGCGCCTTCATCGGACGCGCATACGACAACTGGGCGGAGAAGAATGGCGGCGAGCCGGTCAAGCGTCTCGGCGTGCTGCTCGCAACCGGCCTGATCGTCGGTGAATCGCTCTTCGGAGTCTTGCTGGCTGGCATCATCGGAGCCACTGGGTCTGACGAGCCACTGGCCATCACCCCAGAATCTTTCGAAACCCCAGCTCAATTCGTGGGCTTGGTTGTGTTCGCAGGTCTCATCGGAGGCCTATACACCTGGTTGAAGAAGAACCGCGTGTAGCTCTTGAGCTACTAGGGGCTCGGCGTTTTCGCCGGGCCCCTTTCCTATGCCCGAAACCGGCGTAGCGTGGACTACACAGGCGCAGAAAGGATCTACACATGGTCAGCACACACAAACTTGTCATCGTCGGAGTCGGCCACGTGGGATCCTACGTGCTTGCCGACGCCATGAAGCTCAATCTTTTCGGGGAGATCGTCACCATCGATTGCGACCAGACTGTTGCGCATGGTGAAGCCCTCGACCAGCACCAGGCCACGGGATTGCACACAATTGCGTCGGCAAGCGTGCGCTCCGGCGGCTACGAAGACTGCGCCGATGCAGACGTCATCATCTGCGCCGCCGGCCCCTCCATGCTGGTGGACCCCGAGCACCCCGACGCCAAGCCGGACCGCGCCGCACTGGCCCCACACAACGCGCAAGTGATCCACGAGGTCATGGCCGGCATCACCGCACACACACGCGAGGCGGTTATCATTCTGATCACCAACCCGCTGGACACCATGGTGTACATCGCCGAGAACGAGTTCGGCTACCCCGCCGGTAAAATCTTCGGCACCGGGACCATGCTCGATTCCGCCCGACTGCGGCGCATCGTCGCCGACCGGGTGGGGGTCTCCCCCACCTCCGTGACCGGCTACATGATGGGCGAGCACGGCATGTCCGCCTTCCCAGTTCTCAGCCACCTGTCTGTCGCGGGGATCCCCACCGCCGAACTGCCGGCACAGTTCGGGGTAACCCTGGACCCGGCGGAGCTAGCGCAAGCCGTAGTAGATGCCGCCTATGATGTGTTCCGATCAAAGGGCTGGACCAACGCGGGCGTCGCCCAATCGGCGGTTGCGATGGCGCGCGCGGTGCTATTGGATGAGAAAGCTATTTACCCGGCCTGCACAACCTTGCGTGGCGAGTACGGCCATTCTGGAGACGTCGCGCTATCGCTACCCACCGTGATTGGTGCAGGGGGAGCCGAACGGCGCATTCCGGTTTCTCTCAATGCTTGGGAAGCTCTCGCTCTAGAGCGCTCAGTAGCCGCAATCCAGCAGGCGATGGGCTCAACCGGCCTGCACTAGCACCGAAAAATTGAGCATTGTTATCTAATCGAAATTTACTGGACTTATTTTTCAAATAGCCATAGTCTAAAGTTCTCAGTGACAGTAGTTCTTTTCTATGCGATTGGCAGGATTCTTTGATGCGCATCCGACACACCCCCCTCATCCTCGGCATCGGCCTGAGCCTCGTACTCACTCCGATGGCTCAAGCGGAAGAAGTTAACCCAGAGCTCTTCAAGAGCAGCTGGGGCGACAACGGCGCAGAGTTTTCCACCCCGGAGAGCGAATACTGCCGCATTTCTGAGGACATGGGCCCTGAGGGGGCACAATACGTGGTCTGCCGCACTGGAGAGACTCCCGAAGCAATCGTCGGGGTTATCACTGGCGAGCCAGCTTTCTACGAAGAGAATCCGCCACTGCCTTTCAACACCATGACCGGGGAGCAGCCAGCACTGCTTAATCCTGGCCAGGAGCTAACCGTTGGCGCTGGACGCTGCATGGTCACCGCTGAGCAGGGCACCGTCTGCAACATCGACGACAACGGCTTCACCTTGCCGATGACTGAAGAAGCTCCTGCGCAGTAACCCGCCTAGAATTGCCGCTGACAACGCTTCGTTGGGAGTGTTATCAGCATATCTAGAGACCTTAGAAACGCTTCCGGCTCAGGTCGGCGAACTACGAGGGGTGCAGCGCCGTTTTGTTAAGCGATTCCCACAAGCGACGAGTATTTCAAGGAAGCACGCTACTGCTAGCCTGGGCGATCGTCGCGATCACCGCAGTGGCGATCAGGGGTCGGAGCTTCAACGCACTGGTAACGTACTGGCCCTTTCCAGTGTTTCTGGTCCTCGGGATCTTCGGCGCAGTACTGCTTATCGTGGAATTCTTCCGAATCCGGGGCAGGAGCGAGCTTAGCCGCCGCTGAGTACTGACAGAGAAAAAGTGATCGCCCAGCCTCCAGATGGCGGGGCGATCACTGCGCTAAGAAGTCTAGACAGACTTCTTCTCCACGCGGGAGATGGCTTCCTTAGCCACCATTTCCTGGATTCCCATGTCGAGTTCCGAAGTAAAGCCAACACAAGAGCAGTTAATCTCACCGAGAACGTAAGTGTCTTCGCCGTTCTCGCCGTCGGCAAGCATGAAGTCAGCGGTCCAAATCAGCGGAATGTTGTCACCACCGAGCTTTTCAGCGATAACTGGGCGAGCTGCAGCGAACAGGTCGATGAGCTCCTGCCATGCCTCTGGCTTGTCGTAGGTGTACTTTGCTCCGGAGAACAGCGTCGCGGAGAAGTTGTCACCGCCCGCAGCTGGCTTCTTGTGCACCACGAATACGGGATGCGGGCCAACTAGCAGGATACGGATCTCACCTTCAACGATGCGTGGCATGAATCGCATGTCCACAAGCATGCCGTTTTCACCGATGATGTACTGGTCGCAGAAATCCATGAATTCGCCGAGCGGCTTGAGCTCGGTGTGGTTATCTACGGCCTCCGTGCAGCGCAGCACAGTATCCAGTGGCAAGGCGGTGCCTGGAGCCACGGAAGCTGCCAGCTCCTTGTCCTCAAGCTGGACGCGCCAGATACCTTCGCCAGTAGAGCCGCGGTTCTGCTTGAGTACGCGTTCACCGTAGGAGATAGAGGTTGGGAAGGTGTTGTGGAAGGTCTCGACATCGTAATAGGCTGCGGTGTCCGCTGGAACCAAATCGGTGTCGTTGAGTTTTACCAGCGCATCCTTCGCTCCATAGGCCATCATTTCCTCTGGAGTAGACATGCCCACGAGGCCTGCTTCGTTGGAGAGCTTGGTGAGCAGATCGAAGTAGCCTTTTTCACCACCAGGAATATTGCCTGGGTTCACACGGGAAATGTAAGCGTCAAAATTCTCGGACACGTACTCGAAGAGCTTCTCCGACCACTCCGGACGGTAGAAGACAACCTCGGAATTCCAGCCCGCTGCCTTAATGGCATCGACGATGGGCAGGGTGTCCTTACGGTGACCGTTAATTTGCTTGTCGCTGCCACCCTCGACTTCGAATACGACGATTGCCTTTTTCATGCGCTCTCCTTGGTAGCTCTGTGTGCACAAGGCTCGTGGATTCGCGCCCTGCTTAAGAAAAACCTTATCTTTGCGGCACCTTGCTTGCAGGGCCAATGAATATTTGGTGCGCAAAACCACAGGTTGTGGCCTGGCATCCCAAAGCTGACCGCCCCACCGAATACCCCCACCTTCAAAATGTTAGACGGAGCACACCCCTTCTTGAGCTGTGACTGTCCGGCAGCGATTCCCGCTAAGGTGGTGGCTAACCACTGCTCATAGATTATGGAAAGGCTGCCGACCCATGGCCGTACCCCTAGACCCGAACCCCAAGTTCAAGGCTTTCGCCCACCCTGAGCGCCTCGTATCCCCACAATGGCTCTCTGCCCAACTTGGTTCGAAGGGACTAAAGGTGGTCGAGTCTGATGAAGACTCCCTGTTGTACAGCATCGGTCACATCCCTACCGCTATCCAGATCGACTGGCACCGCGACCTCAACGATCCCCTCACCCGCGACTTCATTTCACCTGAACGATTTGCAGCTCTAATGGATGAGAAAGGAATCGCTCCGGATGACACCGTGGTGATCTACGGAGATAAGCGCAATTGGTGGGCCGCTTATACCTTGTGGGTGTTCGAGCTGTTTGGCCATAAAGATGTCCGCCTACTCGACGGCGGCCGCGACGCGTGGATGGCAGAGGAACGCGATACTTCCTACGATGTCCCGGAGTATCCAGCAGCGGGCTACCCCGTCCCCACCTTAAAAGAAGATCATCTGCGCGCTTTTGTCAATGATGTGCGCGCCGTCATTGACACCGGAACACTTGTCGACGTCCGCAGCTCCGAGGAATACCAGGGCACGGAAACTCAACAAAGCCAGCCGACGATTCGTCGCGGTCATATTCCTGGTGCCAAGAATGTCGCCTGCGAGTCAAGCGTCATGGCCAATAACTACTTCCGGTCACGGGAGGAGCTGGAACAGATCTACGCAGGATTGGATCCACAGTCCCACACCATCGTGTATTGCCACGAAGGCGAGCGTTCCGCTCACAGTTGGTTCGTGCTGAAAAACTTGCTCGGGTTTGCAGACGTACTGAATTACGACGGCGCATGGGTCGAGTGGGGCAACATGGTACGTATGCCAATCAATAAGGATTCCTGACCTACTCCTTGAACATTGTTCAGGCAATTTTTTTACTCCCGCTTGGGGGTGCGATGCCACATTCCTTCACTCGATTCCATTCGAACTTGCGACATCTTGTGTAACAATAAGTGTCACGCACTGCACCCCCAGCCAGCTGTGGGACGTGGCACAACTTAGTAACAAGCGTGAATAGTTCACTCAACTAGCGCATAGAAACTTCCAGGAGGGGTTAGACGTGACCGTCGAGACCAAGAAGATCACCAAGGTGCTGATTGCAAACCGTGGTGAGATTGCAATTCGCGTTATTCGCGCAGCACGCGATGCCGGCATCAAGAGCGTCGCTGTTTACGCCGACCCAGACGCGGATGCACCTTTCGTATCGATGGCCGACGAGGCTTTCGCGCTGGGTGGCCAGAACTCTGCCGAGTCTTACCTCGTCTTCGATAAGATCCTCGACGCTGCAAAGAAGTCCGGCGCGGACGCTATCCACCCTGGTTATGGCTTCCTGTCTGAAAACGGCGACTTCGCGGAAGCCGTCATCAACGCTGGCCTGATCTGGATCGGCCCTTCCCCGCAGTCCATCCGCGAATTGGGCGACAAGGTTACCGCCCGCCACATCGCCCTTAAGGCAGAGGCCCCAATGGCCCCTGGCACCAAAGAGCCAGTGAAGGATGCCTCCGAGGTCGTTGCTTTCGCCGAAGAATACGGTCTCCCTATCGCCATTAAGGCAGCATTCGGTGGCGGCGGCCGCGGCATGAAGGTTGCCTACAAGATGGAAGAAGTAGCCGACCTCTACGAGTCCGCTACCCGCGAAGCCGTTGCAGCTTTCGGCCGTGGCGAGTGCTTTGTGGAGCGTTACCTGGACAAGGCGCGCCACGTAGAATGTCAGGTCATTGCTGACCAACACGGCAACGTTGTTGTCGCCGGCACCCGCGACTGTTCCCTCCAGCGTCGCTTCCAGAAGCTGGTTGAGGAGGCTCCGGCCCCATTCCTCACCGAAGACCAGCGCACCCGCCTGCACGAGTCTGCCAAGGCCATTTGTAAGGAAGCTGGCTACTACGGTGCTGGCACCGTCGAATACCTCGTTGGTTCCGATGGACTGATCTCCTTCCTCGAGGTCAACACCCGCCTCCAGGTGGAACACCCTGTCACCGAAGTCACCACTGGCATCGACCTGGTACGCGAGCAGTTCCGCATCGCCGAGGGCAAGGAACTCCATATCAAGGAAGATCCAACCCCACGTGGCCACGCCTTCGAGTTCCGCATCAATGGTGAAGATGCCGGCAACAACTTCATGCCTGCTCCAGGCAAGGTCACCAAGTACGTTGAGCCTTCCGGCCCTGGTGTCCGTATGGACGCTGGCATCGTGGAAGGCACCGTCATCGGTGGCCAGTTTGACTCCATGCTCGCCAAGCTCATCGTCTTTGGCGAGACTCGTGACGAAGCACTGCAGCGCGCATCCCGCGCTCTCAACGAGTACGTAGTCGAAGGCATGCCTACCGTGCTCCCATTCCACCGCCACATCGTGGAGAACCCGGCATTTGTTGGTGACGGCGAGAAGTTTGATGTCTACACCAAGTGGATCGAAGAGGAGTGGGACAACCCAATCCCTGCCTACGTTGATCCTGCCGAGGTAGAAGAAGCCGAAGAAGCAACTCCTTCTCAGAAGGTTGTCGTGGAGATTGATGGCCGTCGCGTGGAAATCGCGCTCCCCGGCGATCTCGCTATCGGCGGTGGCGCAGCTGGCGGCGCCAAGAAGAAGGCAAAGAAGCGCCGCGCAGGTGGCGCTAAGGCAGCCGTCTCCGGCGATGCAGTTTCCGCTCCGATGCAGGGAACCGTGATCAAGGTCAACGTGGAAGAGGGCCAGGAAGTAGCCGAAGGCGACACCGTGATCGTTCTCGAGGCCATGAAGATGGAGAACCCAGTCAAGGCTCACAAGTCTGGTGTTGTCAGCGGCATCGCAACAGCAGCGGGTGAAGGCGTCACCAAGGGTGCCGTCCTGATGGAAATCAAGTAATCCGCTAACGCAGAACCACACGCCGACGGCCCGAATGCTCCCCACGGAGTGCTCGGGCCGTCAGTGTTTACCCAAAAGTGGCAATCAAACGGGCATAATGATGAACATGCAGGACATAGAACGGCAACACTATTTGATCGGCGATTTCGAGCGCGAGTACGCGCTTGAAAAGCTCAAGAGTGCCACGGAATCGGGCCACCTGAGCCTCGCAGAGTTCGACCAGCGCGCCGCCCGAGCCGCGAGCGCTCGAACTAAGGGCGATATTGAGACCCTCGTCCACGACATCCCCGAAGATCTGGTAGTCAAGACCGAACGCACCTCCGGATTGCAGCGTCGGATCGGAATCATTGCGCTCGACGCTTGCCTCATCCCATTTGCTCTCCTCATAGCCCCAGAACTCGCCACTTTCGTTGCACTGCTGATACCGGTGCTCGTTGTCTTACTCTTCGTCCTGAAAGTGGGGCCGGACTCTTTGTATCGAACCAAAACCACCTACACGCAGATCGGAAAATAGATGGAGCCCATGGATGTCAACGGTGGCCGCTTCTACGCGCGACCCTTGCGCGATGATGACGCGATAGCGCTGGAGCAGGCGATGACTTCGGTGGCGTCGATTAGCGCGGCGCAGCAAGAGTGGCTCAATGATACGGCCTATTCCTGGGCGGTGTGCGAACAAACCAACGTCAATGCCGTGGCTATCGCGCGCTACCACGATGGCAACCTCGAAGTAGCTCCGGTAGGTGATCCGGAACGCGATCTGCCGAATGATCCGATGTTGCCACCGAAGAAGACACGAGACGGTGTCGCGGAAGGCCGCGCAGCCATTCAGCGCTGGATCGACGGTTTCCTGCCGCTGTATCAGGCAGAGCAAGCACGCTAGCCAACCTGCACTTGCTGGAAAAGCTCACCCCGGAAGCGATTAGGCTGGTCTCATGGCTCCCCGTTTCCGCAATCGCCGCAAGATCATCGCCGCCATCGACCAAGGCACAACGTCTACGCGCTGCATGCTTTTCGACGACCATGGCCGCGCCCTCGCAACCTCCCAGCTCGAACACCGCCAGATTTTTCCGAGGCCAGGCTGGGTGGAGCACGACCCAATGGAAATCTGGGCGAATACCCGGCGCGTGATGGCAGATGTACTAGCCAAGGCCGAGTGCTCGGGTGAGGACATTGCGGCTGTCGGTATCACCAACCAGCGCGAAACTACTGTTGTGTGGGATCGGCACTCAGGGAAGCCGGTGTACAACGCGATCGTGTGGCAAGACACCCGCACCGACAGCTTTTGTCAGGATCTCGATCCTGCGCTATTCGAAAGAACCGGCCTGCCGGTGTCCACCTACTTCTCCGGCCCAAAAATCGCATGGATCTTGGCGCATGTACCAGGTGCGCGGGAGCGAGCTGAAAACGGCGATCTACTATTTGGAACCATCGAATCGTGGTTGATTTGGAACCTGACGAAGGGCGATCACGTCACGGATATCACCAACGCCTCCCGCACCATGCTCATGGATCTGCGCACCGGCCAATGGGATCCCGCGCTATGCGAAGCGCTGGGGATCCCGCCAGCAATCCTCCCCCGCATCGTCTCGAATTCTGAGGTCATCGGGAAAATCCATCGTGTGGGCGAGTTCAGCGGAGTGCCGATCGCAGGTGTGCTCGGAGACCAGCAAGCGGCAACCTTCGGCCAAGCCTGCCTCGAGCCCGGAGAGGTCAAAAACACCTACGGCACCGGCAACTTTTTGTTGCTGAACACCGGTACCGAAATCCAGCGCTCCCAGCATGGGCTGATTTCCACTGTGTGTTACAAACTTGGGTCACAACCCACTGTGTACGCCCTCGAGGGCTCCATTGCAGTCACCGGTTCATTGATCCAGTGGCTGCGGGACAACTTGGGGCTGATTGCGCAGGCTGCGGACGTCGAAAAGCTTGCTGCCTCCGTACCTGACAACGGCGGCTGCTACATAGTCCCGGCATTTTCCGGCCTCCTCGCCCCGCACTGGCGCGCTGACGCCCGCGGTGTGATCACCGGGTTGACCCGCTTTCACACCAAAGCCCACTTCGCCCGCGCGGCGCTAGAAGCAGTGGCCTATCAAACCCGGGAGGTAGTCGAGGCGATGAACCAAGACACCGGCCTCGAGATTTCAGCGTTGAAAGCCGACGGCGGAATGGTGGGAAACTCACTGCTGATGCAGTTCCAAGCTGATCAGCTCGGGGTCCCTGTGACCATCCCGGCAGTCACAGAAACCACTGCTCTCGGCGCCGCCTACGCAGCCGGCCTTGCGGTGGGCGTATACAAATCCCTGAATGAGATCCGCGCGCTGTGGGCCGAGAAACGCACCTACCAACCGCAGCCCTGCGACCCTGCGCTTTTCGACGGCTGGCAGACAGCAGTCACCAAGAGCTTTGCATAACTCTGGCAGGTTTATACCGCCTGCGCTGGGACTTTGCGCTGCCCTACGCCACGAAATAGCAGGTACCAGCAGTTAGCTCACTACGAGCAACAAGTCACCGCTTTCTACCTTGGTGGGCTGCATCAAGGCGATGCGCTCTACGGTGCCGTCGATAGGCGCGGAGATGGTGGCTTCAAGCTTCATCGCCTCGATCACAGCCACCGCATCACCGGCCTTGACTTCCTCGCCCTCAGCAACCGTGACGGTCACTGTGCCCGCGAAAGGCGCTGCGATATGACCTGGGTTGCCTGGATCAGCCTTTTCAGCGGCCTTGACCACGGACTCCACGTTTCTATCGCGCACCTCCATCGGGCGAACCTGTCCGTTCACCGTCAGCATGACCTTGCGCATGCCCTTCTCATCTGGCTCGGAGATCGCGTCGAGGCGCACGAGGAGCACCCGG
The DNA here is from genome assembly GCF_037482625.1 of Corynebacterium sp. H128. Taxonomy (NCBI): domain Bacteria; kingdom Bacillati; phylum Actinomycetota; class Actinomycetes; order Mycobacteriales; family Corynebacteriaceae; genus Corynebacterium; species Corynebacterium sp. H128. Next base: position 57,423 of record NZ_JBBHKW010000006.1, on the reverse strand, counting down.
TTGTCAGCCAGCCTGATCGTCGTTTCCTCGCCAGCGACGAGTCCATAGATAAACTCCCGGTCGCCGAGGATCGCGGTGTTGCCGAACAAGCGACGGTGCTCTGCGAACTCCTCCGCAGGCTTCGGGAACAGCAGTCGATCCAGCGCAGCGCGGCGAGTGACAGAATCGCCAGACAACGCGGCGGCCGCGGATTCTGGCACGTCAACTACGCGATTCGCCTCGCTACGTCCCGCCAAAGCACGGGTTCGCAGTGGCTCCGGCCATCCCCCGGGAGGAGTGCCAAGTTCACCGCGGAGGAAAGCAATAACGGAGTCAGGAATATCGTACTTCTGTGGATCCGCAGCGAATTCCGCCGGCGTCACACCCGCACCCACGAGGTATAGCGCCAGGTCGCCGACAACCTTGGAGGACGGGGTGACCTTCGTAGGTCGGCCGAGGAGCTCATTCACGCCTGCGTAAGCATCCTCGATGAGTTCGAAGCGATCCGCTAGACCCAGCGCCACCGCCTGCGCGCGGAGATTGGAGAGCTGACCACCCGGAATCTCATGCCGGTACACCCGCCCGGTAGGACCTGGGGTACCTGATTCGAATGGTGCGTAAATCTGTCGCACCGCCTCCCAATAGGGTTCGATATCAGAGACGGCCTGCAAGGAAAGCCCGGTGTCGCGTTCAGTGTCAGCGAAGGCCGCGACCAGTGCGGACATGGAAGGCTGCGAGGTGGTGCCAGACAGCGGCGCCGAAGCGACGTCAACGGCGTCCGCACCGGCATCCGCAGCTGCAAGATAGGTAGCCAGCTGACCGCCAGCGGTATCGTGTGTGTGCACATGCACGGGCAGGTCAAAGCGCTCTCGCAGTGCGCCGACGAGGGTGGCAGCTGCCTTCGGACGTAACAGGCCGGCCATGTCCTTGATGGCCAGCACATGCGCCCCAGAATTGACGATATCTTCCGCTAGCCGCAGGTAGTAGTCGAGAGTGTAGAGCTTTTCATTCGGGTCGGCCAGGTTACCTGAGTAAGCCATCGCCACCTCCGCCACAGCGGTGCCGGTATTCAGCACAGCATTGATCGCGGGCCGCATCTGAGAGACATCGTTAAGGGCGTCGAAAATGCGGAAGATGTCCACGCCAGAGGACGCAGCCTCCTGCACAAACGCCTGCGCGACGCTGTCGGGATACGGCGTGTAACCGACGGTGTTACGCCCGCGCAACAGCATTTGGATTGGCACGTTCGGCATCGCCTCGGCAAGCCTGTCTAAGCGCTCCCACGGATCCTCATGGAGGAATCGCAATGCCACGTCATAGGTAGCACCACCCCATGCCTCCACAGACAGCAGCTCAGGTGTCAGTGCGGACACCGCTCGAGCGGCGTCGACTAGCGCACTCGATCGAACACGCGTGGCCAAGAGCGACTGGTGAGCATCGCGGAAGGTGGTGTCGGTGACAGCAAGCGCTGTTTGCTGTCGTAGCTGACGTGCGAAACCGTCCGGGCCAAGCTCGCGGAGAAGATCCTTGCTACCGGGACGACGCTCGGGTAGATCGGGCAGCTTATCGACGGCCCGCGGCATCACGCTCGGGATCCCGTGCGGCCGGTTAACCGTAGTGTCGGCGAGGTAGTCCAAGATGCGCCCCGCCTCGTCGTCGGCAGGCGGCGCCGACATCAACCACGGGTGCTCTTGAATGAAGGAGGTAGCCACCCGCTTGGTAGTGAAGTCTGGTTCCCGCAGCAAGGCCCGCAAGAAACCAATGTTGGTTGCGACGCCGGAAATATGAAACTCGTTGAGTGCCCGCTGTGCACGGGCCACGGCAGTAGCGAAATCCGCGCCCCGGCAGGTCAACTTGACCAGCATTGAGTCGAAGTGCGCCGTGATCTCTCCGCCCAGCATGGCTGCACCGTCGAGACGGACGCCGGCACCACCGGGACTGCGGTAGGCGGTAATTGTTCCAGTGTCAGGACGGAAGCCGTTACTGGGGTCTTCGGTAGTGATTCGACACTGCAGCGCTGCGCCTCTAGTGGTGATGCTGTCCTGGGTGAGGCCAAGATCGCGCAATTTCACGCCCGCCGCGATCTGCATCTGAGTTTTCACCAGGTCCACTTGGGTCACCTCTTCGGTCACCGTGTGCTCAACCTGGATCCGCGGATTCATCTCAATAAACACGTGGTTTCCGGCTTCATCAACCAAGAACTCAACGGTTCCTGCGCCAAGGTAGCCAATGTGGCGACAGAACTTCACCGCATCCGCACAAATCCGCTCCCGCAGCTCAGGATCGAGGAACTGCGCTGGAGCGATCTCTACTACTTTCTGATGGCGGCGCTGCAAGGAACAGTCGCGCTCGTAGAGGTGGATCACGTCTCCAGTGGCGTCCGCCAGAATCTGGACCTCGATGTGCTGTGGGTTCAATACCGCGCGCTCAATGTAGACCCGTGCATCACCGAAAGCGGACTCCGCCTCCCGCGAAGCCTCAATTGCCAGTTCTCGGAGCTGCCCAGCTTCTGGGACGAAGCGCATTCCGCGCCCGCCGCCGCCGGCGACTGCTTTAACAAAGATTGGGTAGGTTTGTCCCGCCGCTGATTCCATTAACTCATCGATGTTGTCAGTTGCTTGCGACTCATCGAGCGTTGGGAGTCCGGCTGCACGCGCTGCAGAGACGGCAGCTGATTTATCACCCGTCAGCTCGAGTACTTCCGGGGTCGGCCCGATGAAGGTGATGCCGTGTTCCGCACACTCCCGCGCAAGTTGAGCATTCTCCGAGAGGAAACCATAGCCAGGATAGATGGCATCAGAACCGGATTCCTGCGCGGCCCGAAGGATCTCATCAATGTTGAGATATGCCTTTACCGGCGAGCCTTCAGTTCCAATTCGGATCGCCTCTGAGGCAAAGGCCCGGTGGAATGAGTTTCGGTCCTCGATGGGAAAGATTGCAACTGTTTCGGCACCGATCTCATAAGCAGCGCGAAATGCTCGAACAGCGATTTCGCCACGGTTGGCCACGAGAACCTTTGAAAAAGTTGGTGTCTGTACTTCTTGAGACATTGGCGCCTTCCTATGCGACTTTTAGGACAACTCCCTCAACTTTTCCATGTTTCTGATCGCGCTGCGTCCAGCTTGCTAGAAATACACCGGGTTAAACTACCGCCCCGGCTAAAAAGCGAACGGTTGTGAACCAGTTGCTGGCACTGGCCTACAGTAACCGCATATAGTCCGTGATATGAGACCAACGTCCCCTGCACGAGTTGTGGCTGTGTCCTTGTGTTGGCCACTTTTCCTGCTGCTGCCTGGGCTGGCAGCCTGTTCGCCACCTGCGCCATACGATGCGCTCGCCCGGTTACAAGGGGAACCTGGCCCAGTGCTGACGCTGCCGGCATCGGAGCTCGTCACCAAGGACGCTCAACATTTTGTCATCGTGTGCCCCGGTGTCACGGCCCACGACGTAGTAGCAGTTGTAGAAGACTCAGTTAAGGTCCCCGAAGAGGGCTACGACCAGGTGATGAACTCCTTTGTCAGCGTTACCTCAGATCGCAGCGTTGAGACTCAGCGTTATGCCACCGAGGAGCTCGACCTGTGCAGCGAAGGCTTCGCAGATCCCCTCACGCTACGCACAACCGCCACCGAGTTGACCTTCCGAAAGGAAGGAACTCAGTGGCGGCTGCAGGCTCGCTAGGCTGCGAAGGCTAGTCCAGGTCGTCGTGAGTGACGAGCTGACGTGCTGCCTCCGTGATCGAACCCGACAAGGAAGGGTACACGGCGAAAGTGCCGGCTAGGTCGGCGACGGTGAGACGATTGTTCACTGCTACCGCGATCGGAAGGATCAGCTCAGAAGCGATCGGGGCGACCACTACGCCACCGATGATCTGACCTGATGCCTGACGACAGAACAGCTTGACAAAGCCGTGCCGAATGCCGCGCATCTTGGAACGCGCATTTGTTGCCAGCGGCAGCATGATTGTGCGTGCGTTGACCTTACCGTCAGCCACTTCTTGCTGAGTAATGCCCACCGCAGCGATTTCTGGACGCGTGAACACTGCGGTGGCCACCGTCTTCAGACGGATCGGTGATACGCCTTCGCCGAGAGCGTGGTACATGGCGATACGCCCCTGCATGGCGGCGACGGAGGCGAGAGGGAACAAATCGGTGCAGTCACCGGCTGCGTAAATTCCAGCAACGGAAGTGCGCGATACTCGGTCCACCTTGATGTGGCCAGAAGGAGCAACATCAACGCCTACGGTTTCCAGCCCGAGATCGGCGGTGTTCGGAACTGAGCCGACAGTCATGAGTACATGGGATCCCTCGATGGCACGGCCGTCGGAGGTGTGGACTACTACCTTGTCATCTCCGGCGTATTCCACGTTCTCCACACGGGCGTGCTTTTCCAACTGCACACCCTTTTCTGCGAGCACAGTCTCGAGGACATCTGCTGCATCAGCATCATCATGTGGGAGGATGCGGTCGCGCGAAGCAACCATCGTCACCTTCACGCCCAATTGTGCGTAGGCGGAAACGAATTCGGCGCCGGTGACACCCGAACCCACCACAATCAGGTGCTCTGGCACTTCTTGCAGATCATAGACCTGACGCCAGTTGAGGATGCGGTTGCCGTCTGGTTCTGCGCCCTTGAGGATGCGAGGCGAGGAACCGGTGGCGATGAGAACGAGTTCGGATTCGAGCAGCTCGGTAGTTCCATCATTCTTGTCCACATGGATGTAGTGAGTGACCTGCTTGTTGCTGTGGTCGTCGAAGCGAGCACGGCCGTTGATCACGCGGATACCTGCGCGACGCATCTGGGCGAGAATGTCGGCAGATTGTGCTTGCGCCAGATCCTTCACACGACGGTTGATTTCTTCGATGTGCATCAGTTCACGAGCACCATCGATTTCAGTGAAGATGCCCGTCGCAGCAATGAACGACTTTGAAGGCACACAGTCGAGGACAACGGCGGCACCGCCCAAGCCCTGGTCCTCAACCAAGGTGACTTCAGCTCCGTACTTGGCCCCTGCCAAAGCTGCTTCGTAGCCAGCAGGGCCGCCGCCGATGATCACGATTCGATTGATCACTTAAGTTCTTCCTCCAAAGCCTTTTGATTTAGGTTCGCACCGGTTAGCTTAGCCGACTTTCTTCGTTATCGGCTTCTTGGGCGAATCGCTGTGCTATAGCACCGAACAACCGGACACCAACCTCCACGCACCGCGGGTCTACTATGAGGTCCGCTCGATGCAGATCAAACTTCTCGCCGGCCCCACTCCAACAGCCGAGCCGGCCCATCGCGCCTGGCACATGTTCCAAATACCAGGAGAAATCCTCACCGCCCGAAGATTGCGGAGCTTCTACTATGGCCATGGGGTCGATCGTGCGTGCGGCGTCGACAAGCATCGCAGTGGAGACATCATCATTGACCACCGGTGGCACTCCCTTGATATATCGGATATCGAAGTTGCAACCGGTTGGTGCCAGTATCTGGGCGATGAGTTCACGCATCAGCGGCTCAATCGTCCGCCACACCTTGATGTCCGCGGTGCGAATCGTGCCGGAAACCGTCCCGGTTTCGGGAATCGCGTTGGCGGCATAACCAGCATTAATCGTCCCGAACACCATAACGGTTCCGGTCCGCGGATCTACCCGGCGCGAGAGCAGCGCCGGGAGCTGCGTCACCACCGAGGACAGCGCATAAACTACATCCGCCGTCATATGCGGCCGGGAGGTGTGTCCGCCAGGGCCTGACACGCGGATCTCCAGCACATCGCCTGCCGACGTAATCGCCCCGGCCCGCGCCCCTATGAGCCCTACCCGCAATTTGGGCTCCACGTGCAGCGCAAAGATCTGGTCGACGCCTTCCAATCCGCCCCACGCGATCACCTGTGGCGCGCCGCCGTCCATGACTTCCTCAGCTGGCTGAAAAATGACCCGGATGCCGGTTTTGAGTGGATACGTAGCTAGCGCTACTGCGGTGGCCAATGCGACCGTTGTGTGGACGTCATGCCCGCAGGCGTGCATGACTCCAGGGTGCATGGAAGCAAAGGAAACTCCGGTGTGTTCTTCGATGGGCAGCGCATCGATATCGCCACGAAACGCCAAGCGAGGCGCGTCCTCCGGCCCTAGGTCCACCATGAGCCCCGTGCCCGGGAATGGTTTCGGCTGCAGGCCGTGTTGACGCAGCACGTTTTCAATGAAGGCTGTGGTGTCATACTCCATGTGGGATAGCTCTGGGTTTTGGTGCAGGTGATGCCGCCACGCATGGATGCTGGCGGAGTTCTCCGCTAACCAAGTGTCTATGTGAGATCGGATCGAAATCATTTACTGCCTCCTGCCACGAAGCTTAGCTAAAGCGACTAAGTTGGTGATATGTCCCAGCCTCGAGAGCTCGTTTTTGGCACGGCGGGTATGCGCGCCCCAATTGGTCCAGCACCAGATCAAATGAACGTCATTCAGGTCACCCGGGTGACCGCCGGTCTTGCCGCGTGGTTGTCCAAATCTGTGGGCCGAGTGCGCAAAGATCATCCCCTCTCCGTCCTCTTCAATCAAGACGATTCCCTGCATGTGGTGGTCGGGTACGACGCCCGCTACGGCTCTCCCAACTTTGCTGCTGTCACCGCCGAGGTATTTGCTGGTGCTGGTTTTGAAGTCACATTGCTGCCAATGCCGTCGCCCACTCAGCTCGTGCCATGGCTAATTCGCAACCGTGGCTTGGATGCCGGGGTGCAAATCACCGCTTCCCATAATCCGGCAGGCTATAACGGTTACAAGGTCTATTCCTCCGACGGGCGACAAATCGATACTGCTGCTGAGCACGCGATCGAAGAGGAGATCCGGGCGATCGAGGATCCTTTACAGGTTCCCCGCGTCATGGTGCGTCCCACCACGGACCAGCTCCGGCGCTACATTGATGACGAAGTGGATCTGATCGCACCACCGCAGGCGGATTTGCTTCGCGTTAACAACGAGCGTGCCGCGCTGAAGGTTGCCTACACTTCGATGCATGGGGTTGGTGGCCGGGCGACGACGCAGGCACTGCTGTCTGCCGGCTTCGCGCAGATCTTTCCTGTTACCGCGCAGCACTACCCGGATCCGCTGTTTCCCACCGTGGATTTTCCAAACCCAGAAGAACCAGGGGCTACCGACCTGCTCATGGAGACCGCGCAGCAGGTTGATGCTGACGTGCTCATTGCGTTGGACCCCGACGCCGACCGGTGTGCGATCGGCTACCGGCAATCAGATGGCACCCATGTCATGCTGCGTGGCGACGACCTCGGCCCGCTCCTCGCAGTGCGGCTCATGCCTCGCATCGCCGCGGAAGACCACCCCGTGGTCGCCGCTTCTGAGGTGAGCTCTAGATTGCTCAAGCACATTGCTGCAGATTACGGCTGGGACTACCAAGACACCTGTACCGGCTTCAAGCACCTTGTGCGCGCTGCAGATGACCGACCGGGTACGTTGGCGTTCGCTTATGAAGAGGCAATCGGGACGGCGCCCGCTCCGCACCTCGTCGGAGACAAAGATGGCATCGCTACGGCGCTCTACGCCTGTGCTTGGGCCGCTGAGCTCAAAGCACAAGGCATGACGCTCGGCGATGAACTAGTAACGCTGCACAAGCGGTACGGCATGTTCCTCAGCGATCAAATCGCGGTACGCACCTCGGACCCCGAAGGCTTGATTGCAGCGCTGCGTATGCATCCGCCCACAACGCTTGCCGGAGTACCAGTGCACGCTGAGGACCTACGGTGCTCGCAGGGAGTACTGTTTTCAGGTCCAGGTGTGCGTGCACTGGCGCGAACCTCTGGAACTGAAAGCAAGGCGAAGTTCTATCTCGAGGTACACCAGCCCTGGGAGTCGGAAGGAGCTGCCGAGCTCCTCGAGCTGCTCCGCACGGAGATAGACGAGCTAGTGACTCGACTGTAGCCCGCGCTTCTGCGCGCTATATCTGGATGTTGCGAGGCCCGTAGAGGCGGTCACCGGCATCACCGAGGCCGGGGACGATGTAGGCGTCCTCATTGAGGGTCGGATCTACCGTCGCAGTGATCAGCTTGCAGGGCAGGCCCGAGTTTGCCAAGGCGTCAACGCCCGCTTGGGCCGACACCATGCATACGCAGGTGATATCAGTGGCGCCACGATCCGCCAGCAGCCGGATGGCGTGCAACAAAGAGCCACCGGTGGCAAGCATCGGGTCAACCACGAATACTGTCCGCCCGGAAAGATCCTCTGGCAGGGCTTCCAGGTAAGGAACTGGCTCGTGGGTTTCCTCGTCGCGTGCAAGGCCGATGAAACCGACTTGCGCATCGGGGATCATAGACAACGCTGGGTCGATCATCCCCAAGCCTGCGCGGATGACTGGAACGATGATTGGTGGGTCGAGCAGTCGGGCGCCCGTCGCGACGGCGACGGGTGTGGTGACGTCGAAGTGCTCGACCTCAAGGTCACGTGATGCCTCATAGATCAGCATGGCACCAAGATCAGCGAGTGCCGCGCGGAAGGCAGCGTTATCGCTGCGTTCATCGCGCATGATCGTGAGCCGGGCAGCTGCAAGTGGATGGTTGACGATGCGGATATCCATACCGGAAAGTCTAGATGAAAATTTCTGATACCTAATGCAACCTTTTGAGGGTGTGCAGCAGTCTATTTAAGTATGAGCCTTTTTAACTTTTCTCCAGCCCGTACTCGCCTCTTGATTTCTGACCTTCGCGCCCAAGCAAGCAGTGTTTCTGCGGCCTCCGTCACCGCCGAAGACACCACAGATTTTCACGTCGCAGTCCGCGAAGCGGCCGAGCGGCTCAATCTACGAGCCACGCATCTTGGCAACTACCTACACCGTGTCGCAGACAACTCCGAGCGCGTCCTAACGCAGGTAGAAGAAAATGATGCCGCCTTAGCCCGGGACCTGGAGTTGCTCAGATGATAGACCTCACTGCCCCGCTGCTAGCCATTGAGAAATTGCTTCCGGCCGCAGTGGGAATCGCCGCCGGAACGTTACCCCAGTTGGACACCGCCTTGCAGGTGGCCACTGCGATCGGTGCGAACCCGAACGCTTTGGTGGGAGCACGTGATACGTTGCTGCAAAACCATGGCCAATTCGAAAGCATCATTGGCGCCGCGCTGCCGGAGATTTCACTAGCCACCAGTGATCTGCTGGGCATTGGCCAAAACTTCCTGAGACAAGCCCTGGGGATTCTCCCGCGGCTGTTGAGCCCGGTGCCGGGATCGCAGGCAACCGCGATAGCGGAATTGAGCACCTTGGCGTTGTTATCAGTTCAGGAGGCAAGCTCCCGCGCCGATAGGCTCCGCGCGGACCTGGCTCCGGCCGTCGCAAAGCTTGACGGCGTCGCTAGCGAACCGTTACCGGAGCTACCTCCCGAGGTACCTGTGGCGCTTTCTGGGCCCGCGCCGACCTCAGCTGCTGGCAGCGCACAGGGCCAGTCTGCGGTGCAGGCGGCGATGACCCAGCTCGGCACGCCTTATGTCTGGGGCGGCACCACCCCAGACGGTGGCTTCGACTGCTCCGGCTTCACCCAGTGGGCTTGGCGGCAAGCTGGGGTGGAGATCCCCCGGATCGCGGAAGATCAAACTGTGGGACGGCCAGTAGCCCATGAGGAACTGCAGGCAGGAGACTTGGTGGTGTGGGACGGGCACGTGGCGATGTACGACGGCCAAGGCCACATTATCGAGGCGGGTGACCCTGTTTCGCGTAATCCGCTGCGCCAAACAAATATGGGAATGGCATTCAAGGGTTATTACCGGCCAACAGGCTAAAGGCAGCTAGTATGTGTTCCTATGGCACAGAACCAAGGCATCCTCCCGGTCAAGCTGTCGCTCACTGCAGGCGACTACTACACCCTTTGGGCACCGAGCTGGAAAGAGCACGGCGCAGAGTGGCAAGCGTTCTTAGGCGCGGGTGAGCATGTGTTCTTCTTCGAGTCTCCCGCGCAGCTTTTGGCCTACCTGAACACGAACGCCAAGCATGATCTGAAGAACCACCCACAGTGGAACAGCTTTGCTGCCGGTGATGCGCTACGCGTCGTACCTCGCACTCGCGATTACTACGACATCGTCAGAGCACCGGGTATGTTGGCAGGTCGCCCGTCACATGAAAATGTTTCCGGCGTGAATCGGGCGTTTTCCGTGGCACGTGGGCTGGGCGAGGTACTCGATCTTGCTGAGGTCCAGGGCTTCTTTGGCAGCTACTCGATCCTCGGCAATGTTGATCGTGGTTCCGAGCATTTCAGTGCCGAAGAAGGACTCGGCGAGTGGTCGGCCATCGGGCGTACCGTGCTGAAGGGCTGGGACAACGTGGTGGATGCACTCGACAAGGTCGTACACACCCCCGCTGTGCCGGAAGCTGAGGTTTCGCAAGCCCAGGCGCAGATCGACGCCGCGGAAAAGGTAGCAGCAGCGGCGAAAGAACGCGCTGAGAAAGAAGCCGCTGCCGCTGAAGCCGCACTGGATCCTTATGACACCACCATCTGGGGAACCTCCGGAATCGATCCCATCAAGGTGGCCATCGATGGTCGGATTGTCTACTCACTGCGCACCTACGTGGCTGAAAATCCCGTCTTCTTGGGTCGTTTTGGGGAAATCTTCACCTTCAACAATCCGAAGGCCTTGCTCCGCTGGCTCGTGGAACACGGCGACCACGACCTAGCCAAGGTCGCCACGTGGTCGGAAGTCATGGACGAAGTCAACGGTGGTACCGCCGAGATCACTGTTCACCCGGTCAACACGTACACGTTCACGGGTTTGGCGGAGGACATCACTAAAGGCCCCAAGGACGTCGATACCGAGCAGATGCGCCAGGCTTATGAGCTGCTTGCCGACGCCGCAGACTGGGCTGGCGACGACTCGCTGAACTCCCTGCTACTGGCAAACCCAGGCCTGCAGGATTACATCTCCTACATGTTGGGCGCCCGTTCCAGCTACTTGCCTTCTGCCCCGTACACTGACGAGGCCAAGGGCTGGAAGCAACTCGAAGAGTCCCTGACCAAGCGATTCAGCAAGCTCTAAGCCCCGCTAGTCTTCTTCATCGGCGGGGAGATCTGTCCCCGCCGGATCTTCGAGCGCACCATCTTCTAGGTCGGCAAACTTTTGATACGCCGGAATGATCTCCGAGTGCATGATGCTTCGGCGTAGTTCCAACGGGGCGAAAGCAGCCTCCATCGCGTTGACGGTGAGCTCGAAGAGTTCCTCAAGACCATAATCAAAGCCCTCAACAAGCACCATCATCTCCTCAACCACACTGTGCCCGCCGGGATTCAGGGTGCAGGTGAAACCTAGCTGCTGCAGCAGCGGCAATGGATGGTCCCCGACTTCGTCGACAAGCCCGGCAGCGACGTCGGCGCTAAGGCTCATTTCGAGAGGCACTTCGCGGTCTCGAATATAGCTGGACAACGGCCCAGCGGCGATTCCCTCAAGATCAACGCTGAATTCCTCGTACAGCTGCGTGGCACCAGCGATCCGGGCTGCGCCCGCAGTAACAGCAGCCTCGAGTGCGGCAATCCCCTCGCCGCTGTCAGCGTTCACCACGAAGGGCAGGAAGTTTCGGCGTAGCCTCATCAGAGCATCGCCGTGCTTATCGACGCCCTGGGCAGCGTTCCCTTCGAAGGACACCCCTACCACGAGGCCGCGATGGCCTCTCGCTAGTTCGATCGCGCTCTCAACAGCAGCGATCTCACTAATGGAGAGGACCACTTTCGCGGTAATTCCGTTGGCTGCTGAACGCTCTACTGCTCGCCGCAACTCCTGCAGCTGGTCCGCAGTGGTGACCGCGCACCGCAGCTCTGCGTAGACAACGCCCTCGCTGGCCAAACGCTCCAATTCGGCGCTCACAGCAGCGAGAGTTATATCGTGGCGTAATACCACCTTGGGAAGGTGTGCCACGATCTCGCGACTGACTAACTTGAACTCCGGGCTGATATCTAGGTCTTGATGCATGCGCTCAAGTCTAGAGCGGACTGTCCTTCTTCACGACCTCGGCATTAGCAATGCGGTCATGGGCGCCCTGCCTGCCGTTAGACTCACTTATCGTCGAAGCATAGATACACGCAGCGATAAAGGAGACAGCGGTACCCACGCCGGGCACCATAGCTACCAACCGCCACCAATTGCGCTTCGCAGCATGTTCGAGCGAAAGCTTCTGTCCGGTGTTGACGTCGCGCACCGTGTAACCGAGCATGAGCTTGGCTGGAGTCGCTCCGAATTTCACTTCGAAGCCAAGGTAATACACCAGGATGATCAGTGCGCTAGCCAGTACCCCGATGAAAGAATCCATGGAAGCACTTCCCGTTATTGTGCCCACGATCGCCAAGGCGATTAAACCATCCAGCAGCGTCATACCAACGCGAGCCGAAGGGCTTGGACGATTCGGTGCCATCGGTGCCACTGGCACAGCAAAGTGTGGTGCAACTGGAACGGTTTGCTGCTGTTGGTACTGATTTGCAGAAGCAAAAGGATTTACTGCCGGGTTTGGGTTAATTGGCCGCGTCGGAGGTGCCGGCTGCGGTCGGGCATATTGCGAAGGCTGCGGTTGTGGTTGAGGCGTTGGCTTCGCCGGTTGCTGCGGTGGCAGCAGAGGCCAAGAACCAAAGTTAGCCAAGTGCTCCAACTCATAATCGCCCAACAGCCGACCGGATTCCAGCGCCTGATCATAAGTGGCACGCTGCTCGGGGTGCGCGAGAATGCCATAAGCCATGCGCAGCCTTTTAATCTGAGGCGAATCGTCAGGGAAACCCATCTGTTGCAGGCGGACTTCTTGCGCCAATAGTTTTACACTCTGTACGCCGCAGTCTTCAGCTGAATTGAGTTGGAATTCTTGGTAAAGGTTCACAACCTAGACCTTACTTCCGCTTGAGCGCCTTCGCTGCCAACGCGCTGCCTGCAAGCCCCATTACGGCACCTACACCAACCCACGTGGATTTAGGGCTTCCTTCACGTACCTCATTACGCACCCGGATAACTGCTGGCTCTGGGACTTCTACGATCGTCATGGCCAGAGATTCCTTGGTGGTGGCCGCCCACGCAGAGCAGTACAGCAGGATGCGCCAGATGAAGTACAGCAGGACCATGACGCCGATGATCGGACCGAAAGTTGCCCCGGCTGGATTGGACAGACCGTTGGAGAAAAACATAGACGCAAGCTGCTTGAACAACTCGAACGCAACCGCACCGATTATGGCCGCATGAATTGCGGAACGCATCGGGACCTTGGTTCGCGGTAGGTACTTGATGAGCCAGAGGAACACCAGGAAGTTAGCCAAGAGGCCGATCACAACTGCAATGAGGTAGGTAATGATGAAGATCCCCGGAATGTGTCCCAGGCCAATGCGCTCAACGAAACGATCCGTAAGCCCGGAAGACCCCACCGCGGTTACACCAAAGGCAACCACCAAGGAGACCAACAACCCAATCAGTCCGACGAGATCTTTACCCTTGGCCACCAGGAAGCTCTGCTTGGTTGGATCGACCTTCCACATTTTGGAGGCGCCATAACGCAAGTTGTTCATCCAGCCGAGCCCGGACCACAAGGCGGTCAGCGTACCAATGCTGGCGATAGCGCCACGCTGGTCGATCGCGGTAGCCAGGATCTCATTCAGCGTCTCCCCGAGCTGACCGGAAGCCATGTCCCCAATCCGAGCTTGGACTTCGGCGAGGAGCTCCTGATTGTTGGCCAAGGCGAAACCGAGCGCCGCAAAGAGCAGCATGAGGATGGGGAACATCGAAAGGACGGAGAAGTACGTAATACCGGCAGCGTACTGGTTGCCACCCATGGTGCCGAAGCGCTCGTTCATCCGCATGATGTGGTCGAACCATTCCCACTTGAGTCTCAGCTTGTCTACAAACCCAGGATCATCTTTGTGAACCCTCTCGATGCCGTACTCGTCGGTGCGCTTTTCGCTCGCCTTGGTCACTGCGGTCATGGCTAAACTCCTTTTGTAATTCTGACTTTCTCTACAGTAGAGAGGAATCGGCAGAGATTCAGCGCTTGTGCAGCCCTGTATCCGTTCTTTTGCTGGATTGTTACCCCAGCTTAGGAAATGCGGACACGAAAATTAGCGACGCGGAGCCAAAAAACCGATGTTCTTATAGACGTCGGCAAGCGTGCGGGCTGCAACTTCCGAAGCTTTTTCAGCACCCACTGCAAGCACCCGCTCCAGCTCACCCTTATCTGCCATGTACTCGTCGAATTTGGCTTTGAGCGGAGTGGTGAAGGCCTCGAGAGCTTCGGCGGTGTCAGTTTTCAGCGCCCCGTAACCCTGCCCCTCATAACCCTTGACCAGCTCGTCAATGCTCTTGTTCGTGAGCGCAGACTGAATCACGAGCAAGTTGGATACGCCGGGCTTATTCTCCTTGTCATAGCGGATTTCACCGTCATTGTCAGTGACCGCCGACTTGATCCGCTTCGCGGAGACCTTCGGATCATCCAACAAGTTCACGCATCCCTTAGGATTCTCCCCCGACTTACTCATCTTCGACGTTGGCTCCTGCAGATCATAGATCTTCGCGGCACCCTGCGGGATGAAACCTTCGGGCACCACGAAAGTCTTCTTGAACCGAGAATTAAATCGTTCTGCCAAGGTGCGAGTGAGCTCGAGGTGCTGGCGTTGATCCTCCCCGACCGGCACAAGCTGAGGGCGATAGAGCAAGATGTCTGCTGCCATCAGCATCGGGTAGGTAAATAGGCCTGCCGACGTCCGGTCCGCACCGCGCTTAGCTGACTTATCCTTGAATTGCGTCATCCGCGATGCCTCACCAAACCCGGTCAGGCAGGTAAGGATCCAGCCCAATTCCGCATGTTCATGGACATGCGACTGCACAAACAAGGTGGACTTTTCCGGGTCGATACCCAGCGCCAAGAGCTGCGCTGCGCCGGCAACTGTACGGGCCCGCAGCTCTTTCGGGTCCTGATCAACCGTAATCGCGTGCAAGTCTGGGATGAAGTAGAACGCCTCATAGGAATCCTGGAGATCAATCCACTGCTTCAGCGCCCCCAGGTAATTGCCGAGGTGATAAGAGTCGGCAGTTGGCTGGATACCGGAGAGGACTCGTTGCTTCTTTTCAGGCTTGGGCGCAGTGTCAGTCATGGTTTATTAGTGTAGCGATGTATGTCTAGCCTGCTAGGCATTGCTGGGCTGAAGCATTCGGCCGCGCACATAGACTAGCGATTGGGCACGCGCACTAAGATCTTTAGGTCATGACCGCGTTTCAGCCAGGCAAAGCCACCGTCTACACCTCGATCAAGGAAATCTCCCAGCTCACCCGCGCACTCCGCAAGGTATCCCGCCCGGTTGTGCTGGTCCCCACCATGGGTGCTCTCCACTCCGGACACATTTCCTTAGTGAAAGCCGCACAGCGCATCCCTGGCGCGAACGTCGTGGTGAGCATTTTTGTCAATCCCTTGCAGTTCTCGGAAAATGAGGATCTGGATGCCTACCCGCGGACGCTGGAACAGGACGTCGAGAAGCTGCGCGCCGCGGGTGCCGACGCCGTGTTCGCTCCCACCCCGCGCGAAATGTACCCCAATGGCCCCCGTACGATGATTCACCCGGGCTTGCTAGGCGCCGAGCTCGAAGGCAACTCGCGTCCCACGCATTTCGCAGGGGTGCTGACCGTAGTCCACAAACTCTTCCAGATCACCAACGCATCCCACGCCATTTTTGGTGAAAAAGATTACCAACAGATCGTACTTATCCAGCAGATGGTCAATGATCTGAACCTCGACGTACAGGTCATCGGTGCCCCCATCGTCCGAGAAAATGACGGCCTCGCGCTGTCTTCCCGCAACACCTACCTTTCGGAGGCGGATCGCGAACTCGCATTGACCCTTTCCGCAGCTCTCACCGCCGGCGCTTACGTGGCAGGCGACGGCCCCGACGCCGTGATCTCAGCAGCGCGTTCCGTCATTGACTCCGTACCCGCAATAGCCCTGGATTACCTCGAGTTACGAGGGCCGGGACTCGGCAAAGTGGACCCCACGGGCGCTAATCGACTCTTGGTAGCTGCCAAGGTAGGTGCGACGCGGCTTATCGACAACATCGGGATTGATTTCGGCTCGGAGGAAGTAACAGGCACTCCGCGATCATGATTTCACGATCATGATTTCGAGAGAGTGGCGTAGAGCTGGACGCATTTAGCACTTGCTCTACTCACATAATCATGATCGTGAAATCATGGTCGCTATTCTTCGGCTCGTATCCTGGCACAGGCCCTCGCCCGGGATTACGGCTGAGAATAGTAAGTACCGAACGCACCAACGGTGCCGCACCATTGCCTGGCGGGAAGAGATCCGGGTAACCGAACCTAAGGAACTGGAAACCAAGATGCTCCAATGCCTTTTGGCGCTTGGCTTCCGCGAGCAACGCTGTCGGCTCACGGTATTTCACATCGCCATCCATTTCAATGGCCAACCACCCATTAACTAGCAGGTCAGGATACCTCACCTCGAATCGAGACACCCTCACCTCGGGCTGGATTTGCAGCGACGTTATCAGTGGAGAATGTACATCCAGCAGCAACGCACGGGCGGCGGATTCCAAAGGACTCTGCGAAGCACCGCTGCCCCATTTGAGAGCACGCGCAATCTTCTTTCGTCCCGGCATCCCCTTGAGCAGCGAAAACTTCTTAGCTAGCTCCGTCCGACTCTTCAAAGTGAGGGCATGGTCCATGGCGACCAAGCCATCGACAAAGTCACTCGTCCTGACTACATCGACCAAAGTTCGATTGAAGGTGGTGCGCCGAATCCCGTCCACCGATTCCCAATGATGCTCGGGCAGCCGCCATTGCTTCGTCCTAGTTTTCGGGGTCGAACAGCGACCACTAGTGGCACCGGGATAGGCCAGATAGACGAAACTGGGCGTGCGCAATTGTGGGAAACCATGCAGCACTGCCGCCGATTCCCCCACTATCACCGCAGAATTGCGCGTCAGTCCGACAGCTTCTACCCGTGCCCGATATTGCTCCCAACGGGTTAAAGAATCCAATATTTCCGCTGGAATCGCAATATCCGGAGCCAAATATTGATGGCTCGCTGCGTGATCACGCAGCCACAGCTCGCGTTCCGGCAAGGTGAATCTACGCAAATAGACGAAGTGCTTGCGCATGGCTAAAGAAAACTCCCCCAAGTTTCCCAATGTGATGTTGCCTGCGATCTTCCCACAAAGAACCGACGGGCGCGCGACGGCAGGAAAAGTCAACGCACAATCATGATTTCACGATCATGATTATGTGAGTAGAACTTGTGCTATTCGAGGCTCGGTAACAACGCTTGTCTGTAAATCATGATCGTGAAATCATGGTCGCACCGCCCCTAAAACACATGCCCCTCCCCCGGGAATTCTCCGTTCTCCACGGCTTCCTTATATTTGGCGGCTCCGGCAAGCATTTCGGCGCCCACCGAGCCGAAGGCACGCACGAACTTCGGAGTGCGGTTTCCTTCGGGGAGCGCAAGCATGTCATGCCATACAAGAACTTGGGCGTCGCACTGCGCGCCGGCGCCAATACCGATTGTTGGGATCGGACAGTTGGCGGTGATTTCCGCTGCGAGAGCCGCCGGGACCATTTCGAAAACCACGAAATCTGCTCCGGCGTCGACGACGGCAGTGACGTCGGCACGCACTGCATCTGCCGATGTGCCACGCCCCTGCACCTTGAAGCCACCGAGTCCGTTGACGGATTGCGGGGTAAAACCGACGTGTGCGCACACTGCTAGGCCTGCAGACTTGAGCGCACGAATTCGATCCGCCATACGCACCCCGCCTTCTAGTTTCACCATGTGCGCACCCGAACGGCGCAGTAGCTCGGTGGCGGAACGCACTGCTTGTTCATCGGAGGCTTCATAAGTGCCGAAGGGCATGTCGATGACCACGAGTGCATTGCCTGCACCTCGCACAACGGCCGCTCCGAGCATGCACATTTCGTCAAGGGAAATTGCGGTGGTTGAGGTGTAGCCGAGCATTACATTGGCGGCGGAGTCCCCTACTAAGAAGCACTCAATCCCGGCGTCGGCAAACGCGCGGGCTGAGGAATAGTCATAGCAAGTGAGCATTGCCCAGGGGCGTTGCCCTTTGCGCGCTTGCAGTTCAGAAACTCTAACTTGCTTCGTTGGTACCAAATAGCCAGACATTGCGCCTACCATTGTCCTTATGTTCTTTTACGATGCCGATTGTGGCTTTTGCACTTGGAGTGCGCAGCATCTCCAGAAATTGACCACGGGCGTTGAAATCGCTCCTGGCAAAGGACTATACATTCAGCGCAATGCCTATTTTGTTGATTCGCAAGATCGGGTGTATTTGGGCAATCGCGGCATCGGGATGATGCTGACCCGGCATGGGCGAAACCGAAGGATCCGGCTGCTCGGTCGCCTTCTTGGCCTGCCGATATTCAAACCGGTGTATCGGATCATTGCGTGGAACCGGTACCGACTTGGACCGCTAGTCGGGGCCGGAACCTGCAAACTCTAGGCGTATTCCACGTTCAACGGCGCATGGTCTGACCACCGTAAATCATAGGCGGCGGCTTTATCGACCCAGGAGCGTTGCGCTCGGGCCAGCATCGGCGCGGTTGCTGCTTGATAGTCAATCCGCCAACCAGCTCCGGTATCAAATGCTTGGCCACGATAGGTCCACCAGGTATGCGAAGCATCTTCGGGCTGCAGCCGTCGGGCGACGTCGAACCACATCGGGTTGGTGTTTGCTTCCCGCCGGGGGCGAACTGAGGAGTAATCGACTGCGCCTAGGTACTCACCATGCACCTCCACCTGGGAGATTTCGTCCGGGAAGACGCCAAAAACGGAATCCATGAACGCGCGCTCGTCGGCAAGGAAACCGGACTTCTTTTGGTTAGCTTTCCAGTTCTTCAGGTCTTCTCGCCGATGGCAGATGTTCCAGTCTCCGCCGATCACCATATTGGGATGCTGCACCGCCAGCTGGGTGATCACCTCGGAGAATTCGTCGAGGAAGCGGTATTTTTCATCCTGCTTTTCAGTGCCGGCAGAACCCGATGGTAGGTAGAGCGAGGCGACGGTGACATCATCAAATGAGCCTTGAATGAAGCGACCGGAGTCTTCAAACTGGGGGATGCCGATGTGGACGTCGAGAAGCGGTTTGCGGGACAAAATTCCCACCCCGGCGCGCCCTTTCGCGCTCGCTTCTGCGCCGACATAATGCCAGCCCGAGTCGAGAGCTGGGGCGAGCGCATCGCGAGTCTGTTTTTCGGTTGCGCGTACCTCTTGCAGCAGGACCACGTCTGCGTTTGATGATTCCAGCCAGGGCAGAAAGCCCTGGTTCTTTTCACTGCGTTCTTTGACTGCAGCTCGGATTCCATTGACATTGACGGAGGAAATGATCAGACTCATGCAGTCAGTGTAACGGCCGGCAGTTCCCCCACTGCGAGCGCTCAGGAAAGTGGCTGCAACTCGCCGAGATCGCGGGGCTCAACATCAGTTTCCCCTACCGCAACACCAGTATCCGGTATTGCGCGCGACCAGCCGAGGTATGTCATCCACAGCACCAAGCCGCCATGGGCAAACATGCCCAACAGGTCGCTGAGGAAAGAGAACCATACCCGGTTGCCAATTTCCCCATGGAACAGGTAATACCCGAACCAAGCCACCGAATATGCGACAAAGAACCAGCCCAAAAGTGAAGGGAACCGGCAATCACGGAACAAAATCCAGGCCAGCACGAGCATGGCCAGCGGCAGGACGCACTGCGAATAGCGACCAACAATCGGGGCCGCCCCCGATTCAGAGATCATTTGTCCAAGGGCTATAGATTCCTGCACAAAAAGCAGCTGCCCGAGCATAGCCAGCCCGAATACCACCCACGCGGCGATCGGGAAACAGCGCCGGAAGAACAAGGTAATGCCCAAGATGGTGGTAATCCCCAGCACACTGACACCTACCCGCCATACCAGCAGCACCGTTGCGGACCAATCGGTAACAACATCGGAGATTTGCCAGAAGAAGAAAATAGCTGTTACCACGCCGACTAATCGGGCATAGCTAATTTCTCTCCTGGTGAGATCGGCGGGATGTGTCGCCATTCAGTTTTGTCTTCCTGCCAGGCTGAATTAATTCAGCATCAAGGGGGCCACCTAAAGACTTTACGCGCTAAAGCGCCCCAAACCCAAGAAAATCATTAAAAATAGCATCAAATTGATTAAGGTTGAGGTTACCGTGCATGTCTTCTCAGCAAGACGGTCGGGCCCCAGATGAGCAACGCCGCCGCGGCCAATCCAGCCCCGACCAGTGCAGGAGCGGCATAGGAAAAGCCCGCAGCGATCACTGCACCACCTATCGAGGCCCCCGCAGCGTTCGCCAGATTCAACGCCGAGTGATTAAGAGCTGCAGCAAGAGTTTGCGCCCGCCCCGCAACGTCCATGAGCCGGATCTGCAATTGCGGTACCAGCGCAGAGCCAAAGAAGCCGATGAGTCCGAACACTGCAGTACCAATGACCTGGTGCGCGGACAGGAAATAGAACCCCACCAGAACCACAACAATACTGCTGAGCACGAACCCGATCCCCAGTTCCAAATTTCGGTCGGCCAAAAACCCGCCAAAGAGATTACCGAGTAGCCCACCTGCGCCATAAGCTGCGAGCACAACCGGTAGGTATTTCAGATCCATGGCGGCTCGCGCGGGATCCGTCATCGTCCATGCAATATACGTGTACACAGCAAACATGCCACCGAAACCGACCGTCCCCATCGCTAAGGTCAGCCAGACTTGAGAACGCGCAAGCGCACTCAGCTCTGTGAGCGCAGAGGTGGGTTTCATGTCAGCCATGTGAGGCATGAAACGCCACAGAGCCAGAACTGTCGCGATGCCTGCCGCAACCACGACGCCATAGGAGGCTTTCCAATGTACTGCCTGCCCCAGCCACTGTGCGAGCGGAACCCCGCCGATCGTTGCAGCCGAAAACCCAACGCCCACTAGTGCCAGCGCTTTACCCCGCTGCCCTGGCGGCGCCAGTGCCGCAGCACACAAACCCGACACCGAAAAGAACGCCCCATGTGGCAGCCCTGCTACAAACCGGGCGATCAAGAGTGTGCCATAACTTGGTGCCGCGATTGTGAGGGCGTTGCCCAGCACGAAGAAGGCCATCAACATCAGTAGCAGCCTGCGACGCGGGATATAGCCGGTCAGAGTAGTAATCAGCGGCGCACCCACCACCACGCCCAAGGCGTAAGCCGAGATAATATGGCCGGCGCTGTCTTCGGTGATATTAAAGTCTTGTGCGATCAGCGGCAGTAGCCCCATGGAAACAAATTCGGTGGTGCCTATCCCGAATCCTCCGAGCGCAATCGCCACCATGACGATCATGCGGTGTCGCTCAGAAATCTCAGTTTGACGTGGTAGCGGCCGCCTGTTGGGCAAACGCATCTTGCGGGATTGCTCATTCACGTCGCATCACCCTACACCCCGAAGCGGGGTTATGCCGTTCCCCGAAAAGGTGCACTCCTTTTTGGGCAAACCTACCCCGCACACTGGGAACAGGTATTCTTGATACCTGTACTGCAATCTTCTTTAAGGGAGTTACATTGGCAAAAATCATTTACACCCGCACTGACGAGGCTCCACTGCTCGCGACCTACTCGCTGAAGCCAGTCGTGGAAGCTTTCGCTTCTACCGCGGGCATTGAGGTGGAGACGCGCGACATTTCCCTCGCTGGCCGTATCCTGTCCCAGTTCCCAGATTTCTTGAGCGAGGATCAGAAGGTTGCTGACGCTCTTGCGGAGCTCGGTGAGTTGGCAAAGAACCCTGAGGCCAACATCGTTAAGTTGCCAAATATCTCGGCTTCGGTCCCACAGCTTAAGGCCGCTATCAAGGAGCTGCAGGCCCAGGGTTACGCGCTGCCTGACTTCCCTGATGCACCAGAGACTGCTGAGGAAAAGGACATTCGCGCGCGTTACGACGCCGTGAAGGGCTCTGCCGTTAACCCAGTTCTCCGCGAAGGCAACTCTGACCGCCGCGCGCCAATCGCTGTGAAGAACTTCGCTAAGAAGAACCCACACCGCATGGGTGCTTGGTCCGCTGACTCCAAGACCAATGTCGCGACCATGGATTCCGATGACTTCCGCCGCAACGAGAAGTCCGTCATCATGCCAGCCGCTGACACCCTGACGATCAAGCTGGTCAAGGCCGACGGCTCTGAGGAGATCCTCAAGGACGGTCTGAAGGTACTGGAGGGCGAAGTTATCGACGGCACTGTCATGCGCGTCGCCGCCCTCGATGCGTTCCTCGCAGAGCAGATCAAGCGTGCTAAGGAAGAGGGCGTCCTCTTCTCTACACACCTCAAGGCAACCATGATGAAGGTCTCCGACCCGATCATGTTCGGCCACGTAGTCCGCACCTTCTTTAAGGATGTTTACGCTCAGTATGGCGAGCAGCTCCTGGCAGCCGGCCTTGATGGAGAGAACGGCCTCGCAGCAATCTACTCCGGTCTCGCAGAGCTAGAGAACGGTGAAGAGATCAAGGCAGCCTTTGAAAAGGGCTTCGCTGAGGGCCCAGCAGTTGCCATGGTGAACTCCGATAAGGGCATCACTAACCTGCATGTTCCTTCCGATGTGATCGTGGATGCCTCTATGCCAGCTATGATCCGCACCTCCGGGCACATGTGGAACGCTGCGGGCGAAGAGCAAGACACCTTAGCCGTTCTTCCGGATTCCTCTTATGCAGGCATCTACCAGGTAGTCATCGACGACTGCAAGAAGAACGGCGCCTTCGACCCAACCACCATGGGCACCGTCCCTAACGTTGGTCTGATGGCGCAGAAGGCTGAGGAGTACGGCTCCCACGACAAGACCTTCAAGATCTCTGCCGATGGCAAGGTTGTCATCCTCAACTCCGCCGGCGAAGAGCTCATGGATCACGAGGTTTCCGCAGGCGACATCTGGCGCGCATGCCAGGCCAAGGATGCTCCTATCCAGGATTGGGTCAAGCTTGCTGTCACCCGTTCCCGCCTGTCCGGCATGCCGGCAGTGTTCTGGCTCGACACCGAGCGTGCACACGATCGTAACCTGATCACCCTGGTGGAAAAGTACCTGAAGGACCACGACACCGAGGGCCTGGATATCCGTATCATGTCCCCGATGGAAGCTACGCAGTTCACCATCGACCGGATGCGCAAGGGCGAGGACACGATCTCTGTCACCGGTAACGTGCTGCGTGACTACAACACCGATCTCTTCCCGATCCTCGAGCTAGGCACCTCTGCCAAGATGCTGTCCATCGTGCCGCTGATGGCTGGCGGCGGACTCTTTGAGACCGGTGCGGGCGGATCTGCTCCTAAGCACGTTGAGCAGCTGGTCAATGAGAACCACCTGCGTTGGGATTCCCTCGGCGAGTTCCTCGCTCTAGCGGAGTCGCTGCGCCACTTCGCCAACACCGCCGGGATTCAGAAGGCTGCTGTGCTTGCCGACGCCCTGGACAAGGCAACCGAGAAGCTGCTCGATGAAAATCTCTCCCCTTCCCGCAAGGCTGGCGAGATCGACAACCGCGGCTCCCACTTCTTCCTGACCAAGTTCTGGGCAGAAGAACTAGCAGCCCAGTCCGAGGACGCTGAGCTGGCTGGCCTGTTCCAGCCGATCGCAGCCTCCTTGGCCGCAGCGTCCACCGAGATCGAGAAGGACCTCCTGGACAACCAGGGCTCCCCAGTCGACCTCGGCGGCTACTACGCTCCGAACGAAGAGAAGGTCAACGCTGTCATGCGTCCTTCAGCTAAGTTCAACGAGATCATCGACGCGCTGAAGAAGTAGTCTCAGCGACTCCGTCGTATTAAGGCCCGGTCTCACCCATTTTCGATGTGGTGTGGCCGGGCCTTTGCCATGCTCTTCGAAGGCAAAAATTCGGTTTCCCACTACACTGGGCGAGCATGAACCGCGAATTCGACATCATCTTGTTCGGCGCTACCAGCTTCGTCGGGAAGCTTACCGCCGCCTATTTGGCAGAGCACCACAAAGATCTCAGTATCGCCATCGCCGGACGAAACTGGGCCAAGCTCCAAGACCTGCGACTGCCTTTTACCCCACTCAAAGCAGATGCTGCCAACAAGTCAGAGCTTGTTGAACTTGCCCGCAAAGCTACCGTCATTATTTCGACTGTCGGTCCTTATACGCGTCACGGAGACATGCTCGTAGACGCTTGCGCTGAAAACGATACGCACTACGTGGATCTGAGTGGGGAAGCCCTGTTTATCCGGCGCACAATAGATCGCTGGCACGGCAAAACTGCTGCCAAAATCGTGCATTCCTGTGGCTTCGACTCAGTGCTAAGTGACATGGGCATGTTCCATCTTTCTGAAAAGGCCGAGGGCCGGCCGTTCAGTGAGGTCGTTATGGCCGTCGATAAGCTCAGCGGCGGGCTATCCGGAGGCACCGTCGATTCGATGCGCGAGGTGAGCAAAGATGCGAAGCGGATGCCTAAGGGCGGAGCTATTTTGCATTCCCCGTATTCGCTGTCGCCGGACCACACTCGTGAGCCGGACTTGGGGCCGCAGCCAGATTTCGAGGCTGCGTACGTTCCTCTGCTCGGGCAGTGGTCGGGCCCATTCTTCATGTCGATGTTCAATACTCGGGTGGTACGCCGCTCTAATTCCTTGCAGGGATATCGCTATGGAAAGCGATTGCGCTATCGCGAGGTTGTCCCCACCGGGTCCGGACTTGGCGGTCAATTGCGCGCAAAGGCGTTGCTGGCGGCAATCGGGGCAGCTTTTTCTGCGATCATGGTGGATAAACTGCGAAAGCCCCTGTCCAAGGTGGTGCCGGAACCAGGCGAGGGCCCGAAGAACCTCGATGACGGCGGTTTCCTCATCACTCACCACGGCAAGCTGGAGGACGGTTGCCTGCTCACTTCTCGTGTGATGGCGGACGGCGATCCGGGGTACAAGGTCACCGCGATGATGCTGGCGGAGGCGGCTGTGGTGCTCGCGACGCACGCCGAGGGTTTGCCGGAGGCTACTGGCGTCCTCAGCCCCGCCACTGGCTTGGGTAAGCCGTATCTTGCGGCGCTCCAGCGGGGCGGGATGAAGTTTGCTTAGCCAGGCGCAAACCGGCGTGTAGCCAGCAGCATCGGCAAGCTAGCAGCACCGAGCACCGGGATTGCGCGCCTTCTCAGCGTAGCGATCCCGGAAGTACTCCCGCTCGGTGGGCACCGGGCTATCCGGGTGATGGACTCGAAGGTGGGCAACGTATTTTTCATATTCACGTTCCCCCACGATCTCACCAAGCCACCACCAGATCGCCTTAATGACGCGCATGAACCGCCGGCCCCCTTTCGGCCCACTGCTCTGCCAGCTGCTTTTCGACGTCCGTAGGAATCATGCCCGTCGGAGCAAAGTAGGCAGAAGGATGCTCGGGGTCCTCGCTGGTCGGGGTTTCCTCTCCACGGCCTTGGGCGGCGATGGTGCGGACACATGCCCAGAGAGCTGCCAGCACGACCACGAGGGTCAGTACTGCGAACAAGATGGAGAGAATGCCCTGGATCATGGTGTTGCGTATTACGGCATCGATGGCTTCGATAGATTTCGCGGTGCCAAACTCCGTTAGCCCCTGGGCCTTGGCATCGGCGAAGCGGTTGTGCTGAGCAAAGTAGCCAATCTTCGGGTCTGCGGCGAAGATCTTTTGCCAGGAAGCGTACATCGTGACGATGAGGTCCCACGCTAGCGGTACCCCCGGGATCCAGGCCCATTTCAGCAGGCCCTTCTTGATCACCACGACCAGTACCAGTGATAGCGCGATAGCCGCGAGCAACTGGTTAGCGATGCCGAACAGCGGGAACAGCACATTGATTCCACCGAGCGGATCAGTGACGCCCATGATCAGAATCGCGCCCCACAGTGAGCATACGAAGATGGTGGAAATCCAGTGGCCCAGTGTCCATGATTGGTCACGGAACTTCTTCAGTCCAGGAACGTTTGCCAGGGTATCGGTCATCATGAATCGGGCAACGCGTGTTCCGGCATCAACTGTGGTCAGGATGAACAACGCCTCAAACATGATGGCGAAGTGGTACCAGAAGGCCTGCATCTCTGGATGCCCGAAGATACTGGTGAGGATTTCGGACATACCGAAAGCGAGGGTCGGTGCGCCACCGGTACGGGAGATCACCGTATGCTCCCCTACTGCCTGTGCAGCTAACGTCAATTGTTCTGCGCTCAAGCCTGCGCCGGGAATTCCCAGGCCGTTGACGAATGCTGCAGCAGATTCTGGTTTACCACCAGTCATGGCTAAAGGCGCGTTCATTGCGAAGTACAAGTGACGGTCCAAGATCACGGCCGTGATGAGAGCCATGATGGCCACGAAGGATTCCATCAGCATGCCGCCATAACCGATCATTCGCATCTGGGTTTCCTTCTCCACGAGCTTCGGAGTGGTACCTGAGGAGATGAGGGCGTGGAAGCCGGAAAGGGCGCCACAAGCGATGGTGATGAAAAGGAAGGGGAACAGGCTGCCGGAGAAGACTGGCCCCTGCCCACTCCGCGCAAACTCCGTGACAGCAGGCATGTGAACCTCAGGGCGGTCAATCAAGATTCCTACTGCCAGCAGCCCGATCACGCCGACTTTCATGAACGTGGAGAGGTAATCGCGCGGTGCGAGCAGCAACCATACGGGCAAGATTGCGGCGATCACACCGTAGATGATCAGTGCCCACGCGAGCGTGAGCTTGGAGAGCGTAAACCACTGCACTCCCCAATCCGTGTTGGCGACCCAACCGCCAGCCACGATGGAAAACAGCAGGAGGAATACACCGATGACCGAAACTTCCATCACCCGGCCTGGCCGTAGGTAGCGCAGGTAAATGCCCATGAACAATGCGATTGGGATGGTCATGGCGATGGAGAACACGCCCCAAGGTGACTCAGCTAGCGCGTTGACCACAACCAGGGCCAGCACAGCGATGATGATCACCATGATCGAGATGACTGCGAGGATGCCGGCGGCGCCTCCGAAGCGCCCCACTTCATCGCGTACCATTTGGCCGAGTGATCGCCCACCGCGGCGGGTAGAGACCCACAGCACAAGGTAGTCTTGCACCGCGCCAGCGAGAATGACGCCGATCACGATCCACAATGTTCCTGGCAGGTAACCCATTTGAGCTGCCATAACAGGACCAACGAGTGGGCCAGCGCCGGCGATAGCGGCGAAGTGATGGCCGAACAGCACACGACGGTCCGTCGGCATGAAGTCTTTGCCGTCGTTGCAATATTCGGCCGGGGTTGCTCGCGAGTCCTTTGGCCGCACGATTTTGTATTCGACGAGTCGTGCGTAGCCAGCGAAGGCGATGATGTACGAGCCGACGGCTGCGCATACGAGCCACACTGCATTTACAGTTTCACCACGGTGAAAGGCGATCATTGCCCAACCGGCAGCCGCAATCACCGCAATGATCAGCAGGAAAAGCTTCTTTTTGGTAGTCATAGGACGCTTGTCATCCACGCCCACGGGAAGATCTGTTGCATCAGTATGCAGGAGGGTGACACGTTCGGGGACTTTTAGTGCTTGGCTCATGCGCCTACTGTCCTTTCCGGTTAATTCCGCCGGTTACCTGGTTTGCGGATATATAACAATTAGACAGGAAATTGACTTGTCTCACAATAGCCACTTACATAGCCACCCCTAACACGAGCAATCATGGGCAACTTCCATCACCAATCCACACCCCAGCGAACAAAGCCGTCTACCCCCAACACCGTCACTACCTGCACAAACTAAAAATAATAGACAAAGCTGTTTACATAGACTGAGCTGTCCGCTACATTTGTGTGAAATTCCACCGAAAGGACACACCATGAGCAAGTACGACAACTCCGACACCTCCCAGTGGGGCTTTTCCACCCGGGCGATCCACGCCGCGCAACCAGTAGACAGTGACAATGGCGCCCGAAACCTCCCGATTTATCTCACCTCCAGCTACGTCTTCGACTCTGCCGAACACGCATCCAAGCGTTTCGACCTCTCCGATGCCGGCCCGGTCTATTCTCGACTCACTAACCCGACCGTCAGTGTTGTGGAAGACCGCCTCGCAAATCTCGAAGGCGGCGTACACGCAGTACTATTCGCATCCGGCCAGGCCGCCGAGACTGCCACGATTCTCAACCTGGCCGAGGCCGGTAGCCATATCGTCAGCTCACCGCGCCTTTATGGTGGCACCCAAACACTATTCCAAGTCACCCTGAAACGGCTCGGCATCGAAACCACCTTCGTGGAAAACCCCGACGACCCCGAGTCCTGGCAAGCAGCAGTGCAGGAAAACACCGTCGCCTTCTACGGCGAAACCTTCGGCAATCCAGTAGCAGATATCCTCGACATCCCCGCAATCGCGGAGGTCGCACACCGCAATAGTGTGCCCCTCATTGTGGACAACACGCTTGCCACTGCTGCCGTCGTCAAGCCCCTCGAGCTCGGCGCCGACATCGTGGTAGCCTCCCTAACCAAGTTCTACACCGGCAACGGCTCCGGCCTAGGCGGCGTGCTTATCGACGGCGGAAAGTTCGACTGGACGGTAGAAAGAAACGGCAAACCCGTATTCCCGCAGTTCACCACCCCAGATCCGGCTTACCATGGCCTAAAATATGCTGAGCTCGGAGCCCCTGCGTTCGGGCTGAAAGCCAGGGTCGGTATCCTGCGTGACACCGGCGCCGCCCCTTCCCCGTTCAATGCTTGGGTTACTGCCCAAGGACTTGACACCTTAAGCTTGCGCCTCGAGCGCCACAATACGAACGCGCTGGCCGTTGCCGAGTTTCTCAGCGAGCAGGAAAAGGTGGTCTCTGTAAACTACGCAGGTCTCCAGTCCTCCCCATGGTTCAGTGTGAAGGAAAAGCTGGGTCTGCAGCATGCCGGAGCGGTGCTGTCCTTCGATGTCGCCGGTGGTCGCGAGGAAGCGTGGCGGCTCATCGACGCGTTGAAACTGCATTCGAACCTCGCCAACGTTGGCGACGTCCGGTCCCTGGTAGTCCATCCTGCCTCCACCACTCATTCCCAATCTGATGCCAAAGGCTTAGAACGAGCCGGAATCAGCCAATCCACGATTCGCCTTTCGGTGGGCATTGAGGATATCGAGGACATTATTGCTGACCTTCGCGCCGGGCTCCAGGCCATTTAGAAAGCAGGCTGAAAGATGCAGACCGTAGCAATTGGAGACTTCACCACTGAGGCTGGGGCGAGGATCCGCGATGTGACCATCGCTTATCAAACCTGGGGCGATCCACGCAGTGAGAACGTCGTGCTCATTGAGCACGCGCTCACCGGCGACAGCGACGCTACTGGCTGGTGGCCCGGGCTCATCGGCCCGGGGTTGGCGATTGACACCAACTCCAACTACGTGATCTGCACGAATGTCATCGGTGGCTGCAAAGGCTCCACCGGCCCGTCCTCGCAGCATCCCGACGGCGGCCGGTGGGGTTCGCGATTCCCTGCGATCTCCATTCGAGATCAAGTGGCGGCTGAACAGCGAGCGTTGTCAGCTGTTGGAATCGATCAGGTATCTGCAGTGATCGGCGGATCAATGGGCGGTGCCCGCGCACTCGAGTGGGCTGCGATGTACCCCGATCGCGTCGCCTCAGCCATGATTCTCGCAGTATCCGCCCGTGCCAGTGCGTGGCAGATCGGTATCCAGGCCCAACAGATCGCCTCGATCGAAGGCGACCCTGAGTGGCGGGGCGGCGACTATTACGAACACGGCCCTGGTCCGATCTCCGGGATGAGTACTGCGCGAAAACTCGCCCATCTGACTTACCGCGGCGAACTGGAAATCGATGAACGCTTCGGCACAGATGCACAAGCTGGTGAGGATCCCCGGGGGCCGTTCCGCTCGCGGGAACACCGCTTTGCGGTAGAAAGCTATCTGGACTACCAAGCAGAGAAACTCGCGGAACGTTTTGACCCCGGCTCCTATGTCACCCTTACGGAGTCCCTCAATAGGCATGACGTGGGTCGCGGCCGTGGTGGTCTGAACCGAGCCCTCACTAACATCACCGTTCCCACCTTCGTAGTCGGCGTAGACACAGACATCTTGTACCCGTACCACCAGCAAGAGCACCTATCGCGAAACCTGGGAAACCTACTTGGAATGGGAAAGATCGTCTCCCCGGTGGGGCACGACGCGTTCCTCACGGAAACCCGTCAGTTGGATCAGCTCATACGCCGGTTCTTCCGACTCGCCGGACAAACGCATACTTAGCACTCGTGAGAGCTAGCCTTCGCGCCACTCAACTAGCTTCCGAGCGAGTCCACCGAAACAGCTAGAAACACCATTACCAGGCCCAGCACCGTCTCAAAGAACACATCAAAGTTCCGTGACCGCACTGCAAGGACGCCTAGTAGCTTTGAGTCGCAGGTCAGACGAACCACCGCCAGCAGGCAGAGCGCTCCGCCGAGGACGAAGGTGGCCCGCCGCCAGTGCTCCGTCAGCGCGCATACAGCCGAGAGTGCAACGAAAAGCACGAAAGCGAGCAACGCGATACGCTGCAGCAGTGGGGATAGTCGCGAGGGCGGCATGCCCTCATCATGCGGATTTCTGAGCGCGGCTGCAACGTGTGGTGGTGGAGGTGGCAACAACGGCATGATTGCCTAGTTTGCCTGTTGTTCCGCTCGTTCGACAACGTTGCGAACGAGGAATGCACGGGTCAATGGTCCGACTCCCCCGGGGTTTGGTGAGACGAAACCTGCTGTCTCCCAGACGTCCGGGTGGACGTCGCCAAGCAGCTTGCCGTCTTTGCGAGACACCCCAACGTCTAAGATTGCTGCCCCAGGCTTCACCATGTCAGCGGTCAACATGTGCGGTTGGCCAGCGGCGGCAACGATGACATCCGCAGTGCGCGTCTCCGCAGCCAAGTCCTTAGTGCCGGTATGGCACAACGTCACGGTGGCGTTTTCAGAACGCCGGGTCAGCATGAGACCGATAGGGCGACCAACAGTGACACCACGTCCGATCACCACCACCTTCGCGCCAGCCAGTTCCACATCGAAACGACGCAGCAGAGAGATCGCACCGTTCGGAGTACACGGCAATGGGGCGGGCTCGTTCAGCACCAGCTTGCCGAGGTTAACTGGATGCAAGCCGTCGGCATCCTTGGCTGGATCAATAGCTGCGAGTACTGCGTTTTCATCGAGATGCTTCGGCAAAGGCAACTGCACGATGTAGCCAGTGCATTCAGGATCATTATTGAGCTCCTGGATAACCGCGAGCAGCTCTTCTTGCGACACGTCTGCTGGAAGATCCTTACGGATCGACTTCACACCGATCTGTTCACAGTCGCGGTGCTTCATCTTCACATAGGAATGGGAAGCAGGATCGTCGCCGACCAGCACAGTTGCCAGCCCGGGCACGATACCTTTGTCTTTCAGCGCAGCCACGCGTTCCTTAAGGTCTGCGAAGATCTCGTCGCGGTACAGATTTCCATCCAGCTTCGTAGCAGTCATGGCTTTCATTATTCCACGGTTTGTTCACCCTTCCGACCGCGCGGTGCTTATCGACGCCAACTCCACGCGTATCCTCAATGGTTATGCACGTCGAATCCCCTTTTGCCCACGTCATCTTCGAGCAACCCGTCATCCCACCTAACACGGGAAACGCGATCCGGATGTGCGCGGGAACCGGAGCGATTCTGCACCTGACGGGCCCGCTGGGATTTGATTTGGCAGAGAAAAACCTCCGGCGAGCGGGGTTGGATTACCACGATCTCGCTGATGTGCGCGTCCATGAGAACCTTGACGCTGCTTTCGACGCGATCCCCGGCGCGCGGGTCTTTGCCTTCACTGCGCACTGCGAGAATAGTTTCGCAGATGTGCAGTACCAGCATGGGGATGTGCTGCTCTTTGGTACCGAGCCAACCGGTTTAACGGACTATGCCCTCGGCCACGACCGCATCACCCAGCAGGTACGGATCCCGATGCTGCCAGGTCGTCGCTCGATGAACCTATCCAACGCGGCGGCAGTTGCAGCCTATGAGGCGTGGCGACAGCTGGGCTTCGTTGGTAGCTAGACCTCGCGCACGTTGATCGCGGCCAAGCCGGCGTCGGCTAGCGCTACTTCGCGGGAACCCACGTTGACCAGCTGCATCCCCCCGAAGGCTGCCTCCCCCAGGCTCAACTGCTGACCTGGCACAATGCCATGTTTGGCCAGGTAGCGCAGCAACTCCGGGTCCCCATCATGGATGCGTAGGACTTCGACTACCGTGCCCGGCTCAATCTGTCCGAGATGCAGGCGGTCCATATCCTCGACCTCCCCCTGCGCGGTAGGGATCGGGTCACCGTGCGGATCGTGCGTGGGGTGGCCCAAATGCGTATCTAAGCGGGCAATGAACTCATCCGATACCGCGTGCTCAAGCATGTCTGCCTCTGTGTGAACCTCATCCCAGCTATAGCCCAAGGTCCGAACGAGGAACGTTTCGATCAAGCGGTGGCGGCGCGCCATCCCCAACGCCAAGGAGCGCCCCAGGTCGGTCAGAGTGATCCCACCGTAGCGCTCATGGTGCACGAGGTCTTGGGCTCCCAGCCGCTTGATTGCCTCCGAGGTAGTGGAGGTCCGTTGCCCCAGGATGGCGGCAATTTCCCCCAGGCTTGCGGGTTCGCCGGTGCGTTCCGCAATATCCCACAGGATTTTCAAGTAGTCCTGAGTCTTCATGGGCAAGTCAGAAACATGCATGAGCTTTACTGTAGTAGACCGCTCCGCCGCCATAGGCCTGATAGGGCAAAGCAGCATCCTCCTGCCAGGGCGATCATTCCGCCAGCAGACAAGCTAAGCCCTACTGCTATCGTCAATCCGAATACCGCTAACGTGGCGCCCAAGACTGCAGAGCCAGCCAGGAACCATAAGGGATCCTTCGCGGTAGTCC
This sequence comes from Corynebacterium sp. H128, assembly GCF_037482625.1. Lineage (NCBI taxonomy): Bacteria > Bacillati > Actinomycetota > Actinomycetes > Mycobacteriales > Corynebacteriaceae > Corynebacterium > Corynebacterium sp. H128. The sequence goes on along the minus strand of NZ_JBBHKW010000006.1, from coordinate 24,622 downwards.
ACAAAGTCCCCGCCGGAGCCGCGATCAATGCGATCGGCAAGATCGTGCCGACCGCGGGGATACACACGACAACCGTCAGACAGATGAGGATGAGCACGATGGCGTCGAAAAGCGCGGTGCGCTGACCAGGAAAGTTACGGTCAAATGCGGTGTAGACCAACGGCCACCGCAGCGCCCACACCACAGCCCCTGCGATCAAGAGCAGCCCTGTAGCAGCGGCGATATCAAGGGCATTGACTGTCAGAATTGAGCCAGTGAGGAAAGAGTCCACCCGCAGCGGGAGCGGCTGAAACCACTTTGCCAAAAAGTAGCCTCCGGAAAAGCCCAGAGTGAGCACAACGCCTGCCGCTGCTTGGGCGCTAAGCCCGGCGCGCACTTCCAGTACACGCATCATGCCGGCCAGCGGGATACACGCTGCGAACGCCCCGAGAAACAAGAACACAGAGAGCCCAGACGCACTGATCCCCGGGACAAATGCTGCCGCCAAGACCACACCAAGCACGGCACCGGGGAACGTAGCATGAGTGATCGCTTCACTAAAGAACACCCGCCGGTGCAATACCGCCACAGCCCCGACCAGACCGGCAGCTGCGCCGACGCTAAGCGCCTCGACGAGCGGAAAAACGGGGATCATCGCACACTCCTACTAACAGTTCGGGCAAAGAGCACCAAGAAAAACACGCCGACCAAAGCCAGCGAAACTGCCGCCTGCGGGGACACCGGTCGACTGCTGCTTTGCAGCATCCACCACATTCCGACAACACTGCCGAGGGCGGCGACCGCCACGGACCAGGCCACCATTGCAGCCGAAGTCGGGGCGACGAGGCGCGCGGCGGCGCCCGGGACCACCAGGAATCCGACCACGAGCAGGACCCCGACCACGGAAGATCCGGCGACAACGACTGCCGCGATCGCTAGATTCAGTATCAACTCACAGCGCCAGCCCACGATCCCGGCCCCGGCGGCCGCCTGTGGATCAAAGGCGAGAAAGACTTGCGAACGCCAGCTCAACAGCAAAAGCGCTAGTGCGGCTAGGCACAGGACCACTGATTGCAAGAAGCGGGCCTCAGTCATCTCCAACAACCGCCCGAACATTAGCGCCTCTAATTGACCCGACTTGTCTGAAAAGTACAAGGCTGCGACGATGCCGAGGGAGTAAAAGGAGCTCAAGACCACTGCGGTGCCGGCTTCCTCTCCTGCGCTATGCGCGGAATGGGACCGCCGAAAGGTCAGGATCGCAGCAGTCACCACAGCCGCGAGAGATGCACCTACGAGAATCGACTCGGTGCCACCCCACACGAAGCCTCCGACGATGCCCGGAAACACCGAGTGCACCATAGCCTCGGCGCGAAACTCTGCTCGCTTCAGGTTCACTAGTGCCCCAGCAACGCCGGCGGCTGCGCTCAACACCAGCAACATCAGTAGGGGCCGTAGCAAATAATCGGTTCCTAGAACGTACTGAATTAAGTGCATAGCAGTTCGTCCACTCTGGCGTGAGCCAGCACCTGCTTGGTGGGACCACATGCGCGTTGTTTCCCGGCCAGTACCAGGGTGTATTCGCAGCAGCGTCGGGCGAGTTGCAGGTCGTGGGTAGAGCTGATCAAGCTCACTCCATCGGCCTTCAGCTCATCGATGATTTCTAGGAGAACTTCCCTACTGTCCGGGTCAAGGCCATTAAATGGTTCGTCCAACAGCACTAGGCTGGGATCGGCCACGAGGGCACGCGCGAGGAGGACCCGTTGACGTTGACCTCCTGACAAGGTTCCGAACCGGGCGTCTGCCTGATCCTCCAGCTGTACCCGGCGCAGCGCCCGTCGTACTCGGGCGCGGTGCTCCTGGTTCGGGCTGAAGCGCAGCCAGGAGCGCTGCGTATATAGTCCCATCCCGACAACTTGCTGCGCGGTTATTGGGAAGGTCAGGTCGAATTCGGTAGTTTGCGGGACGTAGCCAATCGTGGCATCAGGGGCCATGGCTACAGTTCCGGAGAACTGTCGTATTTGCCCGAGCAGGCCCTTGAGCAGGGTAGTTTTCCCCGAACCGTTGGGGCCGATCAGGGCAAGCGCTTGGCCCGCTGGCAGGTGAAAAGTTACCTCGGATACCGCGGGGGTTGCCGTATATCCGAAGCTGGCATCTTTAACGTTCAGCATGCTCGACCGTATCCTTTGGCGCGTATCCGTCCAAGGCAGCAGGCAGAGGCGCGGCGGTGCCGCCCCATGCGCTCACCAGGTTGGTGATGTTGTGAGTAATAGAGCCCACGTACGTTTCGCCGTCAGTGCCCGCAGGTCCGAGCGAGTCTCCATACAGGGCCTCATCTCCCGTGATTACCCGCACGCCCGCAGCGCGTCCAATTGCTTCGATGGATTTTGCACTGTTGGAGTTCTCCGCGAAGATCGAGGTTGCGCGCGCTTCTTTGACTTGCTGCACCCCGGCTTGGAGATGTTGGTTGGTGGCGTCTTGCTGTGAGTTGAAGTCTGATAGCGCGGAGCCGATGAACTTGATATCAAAGTCATGGGATAGGTAGCCGAAGGCATCGTGGGATGTGAACAGGATCCGGTCTTCTTGCGGTACCGTCGCCATGCTTTCCGACGTCCACCGCGCCAACTCCGCGAGCTGCTTTGTGTACGCAGCGGTGCGCTCCCGCCAGAGTTCTGCATGCTCCGAATCTGCCTGCTGCAGCGCAGCGCCGATGTTTTCCACCTGGACAGTCGCATTTTTAGGACTGGTCCACACGTGGGGATCGTATTTGAACTCCGGGGGCGCGCCGTCCTCTCCGTCGAAAGGCCACGGCGCTACCTCTACCTTCTTGCTGCCGTGATCAACGGTGTATTTTTCCTTCTCTGAGGTGCCCTCTTGGTGGCCTGAGGTTATGAGTTTGGTGCCCTCAAATCCAGAGGAGGCCACTGCTTGGTCGAGGAAGTTCTCCAGATCTACGCCGTTGCTCAGCAGTAGGTCTGCGCGATTGAGTGCCGCCATCTGCTGTGGGGTCATTTCGTGGTCGTGTGCAGAAGCGTTTGGGGCCAAGAGGCACGTCAATTCGAGTGCGGCTTCACCGGAGCCATGCGTGCTGGTGACGCCTTGAGAATCCGTCTTGGTAAATTCCAGCCCTTCGCCGCCTGCAGCGCTAGCGATCTGGGTGACATAGTCACAAATCTGCGTGGTAGTTGCCACTACTTTCAGCCCGGAGCTTCCTTGACCTAGCTGCGGCGCTGCGCAGGAGACGAGACAGCAACTAAGCGCCAGAGCGCTAACGCTGAGGCGGAGACGCGAATTTTTCACGTAGGTGTCCTTCTTGCTAGAGGGGTGGCGAGGCCCCTAATGGGCAATCGTCATGTTCAGAAACACCCTAGCAAGAAATTATTGCATATGAAATTCTTTGTTCAATGCCTTGAACTTATCGCGTTTTGAATGCTCGGCAGCGCGCGTTTCCGCAGTACTTCCAGCAGCTGCTGCGCATCCGCGAGTAGCAGCTGCTTCCCCGACATCTGCACTGGACCAGGAACCAGGTCAAAGCGGACATCAGCCAGCCCGAGGCCCTGCGCGATCGGACCGCGTTGTAGCGAGAGTTCTTGGATATGCTCCGGCGCAATCACACTCATTCGATGCCCAAAACGCCCAGAATGAGTTACCACCGCTCGCTCCCCCAGCAGGGTTACCGCCTGTTGACCTTGATCAATCGGCGATACCCACCACGCGGATTTCGGACTGCGATACTGCGGCTGCGTCGCCCGCTCCGGCTGAGCATGCGTGACAACGTCCTGCTCCGTGAGCGGGCTGAGCACGCACAACATCGCCAGGGCTTGCTCCCGAGTTCCCACCGGTAGCAACATCGACGTCCCGGCCTGCTTGTCTCTCATGCCATAGCCAGCGGTGGAAACGATAACGCTCCACCAGTTGAATGGCCGCCACAGCACTGGCTGGGCGATTTTCACCGCATGAATCCGAGCCAGCGGGATGGTTTGTCTGCGCTTATCAGCAAGCCCGTATGTGACATTCAAGGCATCATTGTCCACCTCAGCTGTAAAACGCCAACTCTTGTCCACGATCCCCCACACCCACGGCAGCAGGCCCACGAACACCGGGATCACCGCACCAAAGCCACCCGGCACGACAAACCCGAAAACAGTTGAAAGCAGCACCACGATGCTAGCTGGGTGAATTACTGCGGCGAGCAGACTGCGCTGAATAGGGATCTCTGGAATGAGAGCAGCATGTACTGGTTCTGTTAAGGGCCGTTCCTCCATGTCCTCACCACGCGCCCGCGCCAGAACTTCTGCGCAGACGCGCTCAGCCTTGGGTTTCCGCAAATAGAGAATCTCCAGGGTTGACCCCGCACCACCAGCGGTTTCAATCCGCACCTTTGCCACCCGGAAGATGCGCGCGATCACGGGTTCAACCACGTCCACGGATTGGATCCGTTCATAGCGCGCCGAGCGAACGGTGGTTGAGATAACGCCGTGTTTGAGCTCAACCTCGTCATCGCCGAGCCGGAAGCCCATCGCCCGCCACCATATTCCAGAAATCCCCCACACCAGCGCACAAGACAGTAAGAACACCCCGATACCCGCGGCGAACCACCACAATTGCACCTCTTCACCCCGCAGGAAATCCGCAATTTCCTTCAATCCGACGGAATTAATGTTCGCGATGATTACCGCGAACACCGCCAGGATTGTCGTCCAGAACTTCAACAATGGGGTCGCGCGATGCACGCGCTGAAATTCCCTCACAGCCCGTTCATCCTTTCGCGAGCCCGCTCGGCCAAGCGAGTGCGCAGCGCATCGGCGTCAGCTCCCGGCAGGCCCCGCACTTTGGCATCGCTTGTCGACGACGCCGTGTGCAGCTCTACGTGTTTAAGTCCAAACGCGCGCTCAATGGGGCCGGCCTTCACGTCGACGAACTGGATGCGGCCATAGGGCACCACTGTGAATACATGCCAAAGCTTGCCTTTGGTGAGGAGCAGTTCTTGCTCCGATTCAAGCCAGCCAAGCTTCTTTACCTGAGCTGGGATCAGCCAGAGCTGCCAGAGGAACAGGAGGAAGAATATTGTCGCTCCTACGTAGAACCAGGCGTCGATAAGCAGTGCCGGAATAAGGAAGCCAAGGATGGCAATCAATGTCCACGGCAAGACCACCAGGTATCGAACTTTGACAAGTTTGGGCGAGACCGGATGGAGCGGAGTTGTCATACCTCCCATCCTAAACCTGGATAACACAACGCCAGCGGCTCCCGACTTTTCGGAGAGACTCGCTGGCGATTGCAGTTGAAGGCGTTAAAGCACTACTTGCGCGAGGAAGGAACCCACCACACAGGAGGTAATCACGGAAATGAAACCCGGGATGATGAAGGAGTGGTTGAGCACGTACTTGCCGATGCGAGTAGTGCCTGTCTTGTCGAAGCCGATGCAGGCCAGGTCCGAAGGGTAGGTCGGCAGAATAAAGTAGCCGTATGCCGCGCCATAGAAGCCGACGATGAGCTCAGGGGCAACACCGAGCTGAAGGCCGATCGGGGCGATAGCAACGAGGGCGGCAGCCTGGGAATTCACCAGCTTGGATACGATCAACAGGACAATTGCATAAGCCCAAGGCGCGGTCTCCACGACACCACCCAGCGAGCCCTTGAGGGCGTCGATATGTGTCTGGAAGAAGGTATCTGCCATCCAGGCCACGCCGAAGACGGAGAACACGGCGGTCATGCCGGCCTTGAACACCGTCGTGTTGGCGATCTTGCCGGACTCCACCTTGCAGAAAATCAGGATGAACGCACCGGCAACGAGCATAACCATCTGGATGACCAGGTTCATGGACAGCGGCTCCATGCCCTTCTTACCCTCGAAGGCAGGGCGAAGCTTTTCAAAGGCACCGAGCACAACCACCACGGCGATGGCGGTGAAGAACGTCCACATCGCACGGAAAGACTCCTTGGGGAAGACCTTTCCGATCAGGGTCTCGGAGGAACCGTAGACCATGTCCTTGAACTCCGGATCCTTCATCCGCTCCTGGAATTCCTCGTCCTTGTCCAGATCCTTACCACGGCGCAGCGACCACAACGCCGCGAGCAACACGCCAGCCAGCGAAGCGGGAATTGCCACCATGAGGATCTGCGGGATCGAATAGGCCTTTTCGATGACACCGGCGTCCTTGGCCAGGATCGAGGCGAGCGACACGGTAGCAACCGACACCGGCGAAGCGGTAATACCCATCTGCGCCGAGGTGGAAGATACTGCCATCGGGCGCTCCGGGCGAATGCCCTTCTTAATCGCGATGTCCTCAATAATCGGGAACATCGTGTACACCACGTGGCCCGTTCCACACAGCACCGTGAGGAACCAGGTAGTCAGCGGCGCCAGGATGGTGATCATCTCCGGCTTCTTACGCAGCAACTTTTCCGCGTATTGCATCATCACGTCTAGGCCACCGGCTTGTTGCAGTGTGGCGGCGCAGCCGATCACCGCGATGATGGTCAGCATGACGTCGACAGGCGGCTTGCCCGGCTCAAGGCCGAACAAGAACACCATGAGAAGCAGGCCAAAGCCTGAGATCAAGCCAAGGCCAATGCCGCCATACCTAGTACCCAGGAGGAGGCAGAACAGGACGACGGCGACTTGCAGGACTATCGCTAGCGTTGTTGATGGGTCGAGAATTGTGGCGAGCACAGATCTCCCCTTTCAAGGTGGGAATCCCTCAGTGAGATTCAGTTTGTTGATTATTTCCAACTTAAAACTGAATCGGTTATGTTGGAAAGTCAACATTCATAGACATATCCCACATCGTTCCAGCTTGACATCACGCTTTAGCGGTGCCTTAACTGCCCACACTCGTCGGATAGGGATTCTCTCCGGGTCATTGCCCCCACGATTCTTCCGTCCGCTAATCTGATTCAGGTCAGCACTTCCAAGCAAAAGAGGCGGCCCATCAGTGTTTACCCTGCTCAAAGCCCTGTGGATCATCGGCATCACTGCTGAAGGAATGACCGGCGCTTTGGCTGCCGGCCGCCGGAAAATGGACCTCTTCGGAGTAGGCGTCATTGCCTCCGTTACCGCAATCGGCGGTGGCTCTATCCGAGACATACTGCTGGGCCACTACCCCCTGTCCTGGGTGGCCGAGCCCCATTGGCTGCTGCTTATTTGGGCAGCCTCCCTGCTTACTGTGAGCATGCCGTTTCTGCTCGAGAATTTCCGTGTGATGTTCCTCGTGCTCGATGCCATCGGCCTCTCTGCTTTCGCAGTGATCGGCACCGAAGTAGCGATACGCCAAGGTCACGGCTTCATCATCGCGGTGGTGGCCTCAGTGATCACCGGCGTGTTCGGAGGCGTACTGCGAGACCTACTCAGTAACCAACTTCCGCTGGTTTTCCAAAAGGAGCTGTACGCCTCCGTTGCAGTGTTAGCCACGTGCGTCTACTTCTTCATGGATTGGCTTGGCACTTCCGAACCAGTCACGGTTATCGTTTCCGTCTGTGTTGCCGTCACACTGCGTTTGCTCGCCATCTGGCGCAGCTGGTCACTGCCCGTTTTCGACTACCAGGAAAGAACCTAGCGCCGGATTTGGCTCACTGCTCGGACGACACTGCCACGCCGAGGCCCCAATCGCGGGAGCGTCACCTCTTGATATCAATCCCGTCATTGAAACTCACACCCCCAAAAAGTACATCCCACATCTTGCATACCGACAAAATCGAACATAGAAATTCCCTGTTGCCAATTAATAACAAAATCATCAGGAGTTTATAACAAATTATTGAACATCATTCAATTAGGTTTGGCTTACCTTAAACTGGCGACCGCAAGTTTTCCCCCCAACCTCAAGGAGTTCTTTCGTTTTGATTAAAAAACCCTCCGCTTTTCTTCAGCAGCACTATGCTGCTTTGCCGCGCTAGTATGCACACCGCTATCTAGCGCTTCCCCTACCGAACTGGAAGCCACCTACGCCACACAACACGATAGCCAGGCTTTGGACCAAGAGATCGATAAGTACACCGACACCGACGGTGTACCTCATTTTGACACGCAAGTCGCTCAAAATGCTGGAGCTTCTAAAACAGCAATCCGGGCAGGTGAGTACATCAATGGTTTTGCAGATCCAACTGCGACCAGAGGCCTTGATGGTTTCATGTATAAGTGGCGTTACTGTGGCCCAAACAACTCCCAACCAGGAGAGCCTCAGGAAGGAAAGCCAGCCGACGAGGCTTGCCGAACACATGATGTTTGTCTACGGGATCAGTCCGATTTGAACGCAAAGAAAGCTTGCGATCAGGCGCTTATTGATTCCACTCAACATGAACTGGATCATAATGCGGGTTCGTATACCTGGGACGAAATCGCGCATCTTCACGCAATGAAGCACGCCATTTCGTGGGCACGAGACAATTGCCGAGTCCAGAATCCACTAGGAGTTTGCCAAGGTAAGCTCCTCTAGGTTCCTATAGAAAGAGCTATGGAAAAGTTTGACAATATCCTCAGCCGCGTAACTCTCATCGCCGCCTTTCTAGTGGCGGCGCTGGTCTGCGCCGACGAATTCGGAGCCAGTGACGCGTTCCGCGTCGCGGCCGCCATCCCCTTGACCATCGCGGCGATTATTGTGGCCGTCCGCAAGCGCCAGTTCACCATTGCGGCGCTAGCAATCCTCGCCCCGTGGATCGACATCGTGCTGATGCTTTTCGCCTTCACGTTGTTCGGATTCAGCTTCGGGATGGGCCCCTAGGGCGCCGCTACCTAAAGTCCCGCGACCCCCTGCTCAGCCACTCCCCGACGGGGAGTGGCTCCAGGCGATCTGCCACCAGCGTCGGCGCGCCCGCCGCATTCTGAATTATGCCCCGAACGAGCAAGGCCTTCGCGGTACGCGCCACTAGGCGCTGCCGAGACCACAAGCCGGGAGAGATCAAGACGTTAATCAGCCCAGTTTCATCCTCCATGCCAAGAAAGGTCACCCCGCTCGCGGTCTGCGGACGCTGTCGATGCGTCACCACGCCTGCCACCCGAATCCTCCTCCCATCTTCCACTTGGAGCAGCTGGTTCGCTGTTGTAACTCCCTGCTGCGCCAGCGCTGACCGCACTATCGACATAGGCTGCGTATCGGGCGTTACTCCGGTGGTTGCGATATCCGCCACCAGCAACTCAAAGGCATTCATTCCCGGCAGTGCCGGGGCCGAAATCGCCGAGAGCCCGGGCAGCATGCCCTCTTTTTCCGTCGCAGCCACGCCCGCCTCCCATAATGCCTGCCGACGATCCACACCAAAGCAATCCAGGGCACCGGCTTTGGCTAGGGATTCCATGTGAGAAACACTCAAGTGTGCGCGGCGGGAGAGGTCCGCAATCGAGCTCAGGGGAGCCTGGTTCCGGGCGTCGATAATGCGCTGCGCAGCCTCCGCACCCAGCCCGCGCACCAGATTCAGACCAAGCCGGATCGCGCCCTGTGGACAGTCTGCCTCAACCCCAGATTCCGCGACTGAGACCGGCAGGATGCGCACACCATGGCGGCGTGCATCCTGAATCAGAGACTGTGGCGAGTAAAACCCCATTGGTTGGGCACGCAACAGCCCCACACAGAATTCTGCTGGGTAGTAATACTTGAACCAAGCCGAAAAGAATACGAGGCTGGCAAAGGATTGGGAGTGCGATTCCGGGAAACCGTAGGCGGCGAAGGCCACCATCTTGTTCCACAAGTTGTCTGCTATCTCACCCACGATGCCATTGTTTTCCCGCAGCCCCGTGAAGAATCGCTCCTTGAGGGCCGCCATTTTCGCCGGAGAGCGTTTCGAGCCCATCGCACGGCGCAGGGCATCTGCTTCCGCCCCGGAAAACCCGGCGGCATCCCGCGCCATCTGCATGAGCTGCTCCTGAAAAAGCGGTATCCCCAGCGTTTTGCGCAGGGCGGGCTCCAGGCAGGGATGGTCGAAGCTAACCGGATCCTGACCGTTACGCCTGCGAATGTACGGGTGCACCGAACCGCCCTGGATCGGGCCGGGACGAATCAGGGCAACCTCCACCACGAGATCAAAGAAGTTACGGGGTTTGAGCCGAGGCAGCGTAGACAATTGCGCGCGCGATTCCACCTGGAACACGCCCACAGCATCCGCACGAGAGAGCATCTCATAGATGTTGGTATCGGTGAGGTCCAGCTCCCAAAGTCGCACCTTCTGCCCGCGATGTTCCTGCACCAAATCCATCATGTGATGCAGCGCCTCGAGCATGCCCAACCCCAGCAGATCAAATTTCACCAGCCCTGCGGAAGCGCAGTCATCCTTATCCCACTGCACGACCGAGCGGCCTGCCATGCGTGCCCATTCCACTGGCACGACATCTGCGATTGGTCGATCGCAGATCACCATTCCTCCAGAGTGAATGCCCAAGTGTCGTGGTTGCCCTTTAAAGCGGGCTGCCAACTCGAGTACGCGCTCCGGAGGTTCCGCGCTTCCCCGCGACCAGGCATCACAACTGCCCTGTGGGTATCCGAGGGCCCTGCCCGCATCACGGATCGCCCCCTTCGTGCGGTAGGTGATCACGTTTGCCACCTGAGCAGCGTTATCGCGCCCATACTTGTCATAGACATACTGGATTACTTCCTCGCGCCGACCGGATTCGATATCAATATCGATGTCTGGCGGCCCATCGCGATCCGGGGAAAGAAAGCGCTCAAAGAGCAAACCCGCCTGGATCGGCTCTACTGCGGTAATACCGAGGGCGAAGCACACAGCAGAGTTCGCAGCCGAACCGCGGCCCTGGCACAAGATATTGGCACCTCGGCAAAAATCCACCAGGTCCATAACAATGAGGAAATAGCCGGGGAAGTCCAGCTGCTCGATTACTGACAGCTCGTAATCGATCTGCTGCTGGGCCCGATGCCGCACCTCCGCAGAACGCCCTGCATAGCGCTCGACATAGCGCTCCTTGGTGATCTGCCGCAGCCAACTCATTTCAGAATGCCCGGGAGGAACATCCCAGTGCGGCAGGTTCGGGGCAATAAGGTCCAGCGTGAAGGCGCATTCAGCAGCGAGCACCACAGTGTGCTCGATCAGATCATGCGCATCCGGTAGCGCTTTCTTCAGCGAATCGGCGCTCCGCAGCCAGGTGCCTCCCATTGGATGCAACTGTGGTTCGGCGCTTCCCAGATCAAGACGCAAGTTCAGGGCGTTCTTGGCTGCAGCTAAACGCGCATCGGGAGCTGTTGCGGCGTTCGGGACACAAGAAACGATTCCCGGTAGTCCCCAGTTCGCTTGCATCTCACGCAGCTCAGCGAGCCGGTCTGCGTCTTCCGGAATCAACTGCACCTGATGCTCCAGCACAATGTTTTCAGCTCCGAATACCGCTAGTAAGCGTTCAATCGCCGGAAACCACCGGTGATCTACCAGAATCACCCAATGTGCAGCATGTACTCCCAGTTCCTCAAGCATCGGATAATGGGTGTCTTCTTTAGTTCCGCCAGCCATTCGCGCCATCGAAATAACCCGGGATAGTCGACGGTAGCCCTCGGGGGTGCGGGCGAGCACTGTGAGCGGGGCGTCGATAAGCGATAGCTCGGCACCAAAAACTGTTTCAATCCCAGCCGTGGCGGCAGCTTCAGCGAACTTCACGGCCCCATAGAAGCCGTCTCGATCCAACACTCCTAACGCGGGCATGCCTAGCTCCGCTGCCTTAGCAACGAGGTCTGTCGGTTCTGAGGCGCCGACCAAAAAGTTGTATGAGCTATGTGCGTGCAACTCGGCGAAGCAATTTCGTACAGGCGTTGCAATATTCTCCGCAGCAGGCGTTTCCAGATGCAGCACAGATACCGGTGTTTCCACCCGACGGCCGCTGAGGATTCTTTCCAACTTAGACCAGCTCAGCGGGCGCCCATTGAAGCCAACCGGACCGCCATTCCATTCCACGGCATCAGAGTAGCTAAATTAGAACACATGTTCCACCCCAAAGCTCAAGCCTGGCATTTTTGTGATTAGGATCACTTTTTAACCATACTCGCTGCTCAAGGCAGGCAATCCACTCAAGGACAGACCAAGCTTTCTAGACCAAGCTGTACATCTAAGGGGCGCATTGCTAGGGTTTTGAACAGCAATATAGAAAGCTCTGTCTAGAAAAGGATCATGTCATGAAATTCCGTCGCACCGCAGCCCTCGGGCTGGCCACCATCCTCGCCGCTACCTCCCTCACCGCCTGTGGCCGGGGAGCTTCCGACGAAAACACTATTAAGATCGGCACCACCGAATCAGATATGGGCTACTGGCAGGTATTCGAAGACGAGGCTGAGAAGGCCGGAATTGAATTAGACACCACCCAGTTCGCCGATTACAGCACTCCAAACCGCGCGCTCTCCGAAGGCGAAATCGATGTGAATCTCTTCCAGCATCTGAAGTTCCTCTCCGAATACAATACCGGCGCGAATGACACCCTAGTGCCGATCGGTTCCACTCAGATCGTGCCACTGGCACTGTACTGGAAGGATCACAGCAGCCTCGACGGTATCGAGGGGCAGGAAGTTGCTCTTCCCAACGATCCCTCCAACCAGGGGCGCGCAATCAACGTCCTGGTACAGGCGGGATTAGTAAAGCTCAAGCAGGAAGGACTGGTCACTCCGACCCCAGCAGATGTTGATGAAGCTGCCTCCAAGGTCAAGATCACCCCGATCGACTCCGCACAGACCCCTGCGGTCTACGGTGAAGGCAAGCCAGCCGTAATCAACAACACCTTCCTAGAGCGCGCAGGCATCGACCCTACCCTCGCAGTGTTCAAGGACGATCCGAACTCGACCGAGGCTGAGCCATACATCAACGCCCTGGTGGTTCGCGCAGAGGATGTAAATAATGAGAAGATCGCTAAGCTCGTCGATGTTTACCACACCCCAGCTGTCCAAGAGGCCCTCGCAAAGGACTCCCAGGGCACTTCGGTAGCGGTCAAGCGCCCCCAGGAAGAGCTCAAGGCTATCCTGGATCGACTGCAGGCTTCCTCCAAATAACTCCCAAGGATCAATACCCAGTGTCTAACGCTACGCGCCCCGGAACTCGCATCCAGTTCCGGGATATCACCAAAGTCTTCCGCACAGATAAGAAGACCCTGCACGCCATCGACGGCGTCACCTTGACCGTCGAGCCTGGCGAGATCATCGGCATCATCGGCTACTCCGGCGCGGGTAAATCCACGCTGGTGCGGCTGATCAACGGTCTCGAAACCGCGACCAGTGGTGAGCTGCTTCTCGACGACCTGAACATCGTCGGCATGCCCGAAAAGAAGCTCCGCGCCACCCGCCGCGATATCGGAATGATCTTCCAGCAGTTCAACCTGTTTTCCTCTCGCACCGCCGCCGGCAACGTGGCCTACCCGCTCGAGCTGGCCGGTATGCCCAAGGCCGAACGGGACAAGCGCGTAGCGGAACTGCTGGACTTTGTCGGACTGGGCGACAAAGCCAAGCACTACCCCGAGCAGCTTTCAGGTGGGCAAAAGCAGCGTGTGGGCATCGCCCGCGCACTGGCAACCCAACCTAAGCTGCTGCTAGCGGACGAAGCTACCTCGGCGCTCGACCCGGAAACCACACACGACGTACTCGAACTACTGCGTCGAGTGAACAAGGAATTCGGTATCACCATCGTGGTGATTACTCACGAAATGGATGTAGTCCGCTCCATCGGAGACAAAGTCGCCGTCATGGAGTCCGGCAAGGTGGTTGAGTACGGCACTGTCCATGAGGTGTTCTCCAATCCGCAGACCCCCGTAGCTCAGCGCTTCGTGGCTACTTCCCTGCGCAATACCCCAGACCTAGTGGAAGCCGACGAGCTCCTCCGGCGCCCGGGGCGAATCTTCACGATCAACCTCACTGAGGAGACTGGCTTTTTCGCCGCGTCGGCGGACGCGACCAAGGCCGGCGTCAACATCAATATCGTGCACGGTGGCATCACCACCCTGCAGCACCATTCCTTCGGAAAGGTCACCGTACAGCTCACCGGACCCGAAGACGCTGTTGAGCGCTTCTACCAGTCCGTATCCGCCAACGCAGAGGTCGAGGAGATCAAGCGATGACCGAAACTATCCTCGCAGCAAACTGGGATCGCCTCGGCGACCAATTCGTAGAATCCATCTGGGACACCCTCTACATGGTGTCGATCACGATGGTCGTCGGCGGCCTTTTGGGACTTGCCTTGGGCATCTTGCTGTACACCACTCGCTCCGGCAGCATCCTGCACAATAAGGGGCTGTACACGGTGCTGAACATTCTGGTGAACTTTGTCCGGCCGATCCCCTTCATCATCCTCATCGCTTTCATCGGCCCAGTGACCAAAGCGATGATCGGTTCGACCATCGGCATCGATGCCGCTGTGTTTGTCATGTCAGTTGCGGCTACCTTCGGCGTGGCCCGAATCGTCGAGCAGAACCTCGTGGCTATCGACCCAGGTGTAATTGAAGCCGCGCGGGCAATGGGCGCGTCCCCTTGGCTCATCATCCGCACTGTGATCATCCCGGAGGCGCTCGGCCCGTTGATCCTCGGCTATACCTTCATCTTCATCGCGGTAGTAGATATGTCCGCGATGGCCGGTTACATCGGTGGCGGCGGCTTGGGCGACTTCGCGATTGTGTACGGCTACCGCTCCTATGACCCAGAGGTCACCTTGGCAGCAACCGCAGTGATCATCGTGATCGTCCAGATCGCCCAGCTCCTCGGCAACTGGTTGTCCAAGAAGATCATGCGTCGCTAGTCTAAGTCCCGCAGTAGGTCACGTACCCCGAAGCGGCCGCTTGGTAGTCCTGCTCAGGCTTGGTGAATGGATCAGAAAGCACTTCCTGCAGCGCCAAATATGGCGCAAGGTCACCGGCTAGGGCAGCGTCTAGCGCGCGCTGCACTACCTCATTACGCGGGATGACCTGCGGGTTTTTCCCAGGCATCGTAGCGTGGGCCAGGGTGTGATCCGGCTGTTCAAGAGCGAGTCGCTCAAACCACTTGTTGATCTCGCTGGGATCCGACGTACCCAGCTTCTCCGCCCACACCTCCAACAATGCGGCGCGGAAGGCTGGCTCAAAGTCGATCTCTTCCTCCAGACACTCCGCCAGGCGCATTAGGTTCCACTGCATCATCGCGGGCTGACGCCCATAGGCATAACGCTTACCGACGTCAATAGAGCTAAAGCACGCCCCCGGGTCGTGTGCATCTAGGAATGCGCAGGGCCCAAAATCGAGGGTTTCCCCAGATATGCTGCAGTTGTCGGTATTCATCACCCCATGGACGAACCCGATGCCCATCCACTGGGCTACCGTCTGCGCTTGCCGGGAGACCACAGCGCTGAGTCCACCTGGGAACCGCTCCCACGCATAGGAACTCAAACGTTCCAATAGTTCCGGGCTGCCATTACGTCGCACTAACTCAAAGCTGCCTACTCGCACATGTGATTTGGCTACCCGTACGCACACCCCAGCCGGGGTGACTAACTGCCGCTGGATTTTTCTGCCTGTGCTCAGGACGGCAAGGCCACGCGTGCTAGCAACGCCCACTGAGTGCAGGTACTCAGAGATGAGGTATTCGCGGAGCATTGCGTCGAGAGGTCCGCGGCCATCCCCGCGGCGGGAGAATTGGGTCCGCCCCGTCCCCTTGGCCTGCACCTCGCGTCCGGAGAATTCCCCGAGGAGGATAGCGCGGCCGTCGCCAAGCAGCGGCGAATACTGCCCAAACTGGTGACCGGCGTAAGCCAGTGCCCACCCGCCGTCGTGTCCGAGTAGGAAGTCAATCCCCTCGTCCGAACGCAGCCAATCGGGGTCCAATCCGAGTTCTACAGCTAGTGGCTCATTCAGCAACAGCAGTTCTGGTGCAGGCGCATCCTCACCTCGTGCTGGGTAAGCGAGCTCCGGGAGTGCGGCTGCGAAGGAAGATTCAGGAACCATGGTGCCCCAGTATAGGGCCAGCGTGAGCCAGCGAACTGATCTACAGTCAAATCATGTACAAGGTGTTCTTGCGATTGTTGCTCGGCGCACTTGCCATGACTGTTGTCGGTCTACTCATGGCGTTTTTCCTGGTGGATACCACCGGGTTCGCGATAGCAATGCTGATGGTCGTCTTTGGGTTTCCCCTCACCATCATGTTCGGTGTCTTCACTCTGATCGCTTTTCTGCTCCCCCGCAATGTAGCGAAGAATTGGACAGACGGAAAGGTCGGCGTGGGGCGGGTCCGCGATTATCACCACATGTACCGTGTGAACAACCGTCACGTCTATCGAATCAACATGCAGGTCGAAGGCGAGGACGGTGCGATCTTTGCGGGGTCGCTGAAGTCCACCGTCGGCAGTCGACGACTATCAAAATTGACGCCCAACACCATGATTCCGGTGATTTACCAGGCATCCAAACCAGAAAAGCTGTATGTTCCACACGGCCCGCTCCAACACCGCGCCCAGCTGTTTTATGACTATGCCTGCCAACGTGAAGGTATCCTCGATCAGCAGACACTCAACGCGCAATATTGGGGCAACGAAGCTCGGGCCATCATCGCGGATATGCAGCAAACAGGTCGCAAGCGTGAGGATGCCCTGGAATGGAACTTGAGCCTCAACGTGACCACCCCGACAGGTCAGCAGTTTCCGGCCAGCGCACGCCTGTACCTTACTGAGGAGAAGTACTTACAGCTACGCAATGCCAGCTATGTAGAGGTCAAGTATCTCCCGGCCGACCCATCGGTGGTCGCGGTGCGCATCCCTAAGGAAGTGCGACGATGATCCGTCTCCTCATCACTAGGACGCTGCAGCTATTCATCATCGTCATCATGTTCCTTGTGCTGAAGTCGCACTGGGAAGATCGCGCAATTCAATCCACCGAGGATCTCATCATCGGTGGTGTCGTCTTCTTAGTAATCGGATGTGCAGCCCTTGCCTTCGTTTCCAAAAAGATGGCGCCCAAGGATGTAGCGGCACGCTGGCGTGAGGGGCGCGTTGGCGTGGGCACTGTGCAGTCCTTTTCCCGCAGTGGCCTGCGCAAAGGAGTGCGCGCTTATCAGATTAAAATGGATGTGGAGAGCGAAGACGGCGCTCGGTTCCAGGGAAGCATGGTTGCGGCCGTCGGCAGGCGTCGCCTGGGCTCAGTGGTTCCCGGCGCTCAGTTTCCGGTGATCTTCCAACCTAAAAAGCCAGCAGCGCTCTATGTCCCGCATGGTCCGTTCCGTGAGCGAGCACAGCTGTTCTTTGACTTTGTCTGCCTGCGTGATGGATTCCTGGATCAAGCAACCTTCGATGCGATGTACCACGGTGCACCGGCACGAGCGACCATCATCCAGCATTCGGTCACTGGCCGAACCATTCCCGGCAAGCACGAAGTTCAGCTGAAGCTCACGGTGTTTACTCCACACGGGGAGAGCTTTCCCAGCACTGCAACCTTGTTTGTAGATAGCTATGAAAAGGCTTCCCTTGTGCAAGCCAACTATGTGGAAGCACGTTATCTCCCACACTGGCGCGAGAAGGTTGCGGTACAGATTCCGCGGCTTCCGCAGGAGCTGCGCTGACCCAGGCTACTGGACTAGGGTACTGGGGTAGGAAGAGATTAAGGACGCGAGAAAAGTGACTGACTTTCAAACGTGGCTCAGACAAAACCAGCTAGATCAAGCGCTCGCCAATGGCACCTTGTTCCAGCAGACCGGCAGCTTTAACGACGGCTGGACGGACATCGTCGGAAACGAACTGCGGATGCGCGGTTGGAGTGGCTCTTCTACAGGCGGCAGCAGCTCGAACAACAACAATAACAATAATAACAACAATAATAACAATGGCTGACCTGCAATTATTCCATCAAGCCATCAAGCTGACCTTCGTCCCAAACCAGTACTGCAACCTGGGATGCTCCTATTGCTATCTTGGGGATCTCACCGAAAACCGCGACACCTACGATGATGTGGTTTCCCAGTTCCACTTGATTGCTGGCCACCTTGAACACCAGGGCATCCTCATTGATGCGCTTCTCCTCCACGGCGCCGAGATCTCATTACTCCCCCAGCCAGTACTCCGCGAGCTCTTCCAGGCCTACTTCGACTACCGCGAGCGCTACCGCAGCGAGCTGAAGGCGCTGGGTAGCCGCACGCTCAGCCCAATCCACATTAAGACAAACCTGTACAACTTTCATGTGCTCCGGCCACTGTACGAGGAGTTCCGTGTCTCCATCTCTGGAAGCTTTGACCTCCCCTTCTCGCTGCATCATGAGCTACGCACCACTAAGCAAGGCAAGTCCACGCTCCAACGCACTCGAGACAATGTGCTGCTTCTGAAGGACTACCCTTACGCCAAGGGGATCAGCTGCGTCGTCGGAAAGGAGCATCTCCGACGGATCGCCGAGTTCATCGCAGACATTGAGTGGCTGGATGAACATGGTTTCGACATGTGCACCGACTTCTACATCATGTTCGCTTATGACAGCGCCAACTCCAGCTACGTCTCCCAGCTCGACCAGGAAGAAATGGTCGCTTTCCTGCGCGCGCTGCAAGAGCACTTCCACGGCACCAAGTTCGAGCGCGCCATCTACTACGAATGGTTCAAAGAATTTACCCACGGCTACTGCACGAACCAGATCAACTGCGGTGAAAACAACTTCCTGGTCCAGAAAGACGGCGATGTCTACCCGTGCCATCGTGGCCAGGCAGAACCCGCGCTCAAGTTCGGCAACATGGTCCAGTTGGGTATGCCGGAGCTTATCGACGCCGGTTCCCGCACCATCGCACAATACGAAGCCAACAACGAACCCCTCTCCCAAGAATGCCGCGCCTGCCCCTGGTTCTATCTCTGCTTCGCCGGCTGCCCCATCGAGCGCAACAACACCCGCGGCTCGCGCGCCTATACCTGCTCGCTACAGAAGGAGCTCTATAAGGCGCAGCCGAAACGCTTCCCGCCCAAGCCAGCGGAGAGTCGCCGCCTCGTCGATGCCTTCATCCGGCAAAATCAGCCACACATTTACGACGACCTCACCGTGCCGCGTCTGATGAACTTCAACCCCGAGCTGCTTGACCCGGTTAATGCACTGCCAAACCTTATTTCCCGCGATCCAACACTGCAGGAAATGTACCGCCTTGGCGCCATCAAACTAGTGGTCAATGGCCAGGCAACTGATTTGTTCTCCAGCCACCTCTACGGGCGGATGACTCAGGTGACGCTGCGGCCAGATGATGCGGTTTTCATCGCCGTCGATAAGGCGTATTGGCAGGTGAACGGTGGCGGTGACGCATCGAACGCAGTCAAGGTGCAGCTACTCTCCGATGCGCCAGTGGTGTACGGCGATGAGCAGCGCACCAAGATGAGCCACGTGGCCACGCTGGATGCCTACCCGGCGCAGCTGCAAGAGCTAGCCGACGCCTGGCTACTTGACCTCACACCGTTCTTAGCTCTCCACGCCCCGGGCTTCCTGCCTGACTTTGGCAACCTGATCTCGGTGACCACGCTGCGCGCTAGGGAATATCACTACTCCAAGCACGCGAAGAATGCGTTTTACCACATGGAGACCATTAACCTGCCATTCCCAGAATTCCGATTCTCCTGGAAAGCATAATCAGAAATCTTCCCCGCCAAACAGCGCAATACCACCGCATACATGGGCCGTTAGCGCAGGTTGACGGGGAAAATTTCGTCCGATATTTTGTGGCACAAAGTTAACCTGCACGCTACGTCTGGGCGCTAAGGTCAAAGCTATGCGGAAACTTCTTAAAGTCCTCGGTGCTTTGGTCCTCGTTGTGGTCTTGGTGGTTGCCACCATCGCCGGCATCAACGCCTATAACACCAAGCGCTACGCGGTCCCGGGCAGCACCGACCTGCAAGATAAGTCCACCTACGAAATCAATGCCCAGGTCAAGAGCATCGAGGGCGACTACCTCAACGGTTTCCACTTCACCCCGAGTGAACGCAAGCACCGCGGCACCGTCGTGGTGTTCGGCGGCTCCGAAGGCTCCCCCAGCTATCCACTAGGCAAGCAGCTCTCAGAACAAGGCTACGAAGTCCTCTCCCTGTTCTTCTTCGGCCAGCCCAACCAGCAAGCTGACCTCGCTGAGGTGCCTTTGGAGTTCTATGATGAGGTCTCAGCCTATCTGGACACCAACATCACCAACCCTGGCCCAGTCACCGTGATCGGGGCGTCGAAAGGCGCAGAGCTCACTGCCAACCTCGCTGCCCGCGGCGCACGGATGGACAATATCGTGCTGTACACCCCATCCGAATACACCTATCAAGGACTTAGCTTCGGCCGCGAGGAACATTCTTCTTTCACCAAAGATGGCCAGCCCGTGCCCTACCTCTCTTTCCGAGACGCAGAGCCAAAGGCCAGCTCAAAGATGTTCTTTGACATGATGCTCGGCCTTCCCACTGCGTACCGAGCCACCTACGAGTCAATGCCGGAGCGCGCCGCCAATGCCGAAGATGCCCGGATCCCGATCGCGAATTTCCAGGGCAAGGGTCTCCTCTTCGCCGGCGAGCAAGATGCGATGTGGCAGGGAGACGTTGCCGCCCGCGGACTCGCGGAACGCAACCCGAATCTGGAAGCACACGTCTACCCGAACGCCGGCCACATATTTTCCGAGGACATCACCACCTTCGGCCGCTCCTGGGAGAAAATGCTCGGCGGCACCGTGGAGGGCAATCGTACGGCCAAGCAGGAATCGGACAAGGTACTGCTAGCAAAGCTCGCGGAATGGCACGGCTAACGCGTCGCTTGTTCCAGCAGGTACGCCACGTGTTCGTAGCCGAGCCCAGTCTTCTGTTCCAGCCCCATTTCGCAGGTACGGTTCGCGGACACGAAAGAATCGATATGTCCGTCCTGCTCTGCTAGCGCTAGCCCAGCACGCTCATCTGCGGTAGCCGATTCGAGCAGTTCTGGGTGCAGCAAACCACGGTCTCCTGCGGTACCGCAACAAGTAGCACCGAGTGGGATGAACGCATCGCTGGCGGCAAAGGAAGCAACTGCCATCAGTGGCGTGACCAGGTCTAGGTGTTGTATGGAACAGTTCGGGTGTACGGCTACGCGCCCGGCAGGATTGCTCACTGTCAACTCAGGTAGCAGCGCGGCTGCCCAGGCGACGGCATCCAAAATCTGGATCTGCTGCCAGCGGGCGAGCTGTTCTTCCGACAGTTCAGCTGGGACATCATGCACCATTCCGTGTGTACAGGATGATGCATCCACAATGATGGGCAGCGTGCCGGATTCTGACCATGTCCACAGGTCTTCTAGCAGCTGTACCGCCATATAGTGCTTGGCATCGCGGAAGCCTTTGGAGCTAAACGGTGTACCGCAGCATGTGCCGGCAACATTGTCCGGGATGTGCAGCGGCTTGCCTGCCCGCGCCGAAAGCGCGACCAGCGTCTCCGGCAGTGAAGGCCCGGATCCGCTACGACCAAACATGCGGTTAATGCACGCCGGGAAGTAGATCGCAGCCGCTCCACTGCGGGTAGTGCTCGGCAGTGCGGCAGAGGCCGGAGGCAGGCCGTCCTTGGCAGAGGGTACGAGGTCTTCTGAGACTACGCTGCGCACTATCCCGGTGAGGGCTCCCAGCACGTTTGCTCCAAGCTCCGGACCCAGTACTTTCTGCACTGCTCCGGCGGCGCTCAAACCGCCACGGGCAGCTTTTTCTACCGCTGCCCAGTTCTTGGCCAATCCGAGTGCGACTTTGTTCGCTTGGGCAGTTTGCTGCGTCGCCCGGAATGTTTTCATCAGCGCCCCAGTGTCAATGGAGATCGGGCAGGAGATGGCGCAGGTGCCGTCCGCTGCACACATATCGATGGCGTCGTAGCCATAGTCGTCGAAAAGCGCGGCAAGCAGGGCGGAACCTGCGGGCTGGCGAGCCATTTCGCGGCGCAGCACGATGCGCTGGCGCGGGGTGACGGTGGCGTTACGCGATGGGCACACGGGTTCACAGAAACCACATTCCACGCAGTGCGTCGCCTCGGCTTCAATGCGCGGGTAGGACTTGAAGTTTTTGAGGTGAATGTCCTGGTCGCGCGTGAGCTTGACGTTGGGAGCGAGGAGCCCGTCTGGGTCCAGGAGCTTCTTGACCTGCCACATCATTTCAAAGGCGGTGCTGCCCCATTCGCGTTCCACATGGGAGGCCATCGCGAAGCCGGTACCGTGTTCGGCCTTGAGGGAACCGTCGTAGCTGTCAAGGACCAATTCGGCCAGCTCGTCGATGAAGATTTCATAGGCCTGCACTTCAGTAGGGTTGTCAAAGGCTGGCGTCATGAAGAAGTGCAGGTTACCGAATGCCGCATGCCCCATCACCATCTCCGGGTAACCGTGTTTGCGCAGCAATGCCATGAGATCCTTGGCGGCCTCGCCGACCTGGGCGGGCGGGAAGCACACGTCCTCGGTGATGAGTGCGGTTCCTTCTTTGCGCTGCTTGCCGAAGAGGGCATACAAGCCGCCACGGATTTGCCAGGCCAGATCGATGTCCCGTTGATCCCGCATGAAGTCCAGCGGAGCGGTCAGAGGCGCACCTGCGAGCACAGCCTCGGCGGCGGCGATCTTGGCCTGCAAGTCCGCCTCATCTAGGCCGGCGATTTCCAGCAACAGCGCAGAAGCATCGTCATCGAGTTCTGACCATTCGGCCGCCGCGCCCTTGAAGTTACCGACGGATTCCCGCAGTACCGGGCTGACTAGGATTTCACAGGCGGCAGCACCGGCCGCCATGAGCTTAGGTACGTACTCCGCGGCGGAAGCCAGTGTTGGCAGCATCACCCAGGTCACTGCCTTTTCTGTTGGCAATGGCAAGGTGCGCAGGTCCGCATCCGCGATGAATCCGAGCGTGCCTTCCGATCCGACCATGAGACGACGCAGGATACCGACCGGGGTATCGGCATCAAGGAAAGCATCAAGGCGAATGCCGTTGGTATTGCGGATTGAAAACTTGCGACGCAGCCGCGCCACGAGGGCTTCATCGGCAAGCAACCGCGCACGAATATCCAGCAGACCGCGCACCAACTCCGGTTCCGCAGCGGCCAGGCGCTCCTCGGCATCTGCCGCACGCGTATCGACGACCGTTCCCGACGGCAACACGATCGTGGCATCTTCGATCGAATGATAAGAATCCTCCGCGACAGTGCATCGCATTCCGCCCGAGTTATTGGCCAGGATGCCGCCGATGGTTGCCACCACCGCAGATGCTGGATCTGGAGCAAAGCGGCGCCCTGTGCGCGCGAGCACAGCATTGAGCGCGGACAGGGTTTCGCCGGGACGAACGTGCACGGTTTCGCCTCGAACTTCAATGCCCCGGAAATTGCTCCGGACGTCCACGAGGATGTCGTCGCACTGCGCCTGACCGTTCAGGGAGGACCCACCGGAGCGAAAAGTTAGGTGGCGGCCGTTCTCACGGCAGTACGCGAGCAGCCGCTGCATGTCCGCGATGTCCCGTGGCGAGACCACAACCTGCGGGAAGAGGCGATAGTGGCCGGCATCCGAGGCGTAGCGCACCAGGTCAAGGGCCCGGGAATGGACCTGTTCCTGCCCTAGCAGCGCCACCAGATCTTGCTTTAGCTTTTCCGGGGTACCCGCTGCCAGTTCCTCGGGAAAATGATCCGGAAAACCCTCCGCACTCCCCGCAGGCTTAGCGATTTTAGAGGTATCAAGTGTGAGGAGTTTAGCCATAAGCCGAGTATAAAACGTGTGCTAGTGCAATCGTGGCACTATTGCTCGTATTTTCCAGGCTTTACCTGCTTTCGGGGCATCCCCACACGAGGAGATCACGCCCTCGACTGGACGCTGCTCTAGCACGACCTCCCATTGCCGGCCATCATTGTGGCTGACCACGTCACCACTGACCACAAGTGCACCGAGTCGCACAACTTCGCCGTGTTCCACCAAGCGGGTAGCTACCGCCAGTTCGGCGGCTTGTTCCGCAGCCGGATAGCAGCTCCGCCCGCGATTGCCGGCGAGGAACAGCTCGCCGCGTTGAAAGTGGCGCACCATGTCTGCGGCCGCGTTTTCCCCTAGGTGCCCGAAGGAGTAACCCCAGGGCAGCGCGATAATCGAGGGGGCAAAGCGGTGTCCTTTGGTATGCGAGGATTCCCAGACAACATCACCGCCGAATTCGCTTTCAAGTGCAGCTGCCAGCGGGCGCCCTTTGACAGCGCAGCACATATCTCTTTTGCCATGCGTACACACCAGCACCACTGGATGGGGCACGCGTTCGCCCCCGGAAGTCCCCGGCGCGCTGATATCTAGGTTAAGTAGTTCCGCCACACTATTGACGTGCAGTTTTTCTACTATCCCGTGCTCCACAAACGCGATAAAAACGGTGTGCCCTGCACGCTGCTGCCCCTCTCGTCCGGGTTTACGGATCAGCTGCAGGCTAGCGCCGAACTGCTTGAGGTATGCAGCGAGGCGCGCCGTCGTCTCGGAGTCGAAGGCATCGCCGTCCATGATGTCCCGACCCCAGCCGTGCAGGTGCTCAAAGGCTACAAAGATGGTTCCGGTCTTTGCTGTACCGGGTAGCGGCTCGACGCGATTGTCGGAGCACAGTACGGGGGCCAGTTCGGTGGTCATACTCCCACACTAGCGATGTGAAACAAGGTTAGCCTAACTTGAACTGGCCCCCGAAAGTTGGACTGGTTTAATTCTAGGCGGTTAGGGGTTCAAGGGTCTGGTTCCGGTAGTGCATCGGAGTCAGACCCTTGAGTCGTTTCTGGAGTCGTTCGTGGTTGTACCAGT
>NZ_JBBHKW010000005.1:0-183196 GCF_037482625.1 Corynebacterium sp. H128 | reverse complement strand
ATTAAATGCTTACACAGACCCCTCCGGGCCTGCCGGCACCAACACACAACCAAAAAATCAAAAGATACAAAAAGTATCAAAATAAGTACTTGGCACACTATTGAGTTCTCAAACAACACACGCACACTGAACATCACTCCCAATGGAGCTTCGTATCAGCGACTGAAGATCAACGTTAACAAGAAGTTAATCTATTTGTCAATCTTGGTTTTCTTTGCCACCGGCCGAACCCCTGGGGCTGCGGTCTCGCTGACTTGCAATAAGTTACGCAATTCTAGCCAGCAAGACAAATCAGCACGTCAGAGGCACTATTTCGACCGGGATAATTGAACAATTTAGGAAAGCCGGGCGCCCGCAAAGTTCTTTTTGCCCTTGCGCAGCACGAGCCAGCTTCCATGCAGCAGATCCTCGGCACGAGGTTCCCACTCTTCGGCCTCAATGCGCTCGTTGTTCACGTAGGCGCCGCCCTCCTTGATCGTGCGGCGTGCTGCCCCCTTCGAATCAGCTAGGCCAGCCCCCACCAAGAGATCGATGATGGTGCGGGGCTCCCCTGCGGGCACGTCAAACACCGTGGTTTCAGACAGTGCGCCCGCCAGGGTCTTCTCATCCAGATCAGCGAGCGAAGCACGCCCGAATAGTGCCTGTGCCGCGAGCTCAACTGCGACGGTGGCGTCGTGCCCATGTACGAGATCCGTCATTTCTTGGGCAAGCCGTCGCTGAGCCTCGCGCTTGAAAGGCCGCTCCGCGACTTCAACTTCAAGAGCTGCGATTTCTTCCTGAGTGAGGAAGGTAAACCAACGCAGGTAGTCAATGACTACGGAGTCGCCGGCATTGAGGAAGTACTGGTACCAGGAGTAGGCAGAGGTCTTTTCTGGGTCGAGCCAGAGCTTGCCACCGCCAGTGGACTTGCCGAACTTCTGGCCGGAGGCATCCGTAACCAGTGGAACCGTGAGCGCGTGCGTCTTCTCGCCGTCGATACGGCGGTTGAGGTCCACACCGGAGACAATGTTGCCCCACTGATCGCCGCCACCGATCTGCAGAATGCAATCATGCGAGCGACGCAACTGGACGAAGTCATTGGCCTGCAGCAGCATGTAGGAAAACTCGGTGTAGGAGATGCCGTCACTCTCCAGTCGGCGCTTGACAGTATCGCGATCCAGCATCGTATTAAGAGAGAAGTTCTTACCAACGTCACGAAGGAAGTCGATGACGGACATGTTCATTGTCCAGTCGGCGTTATTCACCA
Source organism: Corynebacterium sp. H128 (assembly GCF_037482625.1). NCBI lineage: Bacteria > Bacillati > Actinomycetota > Actinomycetes > Mycobacteriales > Corynebacteriaceae > Corynebacterium > Corynebacterium sp. H128. The sequence continues at coordinate 181,950 of NZ_JBBHKW010000005.1, read as the reverse complement.
TGATGGCGTGGTTATCGCCGTCGAAACGCACGAAGGCACGCAGCTGGTCCTTGATGGATTCCAGGTTGTGTTCGATCGCATCCTGGGTGAGCATGGAGCGCTCCCCGACGTCACGCGGGTCGCCGATGAAACCGGTGGCACCACCGGCGAGCGTGATGGGACGGTGTCCGAATTCCTGGAAACGGCGGAGCATGATCATCGGCACGAGGTGGCCGGCATGTAGCGAATCGCCCGTTGGGTCGAAGCCACAGTACAGCGTGATTGGGTTTTCGCAGGCTTCGCGGAGGGCGTCAATGTCGGTGGACTGGTTAATCAGGCCACGCCATTGCAGTTCGTCAATAATGTTCACAACTAGATCCTTTAATTTGCTGGTGGCCAGGCGACGGCTTCGTCGGCAAGCATGACTGGAATCCCATCATCGATGCGATAGGCAATGCCCATGCGCTCGTTGACGAGTTTCTGCTCGTCGTCGAGATAGACCAGAGGCCCCTTATCTTGCGGACATACCAGCACTTCCAGCAGTTTTGGATCAATACTCATGGTTGGAATTGTACCTGCACAGCCCCTTAGGGAGTTGTTGAACCCCCGTCCAAGTAGAGCTGAACCCCGGTGAACTTCTCTTCGAGCAGTGCGCGCTGATCCCCCAGCCCCTTGAACTTCTGCTCCACAATGGCAGTCAGAATCTTCGCGGCCTCAGTATTGAGCAGGTCGAGCGAGGAATCTAGCTCCGCTACGGCTTCTTTGCGGGCAATGTCTGGTACCTCAGCGAAAGCGGCCTCCAGTGTCGGTAAGTGCGAATAGGCGATTTCAGAGACGGTTTGCAAGAGGATTGGCTGCGCAGAAAGCTCATCCAGGTGTTTTTCCAACTCCCGGATTGTCCATTTCAATTCGCCGAGCTGGCGCAGCGAGGAACCATGCGCGCCAAGGTTTCGGAAACGTTGCTCAGAGCTTTGCACTGCTTCCGCGAAGGTTTCCCCCGGGGAAATCGCGGGCGCTGCTGGCCCGCCCGGAGTTAGCACCACACCGAGTCCCCACGCGGCGATGGCGATCACCGGCCAGAAGGTACCTAGGCCAATGAGGATATGCGTCAGCACGGCTGCGATCGCAAAGACCATCCCCACCACATTTTTGCGGGAGGCAAACCAGCTATTGGTACCCACGGATCTCCTTAAACGCGCTGCCCAGATCACCCTTGGTGGCGTCGAAAGTCTTTCCCTCGGTCAGGTCAGCGAGCGCTTCCATTTCGGCGTTATTGGATTCGCCGTAGAGGATGATGAACACCGGGATTCGGCGCCGCTCCGGGCTGAGCGAGGCATGGAACTTCTTAAAGTCCTCGAAGGTCGCGCCGGTATTTGTGGCACCGTCGGACATCAACACGATCGATGGGATCGACCCTTCCGAGTTGGGAAACTGCTGGTAGGCACTTTGCAGAGCGTCGTAGACTGCGGTTTGACCGCCGGGAACCAATCCCGCTATAGCGTCCCGCAGCGGCTGATTTTGCCGCTGGTTGTTCGTGGAATAGGTGCCGCTAATCGGCCGCGAGACCTCGCTGTCGAAGGCGATAATGGAGACTTCCTCACGATTGCGCAGTCCTACCGGGCCGGTAGCTGTGTGGGCTCGGCCGTCGACAAGCTCGGTGAGGATCGTGTGCAGGCTCTGCATTCGATCCCCCTGCATAGAGCCGGATTGGTCCAGCACAAACACCGTCTTTGCCGGGCGCCGGAGGTCATTGGCGAAGGCGAAGACGAGCTCATCTGCGACGTCCTGCCGTGCAGGGAATGGCAACTCGATGACGGGGTTGCGCTGATGTTCCGCCAACGGGCGGGCGTTGGGATCTGCTGGACGTCTCCCAGTATCATCCACGATCTGCTGGCTGTGCTGCTGGAGCCATTCGCCCAGCTTGGCCACCTGCGCGGTGGCTTGATCGTTGCTCGGCTCGGCCAGCGCCGCGAGCGGATAGTCGGCGGTGACGACGCCATCTGCGGGTACGACGACCTCAATGTCCATGCGACTCTTCATGTCCAGCAGCACGGATTCATAGTTGACAATGGCGTCGGTACGCTGCGGATCGGCGCTAAACGCCTCCTCCAGCCAGCCGGAAGAACCGGAGGTGAGGTTCTGTCCCGCGAAGAAGTCGCGTAGTGGACCGTTGACCTTCTCCATGTCGCTCATCTGCAGGGCCGCTCCGGTATCCGCGTGTGCCGTCGCCACTGACACCAGCGCCGAAAAGCCCGAATTACTGCGTGCGGGATCAGTCATTCCGTAGCTAAATTTCTTATCTTTCACGGCCTGGCTCACTTCCAGCCAGGTCGGCTGTTTATCGTTCCACCCCAGCTCGCGTGCCTTGTCTGCGCGCACCCCGAAGGCGATGGGCGAGGTGGCAATGCTTGTCGACGCCTGTAGCTTGTCCCCTGCCCCATAAAGGTCTACATACTTGTTCGTGGCAAACCAGGTGGCATCGTACTGCCGATCAAAGTCGCCATTCTTCAGCGCTAGCGAATTGGCGATGGTGCCGTCGGGATAGCTGAGTTCGATGTCGAACCCCAGTTCCTCGCTTGCCTGCGCAATGATCGGTTCCATGTCCTTGAGCTCGGTTGCGGTGACAATCTTCAGGCTGTCCCCCGAGCTCAATGGGTTTTCGATCCCGCAGGCCACCAAACCCACAGCAGCGATCAGCGCGACTATTACTCTTTTCATTGCTCCGGTGCTCCTTCAGGTGGCGCGGTGCTGTTGTACTGGGCGGCAACACCCTCGATGAGCTGCTCCAGGCGTTCAAAATCTGGCGGGTTGACCGTCGGCAAGAACTCCGGTGGCGGTGTCACACCAGCCTGCTGCAGTTCCTGGTTGAAAATTCCCGGAGTGTTGGGGCGAAAGCCGTGGCGTGCAGCGAGCTTCTGCAACTCGGGGTCGTGCTGCAGGGCGTCGCCAAGCGCACTGCCCTCGTCCGTATAGCTCAGTACGGTGTGCTGCGAGGACATGGTGGGGTCCAGGTAGGCCAGCATGTCGGTCGGATTCGGTGCCTCCAGCTGTTGGCCGATGAACTGCGCTTCATAGATCATGACCATTGGGCGGGCTCCTATCCCCTGGGAAAGGTACTCGGCGAAGGGGCCCGCAGAGCTGCCACCGGTATAGCCCTGGTGGGTAAACAGCGGGCTGACCTCCTGCACTACTTTCTCAACCTCAGCGTCGGTGGCTGGGACGTTTCCGCCGTTGGCCACCCATGCGGCGATCGATAGATACATAGCGGCCGAGTTGGAGCTTCGGATATCCGTGGACGAGATCTGCACCGTTAGCGGAGATGGAAAATCTGGAGCGATGTCACGCCAACGCTTCCCGCTCTTGGCGAGCTCCAAATACTTCTCCACATTGATGTACCAAACGCCACCCTTTTGCTGCGCAACCTGCTCCCGCTCCAGCGCACTCAAGATGGGCTCGAAGGTGGCAATGGCCATCGGCGAGTGAAAAGGTGTGTAGGTGCCTTGCGGTTGTGTCTCCCGAGCGATCTTCTCCGCCGCGGTTGCCGACGAAGGGAACGCAGCATCGAAGTTCTTCAAGTCAGCCCGGGTGGCAATTTTGCGGGAACCGCTTGGGGTGGCTTCTACTTTTAGCCCGAGTTCATCGAGGCGGTTGATCACCGCTGGATCCGAAAAATACGGCAACTTCTCTGAGCCCATGACCACTTTGACGGTCTTCGCTCCTCCGGCAAATGGCGCACCCCCACCGCCACGCCCCAGGATCACAGCTGCCACGATTACCCCAATGAGCACTACTGCGATAAGCACTGCTCCGACGCCTAGGCCGGACCTGTTTGAGCCTCCAGAACTAGTCTCCATAATCCGATCTTATTGCTGATTAGTTCATACCGCAGCGTAAGTGGATAAACAATTAGCTACTGTGTTCGTTTAATAACAATATTACGACTGTCGCTCAACCGTTATTAGCTCTTGCGTTCTACTCTGATGGTGCTATAATAGGACTTAAGAACTACGGGGGTGGGGATATGATCGCGGAACTGATAGCAACGCTGAAACACGCACGTGCCAGCGTTAGTTTCGAGGACATCGGCCAATTGCAAGCGCTCAAAGAAGAAATCGTCCGCCTGGAGACCGAACTCGCCCACGGCAAGCAGCACTACGAACTCACTGATGCCGGCCTCTCCCGCCGTGCCGCGAAACTGCTCGAACGACGCGCAAGCTACTACTGGGCCGATTCCGTCCCAGTTGAAACACAGGATCTGATTCTCAACGCCCTGGAAAAGCTCTCTGGTTGCAGCAAGCGCCGCCAAGAAATCTACGATCTTGCCGCCACCACGGCGCACCGTTCCTCCCCAGAGGCGACCTTCGCCTACACCAAACGACTAGTGCGTGAGGAAAATGAGCGCCTGACCGGAGACGTCACGGCAGCCCATCGCGCGCGTCGCTTCACTATACGACGCCCAGATGCCCGCGGGGGCTGCAGCTTCTATGGCTACGCTCCCGCCGCGACCGCAGCGCTGATGGCCTCGCTACTCGACCAAGCTTTCCGCGCCGATTTCCCAAAGCAGGAGGATCCCCGCACGATCACTCAACGCAACTTCGACGCCTTTGAACACATGGTGCGCTGGGCCTCGAGTAATCGGCGGGCAGCAACCGGGCACTGTTCCCTCGTTGTCTCTGTTACTGATGGCGATGGCTTTGATTGGCGAGGAAAATTCGCCACCAACGTCGGCATCGATCTCAACTTGTTCGACATTGATTATCTCGGATCCGATCGCGTCACCGATTACATCGTGGTCCACGATCATAAGGGGGCAGTCAAGCACCTCGTGACCGGGCAACGCTGCGCCAACTGGTCGCAGCGCATATCGCTGATGGCCCGGGACCTGGTGTGCCAGCATCCCGGGTGTGATGTCCCGGCTAGTCGCTGCGACGCCCACCATGTGCGGGCCTGGTCGCGGGGCGGTTGGACCGACATCGCTAATCTCGGCCTACTATGTCGCCGCCATCATCGCCGCAATGACGACAGCGGGATTCGGCGTCATCTTCAGCTTCGGGAGGGAATCCCCTGGTGGGTTGATGATGCCGGTTACGCCAGACGCAACCGCAGCCCGGCTGCTCACCGCGCAGGCAGCAACCGGGTAATGACTAACCGCGAACCGGGCGCTCCGCCCACTTCTTAAACTCAGCGGCCGCATTCGTAACGCGAGTGCGCTGCTCTGCCACACGCACCCCAGCGGTACCACCGCGGGTCGCGCGAGAAGCCACTGCGCCTTCGACGGTGAGAACCGAACGCACGGCGGGAGTTAGCCGTGCGTCAACAGCAGCAAGCTCCTCATCCGTTAATTCATCCAGGCCCACTCCCCTGGCCTCGGCCAAGCGCACGCACGCGCCCGAGGCCTCATGAGCTTCCCGGAACGGCACACCTTCCCGCACCATCCATTCCGCGAGATCCGTGGCAAGTGTGAATCCAGCAGGCGCCAATTCCAGCATCCGATCCTCATGGAACGTCAGCGTGGCTACCAACCCTGTGAGAGCAGGCAGCAGCAGGTTCAGCTGGGCGAAGGAGTCCACAATAGGCTCCTTGTCTTCCTGCAGGTCGCGGTTATACGCCAGCGGCTGCGCTTTCAACGTAGCCAATAAACCAGTCAAATTGCCGATCAATCGACCCGTCTTGCCGCGGGTCAATTCGGCCACATCCGGATTCTTCTTCTGCGGCATAATCGAGGATCCAGTGGACCACGCATCAGACAGCGTGACGTATCCGTATTCCGGGGTACACCAGTAGATGATCTCCTCAGCCAACCGGGACATATCCACCGCGATCTGCGCCAGCACAAAAGCCGTCTCCGAGGCGAAGTCTCGGGAGGAAGTACCGTCGATCGAGTTATCGCAGGAGGAATCAAAGCCCAGCTCGGCGGCAATTGCCTCCGGGTCCAAAGACAGTGAAGAACCTGCGAGTGCGCCGGAGCCATAAGGCGACACGGCGAGTCGCTTATCCAAATCTTGGATACGAGCAACATCGCGCAACAGCGGCTGCGCATGCGCCAACAACTGATGTGCAAGCAGCACTGGCTGCGCCGCCTGGGAGTGCGTCTTGCCCGGCATGATCGCGCTAGGGTGCGCGGCTGCCTGGGTAACGAGCGCTTCCACCAACTCCACCACCTGCACCGCCACAGAACGCACTGCGTCGCGCACCCACATGCGGAACAGGGTTGCTACTTGGTCGTTACGGGAGCGCCCTGCACGCAAGCGGCCACCGACCTCGGGACCAACGATGTCAATCAGACCGCGCTCCATGGCGCCGTGCACATCTTCGTCGGTTGGCAATGGCTTGAACGAACCCGAAGCCACGGCGGCACCAAGCTCATCTAAGCCGGACAGCATTGTGTCCAGGTCAGCGCCGGAAAGCAGGCCGGCCTTGTGCAACACGCGGGCGTGCGCCTTAGAAGCCAGCACATCATAAGGAGCCAGTACCCAGTCGAAATGAGTGGACACTGAAAGGGCGAACATCGCCTCCGCAGGGCCGCCGGCGAAGCGGCCGCCCCAGAGAGCACCTTCGTTAGTTCCGGACATTTAGGCCTCGCGGTCGCGCTTGTTGGCGATCTCCGTGGACAGCCCGTGCAGCTGCACGAAGCCCTTCGCCGCGGTCTGGTCGAAGGTGTCACCGGTGTCGTAGGTAGCCAGGTTGAAGTCGTACAGGGAGTGGTTGGAACGGCGGCCATTGATGATGATGGCACCGGCGTGCAGCACGATGCGGATATCGCCAGTGACATGCTCCTGGGTGCTATCGATGAACGCCTCCAGGGAGCGCTTGAGTGGGCCGAACCACAGGCCGTCATAGACTTCCTCGGACCAGCGGGAATCAATCAGGCGCTTGTAGCGGCCGAGCTCGCGCTCGACGGTGACGTCTTCCAGAGCTTCGTGCGCCTTGATCAGCACCATCGCGCCCGGCGCCTCGTAGATCTCGCGGGACTTAATGCCCACGAGGCGGTCCTCCACCATATCCAGGCGACCAACGCCCTGTGCACCGCCACGACGGTTGAGCTCTTCGATGGCCTCGAGGACGCTCACTGGACGGCCGTCGATAGCCACTGGCTTGCCACCCTCGAAGGAGATGATCAGCTCGTCTGGGGCGTTACCGAGGGCTGGGTCCTCGGTGTAGGCGTAGAGATCCTTGGTTGGTGGGTTCCACAGGTCCTCCAGGAAGCCGGTCTCGATGGCGCGACCCCACACGTTCTGGTCGATGGAGAACGGGGACTTCTTGGACTGCTCGATAGGCAGGTTGATTTCCTCGGCAAAGGCAATGGCCTTGTCGCGGGTCCAGGCGTAGTCGCGGGCTGGGGCGATGATCTCCAGGGAAGGATCCAGTGCACGGAAGCCGACCTCAAAGCGAACTTGGTCATTACCCTTACCGGTGCAACCGTGGGAGACGTGCGTGCCGCCATGCTCCTGGGCTGCCTTGATCAGATGCTTGACAATGAGCGGGCGGGAAATCGCGGAGACCAGCGGGTACTGCTTCATGTACATGCCGTTAGCCTTGATGGTTGGCAGGCAGTACTCGTTAGCAAACTCATCCTTCGCGTCAATAACGATGGATTCCACGGCGCCACAGTCCAGGGCACGCTGGCGGACGGACTCCATGTCCTCGCCGCCCTGGCCGAGGTCGAGGGAAACGGCGATGACTTCGCCGCCGGTCATTTTAGCCAGGTAAGGGATGGCAACGGAGGTGTCGAGGCCGCCGGAATACGCGAGAACAACGCGATTAGACATGAAATGTTTCTCCTAGGTTGATTGAAAAGCTAATAAAAAGATTATGACCGGCGGCTAAATAGCTCGCCAAGTTCCTTGCCTGACATAGGCTCTCGTGCCAGCACGAAAACGGTATCATCGCCTGCAATAGTGCCCACTACCTCGTTCATGCCCACCCGATCGATGAAGCTAGCAAGGTACTGGGCGGCACCCGGTGGTGTGCGCAGCACCGCAATGTTTCCGGTGTGGTCTACGGACACCAGCAGATCGTCGAGCATGCGACGCAGTTTTTCCTGCGGGCCGCGCGGCTGCTCGATCCGCTGGCCATCGACAAGCCCCACGGCGTAGAACGCACGCCCGCCATCGGGGCGCACCTTCTTCGCCCCCAACTCGTCGAGATCGCGCGACAGGGTTGCCTGGGTGATGTCAATGCCCTCATCGAGGAGCAGTTCAGAAAGCTGCACCTGGCTGGAGACGCGGTAGCGTTCGAGTATCTCCAGAATGCGGGCCTGGCGCGCAGTGCGAGTTACGGGACTAGTCATTTTGATGCTCCATCAGCCATACCAACAGGGCCTTTTGCGCGTGAAGCCGATTCTCGGCCTCATCAAACACACGCGACTGCGGTCCATCAATGACGTCCGCAGTGACCTCGTTGCCACGATACGCCGGCAAGCAGTGCAGGAACACTGCCCCCGCTGCCGCACGCGCCATGACGTCACTATTGACCTGATACGGCAGGAAAGGTGTCCGACGATCGAGGCCGTCATTTTCCATCCCCATAGACACCCACGTGTCAGTGATCACGACATCGGCGCCATCGACCACGTCCAGAGAATCACTCACGGTCACCTTCGCTCCGGTTTCCGCAGCACGAGCCTCCGCGCGCTCGCAAAAGCGTGGCTGCGGTTGGAACTCTTTCGGCGCGCAAATAGCGATGTCCATGCCCGCCGTCGCAAAGCCGATCAGGTAAGAGTTCGCCATGTTGTTATCCCCGTCGCCCAGGTACACGGCCTTCTTCCCCCGCAAACCCGCCGGCCCTTCCTCCGGGCACAGGTTCTCAACACAGGTCTGCAGGTCCGCCAGGATCTGGCAGGGGTGCAGGTCATCAGAAAGCGCGTTCACGATCGGCACTGTGGCAGTCTCCGCCATCTGCTCCAGATTGCTGTGCGCGTAGGTGCGCCACACGATGGCTTCGACGAACCGCGACAGCACCGCTCCGGTGTCCTGGAAAGTCTCTCCCTTCCCCATCTGCGACTTCCCGGAATCAACAACAATCGCGTGCCCGCCGAGCTGCGCGATACCGGCGTCAAAGGAAAAGCGCGTACGGGTAGAGGTCTTATCAAAAAGCACCGCCACAGATAGTGGCCCCTCAAACGGGCGCCGAGACAGTGGCGCCGCTTTCAGCTCCGCCGCGAGCTGCAGCACCTCGGCTTGTTCCGCCGGGGTGAGGTCATCATCGGCGAGAAAATGACGAACCATTTAGGACTCCTTCTGGATGTCAGCAAGCAGCTCAGCAAGGCGCTGCGCCGCGGTGTTCAGCTCGGCTGCGGTGATCACGAGGGGTGGCGTCAGACGCAACACGCTTGCCGACGGCGCGTTCAAAATCAGCCCATACTCGGGGCCCTTCGCCACGGCTTGTTTCGCCCACTCCCCCTTGAGTACCACGCCCAGCATCAGACCACGGCCTCGGACATAGTCTACCTGCTCGATCTTGCTCAGCTGCGCAGCGAAGGCGGTGCCTTTTCGATCCACCTCCGCAACAAAGTTGTCGTCGATGATGTCCAGCACCGCATTGCCGGCCGCGCAGGCAACCGGGTTGCCACCAAAAGTGGTGCCGTGGGTGCCAGGGGTAAACAGTTTCGCCGCCGCGCCGTGCGCCAAGCACGCCCCGATCGGTAGGCCACCGCCGAGTCCCTTCGCCATGGTCACTACATCTGGGATGACCCCATCATGTTGGTGCGCAAAGAAGTCACAGGTACGACCGATCCCGGTCTGTACCTCATCGACCACGAACAAAATCCCATGCTCATCACACAGTTGACGCACCTGGTACAGGAAACCTTCTGGAGCCGGGATCACACCGGTTTCCCCCTGAATTGGTTCCAGGATGATGGCTGCCACGTCGCTTGGGTTCATCTCGACTAGTCTGCGCAGGTAATCGATGTCCCCGAAGGGGTAGAACTCTACGCCAGCAGGCAGTGGCTCGAAGGCCTTGCGTTTATCTGGTTGACCAGTCATCGCGAGCGAGCCCATCGTGCGGCCGTGGAAGCCGTGCTCGGCCGCGAGGATACGACGCTTTCCGGTGAGACGTGCCAGCTTGAAGGCCGCTTCATTAGCCTCCGCACCCGAGTTGCAGAAGAACACGCGTGTTTGGGCAGCCAGCTCGGTGTCCTCGGCGGCAAAACGTTGGATGAGCTTAGCCCCCAGTTCCAGGACGGGATCGGTCTGGAAGAGATTCGAGGTGTGCGCAAAGTTGGCCACCTGCTCCGAGACTGCCTTGACCACTGCGGGGTGGCCGTAGCCGAGGGAGTTCACCGCAATTCCGGCTAGCAAATCCAGGTGCGTGCGCCCTTCAGAATCGCTCAGGGTGGAACCCGCAGCGCTCACGATCTTCAGCGCCGGGGTGCCGTAGTTGTCCATCAGCGTGCTTGACCATTGCGTCATTTACTTGTCCTTCCTGAACACGGTGCCATCCGGGTAGTTTTCGCGGTCGTAGCCATCCGGCAGCACCATCGTTCCGATACCACCCATAGTCAGCAGCTCAAGCAGGACCGAGTGCGCAATGCGCCCGTCAATGACGTGCGATGCCGCCACGCCCTTATCGACGGCGGCCAAACACGACTCCATCTTAGGGATCATGCCGGAATCCAACCCCGGCAAAATCTCCCGCAGCTTGGAGGACTTGATCGCACTGACCAGTGAATCCTTGTTCGGCCAGTTGGTGTACAGGCCTTCCACATTGGTCAGGATCACGAGGCGTTCCGCCCCGAGGGCGCCGGCGAGAGCTCCTGCTGCGGTATCGGCATTGATGTTGTACACCTCGCCGTCATCACCTGGTGCCACGGTGGAGACCACGGGGATCCTGCCGGCGTCGATGATGTCCATGATCGTGTTGGCGTTGACTTCGGTGATGTTGCCGACGAGTCCGATGTCGGTGGCAACGCCGTTGACGTCGACAAGCCGCTTTTCGGCGCGGAACAGCCCGCCGTCCTCACCGGACGTGCCGACTGCGTAGGGGCCATGCGAGTTGATCAGGTTGACCAGATCCCGGCCTACCTGGCCAAAGAGCACCATGCGGACCACTTCCATGACCTCCGGAGTGGTCACACGGAAACCGCCCTTGAATTCGCCGTCCAGGTCGAGCCTTCGCAACATCGCGGAGATCTGGGGGCCACCGCCGTGCACCACCACCGGTTTTACCCCAACGGTGCGCAGGAATACCATGTCAGCTGCAAACGCAGCCTTGAGGTTGTCATCCACCATGGCGTTGCCGCCGTATTTCACCACCACGATCTTGTCGCGGTAGTGCTGCAGCCAGGGCAATGCCTCGGCGAGGACGTGCGCCCGCTCAGCAGGGTTGAGATCGGTAGTCATGACTAGCTCCTAGCTGGAGTATGCCGAGTTGATCTCGACATACTCATGGGAAAGGTCAGTGGTGCGCACGGTGGCGGTTCCCGGTCCTGCGGTGCCGAGATCAACGAGGACGTCGATGTCGGAGCCCGAGAGATCTACCTCGCGCGCACTTGGGGTACCGGTGGTCCGCTCGCAGACGGCGTGACCGTTGAAGAACACGGAGATGTTCTCCGGGTCCATGTCTGCATCCGCCATGCCGACGGCCGCCAACACGCGCCCCCAGTTCGGATCGGAGCCAAACATCGCGCATTTGAAGAGGTTGTCCCGGCCAAGAGTGCGTGCAGCCGCAAGAGCTTGCTCGTTCGTGCTGGTGCCCTGGACAGTGATCTTGACCCGCTTGGTCACGCCCTCGGCATCACCTTGCAGCTGGTCGGCGAGGTCGGAGCATGCCTGCAATACGGCCGCTTCAAACTCCGCAACAGTCGGGGTCACACCGGACGCGCCGTTTGCCATCAGAATGACGGTGTCATTGGTTGAGGTAGAACCATCGATATCCAAAGTGTTGAATGTGAGGTTGCAGGCCTTCACGAGGGCTTCCTGGGCCACCTGTTGCGATACAGCCGCGTCGGTGGTCAGGCAGACCAGCATTGTGGCCAGGGATGGCGCCATCATGCCAACGCCTTTACCCATGCCACCGAGCTGCCAGCCCTCCCCCGCGACCAACACTTCTTTCTGCACCGTGTCAGTGGTCATGATGGCCCGCGCGGCCGCAGCACCATGATCACCGAGGTTATCCGCAAGCGTTGCGACGCCGGCGAGCACCTTCACCATGGGCATGGGCTCTCCGATGATGCCGGTAGAACAGGCCGCGACATCGCCTGGCGCAACTCCAAGTGCCGCAGCTACCGCAGCGATACTCTCCTGGGCATCTTTCTCACCTTGGATACCATTGCAGGCATTGGCGTTTCCAGAGTTGTACAGGATGGCGCGCAATTGGCCGTCGGCAAGCGCCTGCTTCGACAGCTTTACCGGCGCAGCGAAGACCCGGTTGCGGGTGAAAACGCCGGCCGCCGTGAATTCCGGGCCCTCGTTCACAACGAGCGCCATATCGGGGTTTCCAGATGGTTTGATTCCGGCGGTCGTTGCTGCGGCCAGGAATCCCTGTGGCGTGGTGATTGACATTAGTCCTCCTTTAAGGAGCCAGGCCGCTAAGAGGCAGACCAGCGGTTTCGTGGTATCCGACAGCCAGATTCATGCACTGCACGGCGGCACCGGCGGTGCCCTTGGTCAGGTTGTCGATAGCGCTGGTTACCAGCAGCACGCCAGCATCCTTGTTCGCCTCGACTTGGATGTGGACTGAGTTAGAACCAACCACGTTCTTCGTCTGTGGCTGCTCACCTTCCGGTAGCACGTGGATGAACGGCTCGTCTTGGTAGAACTGCGAGTAGATCGCGTGCGGATCTTCCTCGCTGAGCAGCGGCGCGGTAATGGTGGTGAGGATTCCACGTGGCATCGGTGCGAGCACCGGCGTGAAGCTCACGCTCACCTGTTTGTCCGTCACCTCGGCCAAATTCTGCGTGATCTCGGGGGTGTGCCGGTGCTTACCAGCAGTGTTATAGGCCTTGACGTTGCCCATGGTTTCCGCGCCGAGCATGGCAACGCTGGCCTTCTTGCCCGCACCGGACACGCCGGTGATAGACACCACGTTCAGGGTGGGCTCCACCAGCTGCTTTGCGACGGCAGGAAGCGCCGCGAGCGTAGCCCCCGTGGGGAAACACCCGGGGACCGCTACCCGCTTCGCGCCGCGGATTTGTTCCCGGTGTCCGGGCATCTCCGGAATACCATATGCCCAGGTGCCTGCATGCTCGGTGCCGTAGAACTTTTCCCAATCCGCAGCGTTGTGCAGCCGGAAGTCGGCGGCGCAGTCAATCACAATGACCTCTGGGCCAAGCTGCCGGGCGATCTCCGCAGAGAATCCATGCGGCAAGCCCAGGAACACCACGTCGTGGCCTGCAAGGGTATCTTTGTTGGTATCAACCAGACGTCGTTGACGCAGTTGTGGCAGGTGTGGCATCAAGTCGCCGAGTAGCTGGCCAGCATTGGAGCTGCCAGTCAGGGCGCCGATGGTCAGTTCCCCAGAAGCATACGCCGGATGATTGAGTAGCAGGCGGAGAATCTCCCCGCCTGCGTATCCCGAAGCACCAGCGATGGCCACATTAATAGTCATGCGGACCAGGATAGCATACTATGCATAGTTTTGGAAAGTATGCAGTGAGTGTTGTGCCCCTATGCGTGATGGGCGCGCTCACGATGCCAGTAGGCCATACCTAGCGCGATGATCGAACCACCAATGAGATTGCCGATGGTCACCGGCACCAGGTTATGAATCAGGTAGCTAGAAATGGTCAGACCGCTGATATCGGTGCCCGCCATCGCTTCCATTACCGCCGGATCCGCCTGCCCCTTGAGCAACAGGGCCAGCGGGATCATGAACATGTTAGCCACAGAGTGCTCAAAGCCGGTCGCCACGAAGGCACCGATCGGCAGGGTCAGGGCCAAGACTTTATCGGAGACGGTCTTACCAGCGTAGGCAAGCCATACCGCCAAACACACGAAGATGTTACACATGATGCCAAGGCAGACAGACTCACTAAAAGAGTGACTGGTCTTGGATAGCGCGGTGTTGATCACCACTGCGCCCCAGCCACCGTGTCCTTGATGCGCAGTGCCACCGAAGAAGATGAACAGCACGATGAGGAAGGCCCCCAGCATGTTGCCCAGGTACACCACCACCCAGTGCAGCACCATTTCCACCGGGCTGATCAGTTTGTCCTTCAGCAGGATCGGGGTCATCGAGGTGGAGGTGAACAGGTCAGCACCGGTGATCACCACTAGGCCGAGGCCTACGGAGAACACAATGCCGCCAACGACCTTTGCTAGCCCGTAGGGCATGCCCGCCGAACCGTTCTGGGAGGTGACATAGAAAACAAAGCCGAGCGCGATCATCGCGCCAGCAAACATCGCCGACGTCACCTTTGTAGCCAGCGGGGCTTTCGCCTTGTGTAGCAAGGCATCCTTGGCTACATCAACGATCTCGGCGGGGGTATTACTAATTGTGGTTGACATTTATGCTCGCAGTCTTGCGTTGAACTTGGCCTCAGCGGCCTTTACAGCGGCCATTCTGGCCTCGGAACATTCATCGTCCGTCAGCGTGCGATCCGTGGCGCGGAACACCAGGGAGAACGCCAAGGACTTTTTGTCCGCACCGAGTTGCTCGGAGCGGTAGACGTCGAAAAGCTCGACCTTTTCCAGCAGGTCACCGGCAGCCGCTTCGACTACGGCGCGTACGGCCTCAGCCGGGGTATCTTCAGTGACCACCAGGGCAACGTCCTGCAACAGCGCAGGGAACGCGGACAGCGTTGGTGCCGGGAAAGATGGCTCGAACGGCAGCGCGGAGATATTCAGCTCCATGGCGCAGGTGCGGGCCGGCAGCCCGGCACGCTCGAGAACCTGCGGGTGCAGCTCGCCGGCGTAGCCCACGACTTCACCATTCACCGACAGCTCGGCGCACCGGCCCGGGTGCCACGGCAGCATCTCTGCATTGGCGACCTCGAGCTGCACGTCGGCGGCACGCGCCACCATGCGGGCGGATTCGATGGCATCGGCGTAGGTGTAGGCGCGCCCCTCACCCCATGGCCCCTCCGGGACAATCGCGCCCGCACCGACCGTCGCCACGTGCAGCGGCTGGTACGGCAGGGACTCAATCAGCTCAGCGATGGTTTCCTCCGCAGGCCGCTCGCTAACCGACGGCATCGGCGATACACCGGTGCCCCGAGCGAAGCTCACCTGCTCCACGCCGTAGAGCGTCATATCGCTCTGGCCGCGGGCGACGTTGCGTTTAACAGCATCCAGCATCGAAGGCAGCAAGGTGGTACCGAGGATCGCATGATCTGATTCCAGCGGATTCTGCACTTTCACCACGCTGCGACGCGGATCATCCGCGTTGAGCCCCCACACCTCGAAGGTGTCATTGGCGATGAATGGGCTCGGTAGGATTTCCAGGTATCCGCTGTATGCGAGGGCGTGGGTGATCGCACGACGGCGGCGCTGCGCCGGGGTCAATCCCTGGCCAGCTGGTGCAGTCGGAACGAGGGAAGGAATAGCCTCCAGGCCTTCGAGCCGCAGCACCTCTTCAACGAGGGATTCCTTGAAGGTCAGGTCCGGGCGCCATGTCGGTGGAGTCACCTGCAAAACTTCCTCGCCGCTCACTTCGCAGCCGACCTCGGATAGGCGGCGTACCACGGTGTCACGGTCGTATTCGACGCCCGCGATCTTGCTTGGGAAGTCAGCCGGCAGCTCCACAGTGGTGGCTGCGGGGACGTCGCCAAGCATGGTGCGACCAGCGGCGACTTGGCCGCCACCGTACTGGACCAGCAAGGATGCAGCGATATCAAGAGCTACTTCACACAGTGTTGGATCGACACCGCGCTCGAAGCGGCGTGATGCTTCAGAGGAAAGCTTGTGTCGGCGGCACGTGCGGGCCACGGTGATGGGATCCCAAATGGCAGCTTCGAAGTACACCTCAGTGGTGCCCTCGCCGATCTCGGAGGTGGAGCCACCCATGACGCCTGCCAGGGACTGGATGCCCTTTTCATCGCAGATCACCACATCTTCGGGATCCAGGTCGCGGTCCACATGATCCAGGGTGCTGAGCTTCTCCCCTGCCTGAGCGTTGCGGATGCGCAAGGATCCCTCGATGCGGGCAGCATCAAAAGCATGCATCGGCTGGCCGAGCAGGATCATCACATAGTTGGTGATGTCGGTTGGGAGGTTGACCAAACGCTGGCCGGAGAGCATCAGCTCGCGCTCCATCCAGAATGGGGTCTTAGCATTTGGGTCGATGCCAGTGACCTTGCGCAAACCGAAGCGAACCGTCTTGGTCGCCGGGTCAATCTCCACCGGCAGCGCCGCGCCGGTGACGGCAGGCACGTTCACGTTAATGCCGGCTACGGAGGGATCCAACGCTGGGTCGGTGTATGCCAGGTCAAATGCGGAAGCAATCTCGCGGGTGAGGCCGCGGGCGGACAGTGCGTAGCCACGATCCGGGGTGACGTTGACATCAAAGACGGTGTCGTTCAGGCCGAGGACAGCGCGGGCGTCGTCGCCTGGCTTGCCTGCGGAGGCAGGTAGCGTGATGATGCCCTTGGTCTGCTTGCTGGCCAAGCCCAGCTCTGCAGCGGAGCAGATCATGCCCTCGGAGACATGGTCATAGGTTTCACGGGCGGCAATCTTGAAGCCTCCGGGCAGCTCTGCACCTGGCAGGGAGACAACCACGGTGTCGCCTACTGCGAAATTGCGAGCGCCACAGACGATGCCCTGCGGTTCCGGGTTACCCACGTTGACCTTGCAAAAGCGGATCGGCTTCTTAAAACCAGTCAGTTCTTCAATATTCTCTACTACGCCGAGCACCAGGGGTCCGGTGGTCTCTTCGATCGGCGCGTAACCCTCGGTCTCGAAGCCGACGCGGACATAACCGGCATCTAGCTCTTCGGCAGTGACAGACCAGCCCTCGTTTCGAGCGCCAAGCAGTGAAGTAACCCAGTTTTGGGATAGCAGCATTTCAAAATCTCCTTTAAGCTTGCACGCCGAATGGCAGGGTGAAACGGACATCGCCTTCGACCATGTCACGCATATCCGACAGGCCGTTGCGGAACTGCAGGGTGCGCTCAAGGCCCATGCCGAAGGCAAAGCCGGTGTACACCTCAGGGTCAATGCCCGCCGCACGCAGTACGTTCGGGTTGACCATGCCGCATCCGCCCCATTCGATCCAGCCTGCGCCACCCTTCTTATTCGGGAACCACACGTCTACCTCAGCCGATGGCTCCGTGAACGGGAAGAAGTTGGTACGCATCCGGGTGCGGGTTTCCGGGCCGAATAGGGTCTTGGCCAGGTGGTCCAGGGTGCCGCGCAGGTGCGCCATAGTAAGGCCCTTATCGACGGCCAATCCTTCAATCTGATGGAACACCGGAGTATGGGTGGCATCCAACTCGTCAGTGCGGAACACCCGTCCCGGGCAGGCAATGTATACCGGCACGTCCCGGGACAACAAGGTGCGCACCTGAACTGGAGAGGTATGCGTACGCAGCACCTGCTTGGAACCTTCGACAGAAACGTGGAAGGTGTCTTGCAGGGTGCGTGCCGGGTGGTCCGGAAGGAAGTTCAGGGCATCGAAGTTGAAGTATTCCGCCTCCACCTCGGGGCCTTCGGCGATCTCCCAGCCCATGCCGATGAAGATGTCGGCGATGTTCTCGGAGAGCTGCGTGATCGGGTGCATAGCGCCCTGACGGCGGGTAGTAGGAACCGTCACGTCAACGCGCTCTTCCACCAATACCTCGGCGTTTCGCTTCTCCTCAAGCACAACCTTGACCTCGGCGAAGGCTTTCTCAGCGCGGCCACGAGCCATGTTCACAAAGCGGCCGGCATCCTTGCGCTGATCCTTAGGGATCGTTCCCAATGCGCGACGCGCCAGGGAAATCGGGGCATCATCTGCCAGGTGAGCCTTGCGAGCCTCCGCCAGCTCATCGAGGTTCTGCGCCTGATTAAACGCAGCGACAGCCGCATCCGCTAAGGCATTGAGGTTAGCTTCGGTCAACTCGATGTCGCTCACCAGTACTTATCCTTTTGGTTCGAAGGGAGACGTTCTAACCCATGTACTATACCGCGCGGGTTAGCAGTCTACTTTCCTGGCCGTGCTCAAACAGCAGAAGACTACTGAGCGATCCGCCGCACCGCTTCAGCTAGTATCTCGTCCTTCTTAGCGAAGGCGAAGCGGACTTTGGTCCGCCACTGTTCCGGATGGTCTGTGAATACCTGCAGTGGGATTGCAGCCACGCCGCTGCGAGCTGGCAGATTCATACAAAAATCGAGGCCATCTTGTCCTACGTCAGCAACGAGGTAGTAGGTACCTGCGGTGTCATGGACGTGGAAACCCGCACGCTTCAGGCCGTCGGCAAGCAAGGCTCGCTTCAGGTCTAGCCCGGCAACCATGTCAGCAACCCACGGCATCTCCTCGCGCAGCGCGTAGGCTACTGCGGGCTGAAAGGGCGTGGCACCGACATAAGTCATGAACTGCTTGGCCTTGACCACGCCTTCCAACAGGTCTGGAGGCGCAATCGCCCAGCCGGTCTTCCATCCGGTGCAGTTGAACGTCTTTGCGGCGGAGGAGACGGTGATGGTGCGCTCCCACATGCCCGGCAATTCCGCGATGCGGGTGTGCGCATGACCGGCGAAAACGAGGTGCTCGTAGACTTCATCAGACAACACGAGCAGGTCGTGCTGCACGGCCAACTCGGCGAGTCCACGCACATCGAGTACTGCGCCGGTCGGGTTATGCGGAGAATTCACGATGATCATCGCGGTCTTAGTGGTGATGGCGGCTTCGATCGCGGCGACATCGACACCCCAGGTGTTACCCTGTGCGACCAGCGGAACGGCCACGCGCGTAGCTCCGGCCAGCGCGATCGCGGCCGCATACGCGTCATAGTAGGGCTCGAGGACGATGACCTCGGCACCCGGCTCAACCAAGCCAAGCACGCTCGCAGTGATAGCCTCCGTTGCGCCGACAGTGATCAGCACATCATCGGATGACACACCCCTGACCGCGGCCACGGACTCGCGCAATTCCGGCATTCCCATGCCAGGTGCGTACTGATTGTTGCCGGCCTGGATCTGCTCCGTCGCAATCTCGAGCATCCGCGCCGGCCCGTCCGAATCTGGGAACCCTTGCCCCAGGTTAATCGCGCCGTGTTTGACTGCCTCCGCAGTCATGGTGGCAAAGATCGTCTCGGCGAAAGGCTGCAAGCGCGCAACTGTCATGAATTTTGTGCCTTGGCAGACTCGTACATGCAGATCGATGCCGCGGTGGCCAGGTTCAGCGATTCCGCGCGACCACGGATCGGGATGCGAATGCGGGCATCGGCTTTAGCCATCAGTTCTTTGCTGAGCCCGTGCGCCTCATTGCCAAACAGCCAAGCGGTCGGCTTCTTCAGCAGTTCGCCGGCCTCATCGAGGCTGACCTCGCCGTCGGCGGCAGTGGCCAGAATCTGCAAGTTGCGAGCCTTCAGGGTGTCAAAGACAGCCTGAAAATTGGTCTCTCGGATCACGGGAATATGGAACAACGAGCCAGCCGAGGCGCGCACGGCCTTCGGCGACTGCGGGTCCACGGTCTCCCCCGCGAACAACACGGCGTCCGCACCGACGGCATCAGCGACGCGGATCAAGGTGCCGGCATTGCCTGGCTCCGAGGTCTCCACCGGCACGGCCACCAAGTTCGGCTTGCCCCGCATGACATCCTTCAGCGGCCACAGCACTGGCTCACATACGGCATAGATACCCGTGGAAGTGACCGTGTCCGCCAAGGACTTTGCGGCCCGGTCCGTGATGGGGTGTACATAGGCATTCATATGTCCTGCCGCGGTGAGCAATTCGGAAAAACGCTCAGCTGCTTTCTCCGTGACGAAGACGTCCCGGGCAGCGCCGGTGGTGATGGCGGCTTCAACGGCGTTCTCCCCCTCGGCCAAGAACACACCCGCTTTGCGACGCCCCGCAGTCTTCAACAGTTTGGACGCGTTTACCACTCGTGGCGTTCGCTCGGTAAATGCCTGTTCAAAGTCGAGGTTCATGCCGTTAAATCTAGCAGGCTTCAGCGGGCAGTAGTGTCACCCAGCCCGAACGTTGTTGACCTGTCTCCGTTATGATCGCTAACTTCGAGACTGCTCAACAATCAGCCTCGCCGTCTTGGGCGCACTCGTGATCTACGCCGGAATGTTCACCCACGGTTTTGTCAGCGAACAGCTCGAACAAGAGAAAATCACCATGCCCGCCGGCGAGGCGATATCGTCACTGCCAAACCAGGAGTCCCGGGACGGCCGATGTCCACCGGCCCGCAGGCTAAGACCAACGGTGCCGCCGAAGCCGAGGTGCAGCAGCTCAGCGATACCCGCGACACCCTTGTCCAAGGCAACACCCTCCGTGGCATCCTCCTCAGCGCCTATGGCTGGTGGCTGGTCGGATTCACCGTCCTGCGGGAGAAGAAGTAACGTTGTAGCGTTCCGCTGCCTCGTTGGCTAAGACAATGATGGGCACCTCCGCGATCACGGCACCAGCCAATACAAGTAACAAAAATGATTGCTCCGGATGCCCCACAAATATATAGACACAGGCCAAGAGGAGCCCGATACCAATCATCGTGTGGAATGGGGCTACCTTCCGGTGCGCAGCTTGCCACGCTCCCAGGGACGCATTGGTCGTCGGGGTATTCACGCCCGGCATCGCGCGATAGCTGAGGCCGAGAAACTTCCCCTTAGGAGAAATTAGTCCCATAAAGAGGTAGAGGAAGCCCAGGAGCACGAATAGCAAAAAGCCCGCCTGAGTTGTTTAACTCAGTCGGGCTTTTCGAATCAAGCTTTACGCAGCTGCTGGGGCGTTAACGTCCTCAGGCAGAGCAGCCTTAGCGGCATCGCAGATTGCGGAGAATGCAGCGAAGTCGTTCACTGCGAGCTCAGCGAGCATCTTGCGGTCAACCTCGATCTCAGCAAGGCGCAGGCCCTGGATGAGACGGTTGTAGGTGATGTCGTTCATACGGGCTGCAGCGTTGATGCGGGTGATCCACAGGCGACGGAACTCGGACTTGCGCTTACGGCGATCGCGGTAAGCGTAGGTCATGGAGTGGAGCCACTGCTCCTTGGCCTTACGGTAGAGACGGGAGCGCTGACCACGGTAGCCCTTGGCGGACTTCAGGATCTCGCGGCGCTTCTTCTTGGCGTTCATTGACCGCTTGACACGTGCCATTGAAATACTTCCTTAACTGTCTAAAAAGTTTATGGGGTGAAAAGTGGTTATTAGGCCAGGCCCAAGAGGCGCTTCATGCGCTTCTCGTCAGACTTTGCAACATCCGTGGAGCCCTTGAGGCGACGGGTGCGGGTGGATGGCTTACCTTCGAGCAGGTGCCGGCGGTTAGCCTTCTCGCGACGCAGCTTGCCAGAACCGGACAGCTTGATGCGCTTAGCGGCACCCTTGTGGGTCTTGTTCTTCATTTTTATAAGTCCTTATGAAAGAGTCGGTTACTTCTTGCCTTTACGCAACGGCCCAATGACCATGGTCATGTTGCGGCCGTCTTGCTTCGCCCGTGCTTCGATGGTGCCGAATTCGGCCACATCGCCGGCAAGGCGCTCCAGGAGGCGGTATCCAAGCTCCGGGCGAGATTGCTCACGACCGCGGAACATGATGGTCACTTTGACCTTGGACCCCTTCTCCAGGAATCGGATCACATTATTCTTCTTCGTCTCGTAATCGTGATCGTCGATCTTGGGACGAAGCTTCTGCTCCTTGACCACAGTCTGCTGCTGGTTCTTGCGAGCTTCGCGGGCCTTCTGGTCCTGCTCATACTTGAACTTGCCGAAGTCCATGATCTTCACTACTGGTGGCTTCGCGTTAGGTGCAACCTCGACGAGGTCGAGATCTGCATCGTAAGCAAGCTTGCGCGCGTCTTCAATGCGGACGACGCCGACCTGTTCTCCGTTTGGACCTACAAGACGTACCTCGGGAACCCGGATACGTTCATTGATGCGAACTTCAGCGCTGATGTGTACTCCTCAAGTAGCAGTAAATAATGTGGTACCGCATGGCTTGAAGTGTCGATTCCCCCGAGCTGCCACGACAAAAACCCGTACGACGTTGTTCGTCGCACGGGAGATCCGTGAGCAAAGCTCTTCTTTGACCATTATCCAACCCTAGCGGGCGGCTTCTGGTGGGAGGGACCTCCACTTGCGGCCTGTGGTTTCATCAGATAATTCAACCACTAGGCGGTAGCTTGGCAAGAATAACATGTGCGCAGTACAGATTCAAAATCATTAGACTGCAAGTTATGAAAATAAGTCGCGCCGAACAGGAGACCCTAGAAAGGGTCGCACAGCGGTTAAATACTGCGGAGTCCTTGCTCAAGGAGGTGCGTGAATCCTTGTTCGAATTGTACGAACAGTCAGAGCGATCCGAGGCACCAGTACAGCAGTCTGTGGCCCCGGTCGCGACCCCGGTCGTCGAGAAGCGCCCAACACCGCCACCAAAGCCACGCCTTTCGCGGGAGAAGCAGATCATTCGCGCGGTGGCAGTCGGCGGTGTACTGATCACCTTGGCGGGCGTCAGTCTCCTCATCGCATTGGCTATCCAATCCGGCTGGCTCGGCCCACTCGGCCGCGTCATCGGCGCCTGGGTTGTTGCCGCATTGCTGCTCGGCGGCGCTTTCCTTGTCAAAGCCCGCGGTCTAGCTAAGGAGGGATTCCTCGCGCTGACCACCGCCTCACTGCTCACCAGCATCCTGACGGTGATGGCAACGGTCAGTGTGCTGCACTGGTGGCCCCCGATCTTCGGTGCGGTGGCCTTACTGACCCTCCTGGCGCTGTTCTCGGGGCTTGCTCGCTGGTGGGACGACGAGCTGATGCTGAACATCACCATCGTCTCCAGCTTCGTGTTGTTCTACCTCTACATCATGTCGGGCGACTTCTTCGCCTTCCCGGTAATCGCAACGGGTCTGTTCATGGCAGTGACGTCGATGCAGAAGCGCTGGTTCACCTCCCGCAGCATCGCTTCAGTCATCGGGCCACTGGCGATGCTCGCCGCGCTTATCGACGACCCCAGCATCGTCGTCAACAGCTTCCCCATCTCCTTGACGGTCGTCATCGGCGTTGCCGTCTTCTTGGCGGTCGCGCTCCTGGATGAATGGCAACACAAATCCGATCAGCATCTTGGGTTCTACGCCCCTATGGCAATGCTCGCCATCGGTGCGCTGGGGGCTAACTCCTTTAGTGAACTGACCATCATGTTCGCGGTAATCATCGGCTTCGTGGCGCTGTCGCTCCAGTTCCACGGCGAGCTTGCCGCTTGGCCGCTGGCAGTTATCCCCTTGATGTACGTGCAGTGGTGGTCTCAGGCTCCCGCGCTGGGCTCCGGCTCCTGGTTCGAGCGCCCTTATCTTGTCGCACTGTTCTTCGTGGCCTTCGGCGGTTTCGCCTGGTGGCTGTCCCGCAATAACCGCTTCACCGGGCTGCCGTGGGCAACGATGATCATCGCCGCGATCCTCCTCAGCGGTGAGCTCGCTAAGGCTGTCCTGCTCAAGAAGCCACTGTGGCTGACGGACAACATCGCGCTCCTGCAGGTCCTGACGATCCTGGGGTTCATGGTGGTGCTGTACCTAGTTCGAAATGCCTTCCGTGGCTTCGAACTGTCGGCGCAGATATTGATCGGTCTGGCCGCATTACACCTGAGTGCCATGGTCTTGGTCACCGCCACCACGTATCTGTTTGGGTTGGGTGGTGAAACCGGCATGTGGCTGGGCTACCTCGTCGGCCATGCCTTGGTCTCCATCTCCTGGATGCTGGTCGCTGCCTACATCCTGGTGATCTCGAAGGCCTTCACTGCGTCGACGTCACTGACGATCGGGCTAGTGCTGGCGGTTGCAGCCGTCGTCAAGCTGGTGTTCTTTGACCTGGGGACGCTGGAAGGCGTGCCGCGAGTCCTCGCCTTCCTGATCTCCGGTGGCGCTTTGCTGCTGATCGCATCGCTGCGCTCGAAGAAGGCAAACCAGCTCTAAAGCAGCTGCTTGAGGAAGCCGCCGGTGTAAGAACCTGCGGTGGCGGCAACCTCCTCCGGGGTGCCTTCCGCGACCACGAGGCCTCCGCCGGAGCCGCCTTCTGGTCCCATGTCGATCACCCAGTCAGCCGCCTTGATCACATCAAGGTTGTGCTCAATGACGATCACCGAGTTCCCTTTGTCCACCAGCCCCTGGATGACCTGCATCAGCTTGCGAATGTCCTCGAAGTGCAGACCAGTTGTTGGTTCGTCCAAAATGTAGATGGTGCGTCCCTT
The DNA here is from genome assembly GCF_037482625.1 of Corynebacterium sp. H128. Classification (NCBI taxonomy): domain Bacteria; kingdom Bacillati; phylum Actinomycetota; class Actinomycetes; order Mycobacteriales; family Corynebacteriaceae; genus Corynebacterium; species Corynebacterium sp. H128. The sequence continues at coordinate 157,729 of NZ_JBBHKW010000005.1, read as the reverse complement.
GGATCGCTTCTGCAGTTCGGAGGCGAGCTTCACGCGCTGCGCCTCACCGCCAGAAAGCGTCGTCGCTGCCTGGCCGAGGCGAACATAGCCAAGACCCACTTCCACCAGTGTGTTCAGGTAGCGGTGGATGGTGGTGATCGGCTCGAAGAAGGTGGCTGCTTCCGAGATCGGCATGTCCAACACCTCTGCGATGTTCTTCCCCTTGTAATGCACTTCTAGGGTCTCGCGGTTATACCGCGCCCCCTCGCACACCTCGCAGGGGACATAGACGTCCGGGAGGAAGTTCATCTCAATTTTCAAGGTGCCATCGCCGTGGCAGGATTCGCAGCGGCCGCCCTTGGTATTGAAGGAGAAGCGACCAGGTTTGTAGCCACGCACTTTCGCCTCGGAGGTTTCTGCGAACAGCGTGCGGATCTTGTCGAATACGCCCGTGTAGGTTGCCGGGTTGGAGCGCGGGGTGCGACCAATAGGGCTCTGATCCACCTGGACGAGTTTGTCCAGCTGCTCCATGCCTTCGACTCGCTTGGCGCGTCCGGGCACCTGGCGGGCACCATTGAGTTCATTGGCCAAGGTCTTAGCCAAAATCCGGTTGATCAGCGTGGATTTTCCGGAGCCAGACACTCCCGTGATACAGGTCAATACGCCGAGCGGGATCTCCACATCGATGTCATTGAGGTTATTCTCACGTGCTCCGATTATCTTCAATGTGCGGTCGGGATCGATCTGCCGGCGTTGCTCAGGCACTCCCAGCACGCGACGACCAGAGAGATAGGCGCCCGTCAGCGACTCCTCCGCCTTGAGGATGCCCGCAGGCTCCCCCTGGTAGACCACTTCACCACCGTATTCGCCTGCGCGTGGCCCGATATCAACTAGCCAGTCGGCGGCATTGATGGTGTCTTCGTCATGCTCGACCACGATCAGCGTGTTGCCGATATCCCGCAAGCGCTGCAGCGTGGCGATTAGTCGCTGGTTATCGCGCTGGTGTAAGCCAATCGACGGCTCATCCAGCACGTACAGCACGCCGGCTAGGCCGGAACCGATTTGGGTAGCCAAGCGGATGCGCTGCGCCTCGCCACCGGACAGCGTTCCTGCCGACCGCGACAGCGTCAGATATTCCAGGCCAACGTCAAGTAGGAACTGCAGCCGAGCGTTGATTTCCTTCAGCACCGCGCCGGCAATGATCGTGTCGCGCTTGCTCAGTTCCAGAGTGTCCAGGAATTTCGCGGCCTCGCCAATAGAAAGCTCTGTCAGTCCCGCGATGGACTTCTCCCCCATCGCTGATGCAATGCGCACCGACAGAATCTCCGGTTTCAGCCGGGCGCCACCGCAAGCATCGCAGGGTACCTCCCGCATGTAACTCTGGTAGCGATCCTTCGACCACGCGCTTTCCGTCTCATCGGACTTGCGGTGCAGGAATGGGATCACGCCTTCGAAAGGCGCCGACCAATTCCGTACCCGCCCATAGCGATTCTTATAGCGCACTGACACAACTTCCGCGGAGCCGTGCAGTACCTTCTTCTGCTGTGCCTTGGTTAAAGAAGAATAAGGAGTGCTCGGATCCACGCCAATAGACTCGGCGAAGCCAGAAATCAGCTTGTCAAAGTACTTGTTGTTGGGACTGGAGGTCCAGGGTTGAATCGCAGCGTTGAGGGGCGCGTCTGGATCAGGAATGATCAGGTCAACGTCCACTTCCTGCCGAGTTCCTAGCCCATCGCAGGTAGGGCACGCACCATAAGGCGAGTTGAAGGAAAAGGCCCGCGGCTCCAGTTCATCCACGGTGAGGGTATGGCCGTTGGGGCAGGACATCTTTTCCGAGAACCGGCGGATCTCGCCAGAATCGATGAATTCCATGGCCACGACACCATCAGCCAGTTTCAGCGCGGTTTCCACCGAATCGGTCAGGCGCTGCTTTTGAGAGGACTTCACCTGTAGGCGGTCCACCACCACGTCGATGTCGTGTTTGATCTGCTTTTCCAATTTCGGCGGGCTGGAGAGTTGATGCACCTCGCCGTCGACACGCACGCGGGAATAGCCTTGCGCCGCCAAGTCGGCGAACAGGTCCACAAACTCACCCTTGCGGGTACGCACCACTGGCGCAAGGACCTGGAATTTCAGCCCCTGTTCCATCTCGAGCACTTGGTCCACGATCTGCTGGGGTGTCTGCCGCTCAATGCGGGCGTCGCACTCCGGGCAATGCGCAGTGCCAGCGCGAGCAAACAGCAGGCGGAGGTAGTCATAGACCTCGGTGATGGTGCCAACGGTGGAACGCGGGTTGCGATTGGTGGATTTCTGATCGATCGAGACCGCGGGTGAGAGCCCATCGATGAAATCGACATCGGGCTTGTCCATCTGCCCCAGGAACATCCGCGCATAAGAGGAGAGGGACTCGACATAACGTCGCTGCCCCTCCGCGAAAATCGTGTCGAAGGCAAGCGAGGACTTGCCCGAGCCCGAAAGCCCCGTGAAAACGATCATCTTGTCGCGCGGGAGATCAAGGTCAACACCTTTCAGGTTGTGTTCCCGTGCCCCGCGAACAATAAGGCGATCTGCCACCGTGGATACCCTTCATCCGTTGACCAGTACTCAAACAACAGTACCCTTTTGGTATGAACCTCATTTTGGACACCGTCTCTGTTTCCGACATGGACAATAACTGTTACCTGCTCGTCGCCGGCAATGAGGCGCTGCTAATCGACGCCGCGGACAACGCCCCCGCCCTGCTCGCACTCGCCGAAAAGCACAAAGCTCGCATCACACACGTCGTGACCACCCATCGTCACTCCGATCACGTGCGCGCGCTGCCCGAAGTCCTCGCGGCCACCGACGCTACTCATATCGCGTCTTTCTTGGACTCCCCGGCGCTGCCTGCCCCAGCGGACATCGAGCTGAACCACGGCGACACCTTCGAGTTTGCCGGTCACACCTTTAGCGCCATCATTTTGCGGGGGCACACCCCCGGTGGCCTCGCCTTCGCAGCCACCATCGATGGGCAAACGCATCTTTTCGTGGGCGATAGCCTCTTCCCTGGTGGGCTCGGCAAGACCAACAACGAGAACGAGTTTTGTCGCCTTTTCAAAGATGTAACCGAACGGTTATTTGAAGTTTTCCCAGATACCGCGATTGTGCACCCTGGCCACGGAAAACCCACCACCCTCGGTGCCGAGCGTCCGAGCCTTTTGCAGTGGCAGGAGCGGGGCTGGTAACGCCCTGCAAGTAGCACAGCTGACAAGCCAGGTTGAAAATCTCGCTATGCTGGAACCTACAGCTTTAGCCTAGAAAGAAGGAGTTACTTAATGATTCGCAAGATCGCTCGCCCAATGCTCGCCTCTGCTTTCGTCGCCTCCGGCGCAGATATGGTGATGAATACCGAGCAGCACCGCGAGGGCACCAAGGAGATGCTCGCGAAGCTCCGCGCCGTCATTCCGAACGAGTACGCACAGTACATTCCGAAGGATCCTGACACCGTCACCAAGGCTCTCGGTGGCACCCAGGCAGCCTCGGCTTCCCTGCTGGCGCTGGGCAAGGCACCGCGCCTGACCTCCGCAGCACTTGCCGCAATTACCATTCCTTCGATGCTGTCTCGCTACGCCTTCTGGGAGACCCAGGACGCCAAGGAAAAGCAGGAGCGCCGTAATGGCCTGATCACCAACACTGCCCTTCTGGGCGGCCTGATGATCGCCTCTGCAGATACCCAGGGCAAGCCGGGTCTGGCTTGGCGCGCGGAGCACGCTTCCAAGACCGCCAATAAGAAGATCCAGGCGGCGCTGCCAACCAAGTCCGAGCAGGAGAAGCTGGCAGATAAGTTCTCCGGCTATGTCGACGATGCCACCAAGTACGTCGATGACAACAAGGATGACTGGCTGGAGCGTGCGCAGCAGAACTCCAAGGCCGCTAAGTCCAAGTTCGTGAAGGTTGCCTCCGCGGCGCAGGATAAGGCGCAGCAGCTGCAGGAGCGGGCCGCTGAAGAGGCTGGTCGCGCGCAGAAGAAGGCCGCAAAGAACGCTAAGGTTTATCAGAAGAAGGCCGACAAGGCCACCAGCAAGGCGCAGAAGAAGCTGAAGAAGTACGACATCTAATTGTCAGTTTCCTCGCTAGCCGTCGCGCCTCCCGGGTGCGGCGGCTTTTGAGATCTAAGAAAGAACAATGGATAAAATCGCCGCCGAACAGGCTTATGTAGACGAGCTGTTTCGACGCATCGATGACGACGTCACGCAGTCAAACGCCAAGCTCAAAGCAGTCATGCTCCGGGTGGACAAGGATGTGGAAGACGCCGAAGCCCTCGTAGAACGTGAGACGGAATACCATGCGCTGAACGCGAAACTGGATAAGCTCACTCTCGCTCAGCTCGGATTGGTTTTTGGCCGCATCGACATCGCGACGGCAGATCCGGAGAACCCGGTCCCCGGCCGCCCCGATTTGGAACGCCGCTACATCGGCCGCATGGGAATCGACGCCCGGGAAGACAACTACCGAACCTTGTTGTTGGACTGGCGCGCTCCCATGGCACGCCCGTTCTACTTGGCTACCACTGCGCAACCTGAGGGCGTCGAAACGCGGCGGCACATTCGCACCAAAGGCCGCACCGTGGTTGCCGTGGATGATGAGCACCTCACCGAAGCGGCAGAATCTGCCGGCGTGGCCAGCGAGTCAGCACTGGTGAAGGCGCTGAACGCGGCCCGGGGCAGCCACATGAACTCCATCGTGGAGACGATCCAGCGCGAACAAGATGACATTATCCGCGACCCCACGCGAGGCGTCATGGTGGTCGAGGGCGGACCAGGCACCGGCAAGACCGCCGTGGCCCTCCACCGGGTGGCCTACCTGCTGTACACCTGGCGGGAGCAGCTCGCTAAGACCGGCGTATTGATCATCGGGCCTAATCCCGTGTTCCTCGAGTACATTTCGCATGTGCTGCCTGAACTGGGCGAGACCGGCGTGGTGCTCGCGACGGTCGGTGACCTCTACCCCGGTGTTTGCGGTACCGCACCGGAATCGGACATCGCCCGCGAGGTCAAAGGCAGCCTGGAGATGATTCATATCCTCGGCGAAGCGGTGAAAAGCTACCAACGAGTTCTTCCAGATGCGCAGCTGCGCGTGGGCAGCCTCAGGATCACCTGCACCGCCGCGATGATGAAGAAGGCGCGCACCCGGGCCCGCCGCTCCCGACGCCCGCACAACGACGCCCGCCCGATCTTCACAGATGCCCTGCTCGAGCAACTGGCACACGCCCTCGCGCAACAGATTGGTGCGGACCCGCTGGGTGGCCAGAATCTGCTTTCCGCGGGTGATGTTGCCGAGCTGCATGATGAACTAGCTACCGAGCCGGCCGTCAGCGAATTGTTAGACCAGCTGTGGCCCTGCATTGAGCCCACCACGGTGTTGCGTGACCTGCTGGGCAGCCGAGAGGCCATCGCCGACGCCGCGCGGGAATACGACGAAGAAACCCAGGACGCGCTCTACCGCGACAGCGCCGAATGGGCCGCCTCCGATGCGGCGCTCCTGGATGAGCTAGCCCAGCTAATCGGTGTCAGCGATGCTGAAACCGCCGACGAAGACTGGGCGGCGAAGATCGAGGAGGCACAGGAGGCCCTCGACATCCTAGAGGGCTCCGCGGTGCAGGACATCGACGATGGTTTTGATGCTGAGGTCCTGCTCGCTCACGATGTCATCGATGCGGAGGCACTCGCCGCGCGTCAGCAAACCCGCGACTTTCGCTCCACCGCGCAACGCGCGCGGGAGGATCTGAGCTGGGCGTACGGCCATGTCATCGTTGATGAGGCCCAGGAACTCTCCCCCATGGAATGGCGCATGGTGATGCGGCGCTGCCCCGCGCGGTGGATGACGCTCGTAGGTGATACCGCCCAGACTGGCTCGCCGGCCGGGGTGGACTCCTGGTCCGAAACCCTGGAGCCTTTCGTGGGATCGCGTTTCGTGCGTCGCCAGTTGACTGTGAATTACCGCACTCCTGCTCCGATTAGCGAATATGCGGCGGAAATCATGGGTGTGTCTGCGGGGACGTCGATACGCGATGGCGCAGCTGTTCGCTTCGGCAAAGTCGCCGACCTCGCCGATTGCCTGCCTAACGACGGCCGTTCCTATGTCATCATCGGCCCCGGGCACACGCCGGTCAGGGACGTGAAAGGCCTGGAATTCGACCACGTAATTGTGGTGAAACCAGGCCAGATTCTCGCGGGCACGCAGGGGCCGCAAAACCTTTATGTTGCGGTAACGCGCGCCACGCAGACGCTCACGATTGTGGATTAACCGGCGACGGTGTGCACAATCATGACGTCGCAGTTGGACTGACGTGCTACGTCTGCAGGAACAGAGCCGAGCAGACGACCGGTGAGGGAGTTGATCCCGCGGTTGCCAACAACCAGCAGGTCAGCGTCATTTTCGGTCACGATTGCCATGAGCGCCTCAACTGGGGTGCCTGGCTTCACAGCCGTCTGGATGTTTTGTGCGCCGATTGCACTGGCGGCCTCGGATGCCTTCTGCAGATTCTCGTGTGCAGGATCATCACCCAGAACGGTGACGGAGTCCTGACGCAGGGTCTTGTTGGCGTCTTCCTTGGATGCGTAGTACGCACAGCCGATGATCAAGGTTGCGTCAAAAGCTGCTGCGATCGCTGCGGCACGTTCCACGGCCAACAGGGATGATTTGGAACCATCAGTTCCGACGACAATCTTGGAGTACTGGCTCATGCTTAAACCTCTTTTGGGTAGTGGTTGTATTTAGAACAAGTTTACATAAGGTGGCGCTAGATTCCCGCTTCGCTCAATCCGCGCAGCTCCTTTTTCAGATCAAGTATCTCATCACGCAGCCTGCCAGCCAATTCGAACTTCAGCTCGCGGGCCGCTTCCCCCATTTGCGCACTGAGGTCCTGGATCAACTTGCTGATCTCTGCCTGCGCCATCGTCGAGGTGTCCCGCTTTTCGACGACCACAGCCGCGTCCCCCTTATCGGTGTCCTCCACCATTTCGAGGATGTCCGCGATCTTCTTGCGCAGCGGCTGCGGGTCAACCCCGTGCTCGGTGTTGTAGGCGATCTGCTTCTCGCGGCGACGTTCCGTCTCCTCGATCGCGTATTGCATGGAGTCCGTGATCCGGTCGGCATACATGTGAACCTCGCCGGATACGTTGCGGGCAGCACGGCCGATCGTCTGGATGAGCGAGGTAGTAGAGCGCAGGAATCCTTCCTTATCGGCGTCGAGAATGGCCACCAAGCTTACTTCTGGCAGGTCTAGTCCCTCGCGCAGGAGGTTGATGCCCACCAGCACGTCGTAGTCGCCCAACCGCAGCTGGCGCAGCAGCTCCACGCGCTGCAGCGTATCAATGTCCGAGTGCAGGTAGCGCACCCGCACGCCGTTTTCCAGCAAGTACTCCGTGAGGTCCTCGGACATCTTCTTAGTGAGCGTGGTGACCAAGACGCGCTCATCTTTCTCGGTACGCAACCGGATCTCGTGGATGAGGTCGTCGATCTGCCCCTTGGTGGGTTTGACCACAATCTTCGGATCGACCAGGCCGGTCGGGCGAATCACCTGTTCTACGAACTCGCCACCCGTGGCTGCCATTTCATATTTTCCTGGGGTGGCCGACATGTACACGCATTGTCCCTTGCGTTCATCGAATTCTTCCCAGGTCAGCGGGCGGTTGTCGAGGGCGCTCGGCAGGCGGAAACCGAATTCCACTAGGTTCCGCTTTCGGGAGGCATCGCCTTCGAACATCGCACCGATCTGGGGCACTGTGACGTGGGATTCGTCAATGATCGTGAGAAAGTCATCCGGGAAGTAGTCGATCAAGGTTGCCGGGGCGGAGCCTGCGGGGCGGCCGTCGATATGCCGGGAATAGTTCTCGATGCCACTGGTGAAGCCAACCTGCTCGATCATCTCGATGTCGTACTCGGTACGCATGCGTAGGCGCTGCGCCTCCAGCAATTTGCCCCGATTCTCAAAGTCCGCCAGGCGATCGGCGAGCTCCTCCTTGATCGCCGCGATGGCCTTCTCCATCCGCTCCGGGCCGGCAACATAGTGCGTCGCGGGGAAGATCCGCAGCTCACTGACCTCGCGAATCACATCCCCGGTGAGCGGATGGATGTAGTAAAGCGTATCGATCTCATCGCCGAAGAACTCCACGCGCACCGCAAGCTCCTCATACGCCGGAATGATGTCCACGGTATCGCCCTTAACCCGGAAGGTACCGCGTGTGAAGGCAACATCATTACGCGCGTACTGGATGTCCACGAGCAGGCGCAGGAACTTGTCGCGCTCGACTTCCTCACCCGTCTGCAGCATCACAGAACGGTCCAAGTAGGACTGTGGGGTGCCAAGGCCATAAATGCACGACACCGAACTCACCACCACCACATCACGGCGGCTGAGCAGGCTGGACGTCGCGGAGTGTCGCAGGCGCTCCACATCCTCGTTGATCGACGAGTCCTTCTCAATGTACGTATCGCTCGAAGCGATATACGCTTCCGGCTGGTAGTAGTCGTAGTAGCTCACAAAGTACTCGACAGCATTGTTCGGCAACAGCTGCCGCAGCTCATTCGCCAACTGCGCAGCCAAAGTCTTATTCGGCGCCATCACCAGTGTCGGACGCTGCACCTTCTCAATCAGCCACGCTGCCGTCGCCGACTTGCCAGTACCCGTGGCGCCCATGAGCACCACATCCCGCTCACCCCGCTGCAAACGCTCGCGGAGTTCCGCAATTGCCGACGGCTGATCCCCGCTCGGCTCAAAATCCGAAATAACCTCAAATTGACCGTCACTGCGCTCAATATCCTCGGGTCGGTGCTCAGAAACAGGGATCAGGGGGTGCTCAGCTGGAAAAGCCATGTCACAAGAATACCGCCAATGTGGAAAACTCGACCTATCCACATTCCCAGCGCCCTAACACGTTAACCGAGCCCCGAATGCAGATAGCGTGTCAGCCATGTTCTCCGAATTCGCCGCCGCTCATGCACACGGGATGGCCATCCTCGCCGACTGCGCCCGGCTCGTGCGGCTGCACGGAATATCCGAACTGGCTGCCCAATCCGGGCTGCCGGAAAGCACAATCCGCGCCCAAGCAGCAGCACATAAGCAGCTGGGCGCACACGCAGCACTCGCAACCGGCATCCCGGTGGACAATCTGATCCTGGTTTCGCGATGGTCTAAGAAAGTGCTTCCCGACGATATCCCCATCCTGCTTCAGGCAGTACACGGCGCCAGCTACGCGGAAGCCGAAGACCATCTGCGAGCCGCCGTGAGAGAACTGACCAAAGGATCGCGGCAGCGGCCCCCGCGGGGGACGGTGGCCGTCGCAAAGCGGGCGGACTTCTGGAACCGGCGCCGTATCACCTTCTACCTCAGCGACGCAGAATACGCGCAGCTGCGCGCGGACTCGCAAGCCTTCGTCGATGAGGCTCGGAAGAAGGACGAAACCCTCACCCACGGGCAGGCACTGCACCAGTGGCTCACCCGCAAACTCACTACGCCCGGTCAGCAATCAGAGCACTCCTACAAACCCGTGCTGCTGATGCCCGTGGACTCTTCGCTAGCGTGGGACCGCGGGCACCTCGTCACCGCAGACGGGGCGCGCGTCAACCCGCTCGAGTTACTGGAAGCACAGCTAGAAGACACCGGCTGGGCACTACAAACAGCGCTAGACGACGACGGTGTTGCGCACGCCATCACAGTGGCGCGCATCCAAAACACCCGTAACTCCACCGGAGAGCACCGCATGATCGCGGCGCTAGAAACTCTCGTGTGCGCGTGGCCCGGATGCCATCGAGTGGCTGCAGAATGCCAAGCCCACCACATTCAAGCGTTCAGAGAGGGCGGCGAAACTTCGTGGGACAACGTCACGCCACTTTGCGCCGTACACAATGGCATGAACGATGATGTTCCCGAACGGGTAGCCAACGGGCGAATAGTGCGTGGAAACGGCGGCTACCCTGGGCGCCAACGAAGACCCGGAGATCCCGTCCGCTACTCGGCAAATGACCTCCTGACCTCCGGGTGGCGCGGACTCACTTATGACTACTACGCCGCAACTCGCTAGCCAAATGCTGCTGCATTGGCTCATTTACGGCTGCCATATGGAACTCGGTGTACAGTGAGTCGCCGCTGAGGTGGTAGATACGCTGCGTCTGGTCTACTCGCTTCGCGGTGCTCGAGTTGGTTACTGTGCTGCGCCGAAAGTCGAGCACGATGTCTTGCTTATCGCGCTTAATAACGCCCTCTAATAGCTCGGTCTGCCCTGTCGGCTGGGCGATGGTGAATTCAACCCGTCCGGGCTCGCCGCGCCGCAGAAAACCTGATTCGCTATGCATCGGGCCGTTCGGGCCCACAGTCTTCTGGGTGTACACGAGAAATGGTTTCCCCGGTATTTGCTTAAAGGTAAGCGTTTCCTCGTAATCAAAGGTGGCGATTGTTGGGTAGTCGCCGCGGCCTCGCCCCTGCCAGGTTCCAGCTAGCGTGGCGATATCGGGGCGCAGGAACTCTAGCAAGCTGCTAACGCGCGCCTCCAGCTGCGCTACGGTGCCGTTATTATCGATCAACACATCCGCCGCAGCGTTTCTTTCCGCGTCGCTGATCTGGGCAGCGATGCGGCGCCGAGCGTCGTCGGCAGTGAGACCGCGTTGGACTAGTCGCTGCACGCGTTCTTCAGCATCAACGGTCACCACCACAGTGACATCCATGCCTTCGTTGAGCCCGAGGTCCACCAGTAATGGCATGTCATACACCACATCGCCGGGGGCTGCTTTGATGCGCCTGTCGGTTTCTTGCCTAATGCGCGGATGCATGATGCTGTTGAGGAGCTCGGTTTGTTCGGGTGATGCGAAGGCCACTTCTGCGAGCCGTTGGCGGTTGAGTCTTTCGCCGTCGAGGATTTCGGTGCCGAAGGCGTCGACAAGCTCATGCAGGGCGGGCTGCCCTGGTTCGACCACTTCGCGCGCGATCTGGTCGGCGTCTACAATATGGAAGCCGTTTTCGCGGAGCAGGCCCGCGACGGTGGATTTGCCGCTGCCGATTCCACCGGTCAGTCCAATAATCATGTCTTTGATGGTACAGACAAAAAGCCCGCCCCACAGGTGGGACGGGCTCAGTGTGACTAGCTACTAGTTGCCAGCGAGCTTCTCGCGCAGAGCAGCGAGCTGCTCGTCGGAGGCGAGGGAACCAGCGGACTCTTCAGCTGGGGCTGCCGCCTCGGAAGCAGGTGCCTCAGAGGAGTAGTTAGCTGGGGTCTCAGTTGCCTCTGCGGCTGCAGCGGCACGGTTCTTCTCGATCTGCACGGTGTGCAGCTGGTGGCGACGCTCGGACTCAGCGTAACGAGCTTCCCAAGCAGCGCGCTGCTCTTCGAAGCCTTCGAGCCATTCGTTGGTCTCTGGGTCGAAGCCCTCAGGGAAGATGTAGTTACCCTGCTCGTCGTAGGAGTCGGCCATGCCGTACTTGGATGGGTCGAACTCTTCGGTGTAGTCCTCGTCTGCCTGCTTGAGGGAGAGGGAGATACGGCGACGCTCGAGGTCGATGTCGATGACCTTGACCATTGCTTCATCACCAACGGTGACAACCTGGTCTGGAACCTCGACGTGGCGCTCAGCCAGCTCGGAGATGTGGACGAGGCCCTCGATGCCCTCTTCAACGCGTACGAATGCGCCGAATGGAACAAGCTTGGTGACCTTGCCTGGCACGATCTGGCCCACAGCGTGGGTGCGTGCGAAGACGCGCCATGGGTCTTCCTGGGTTGCCTTCAGGGACAGGGAGACGCGCTCGCGCTCGAGAACAACGTCGATGACCTCAACGGTGACTTCGTCGCCAACGGAGACGACCTCAGATGGGTGATCGATGTGCTTCCAGGACAGCTCGGAAACGTGAACCAGGCCGTCGACACCGCCGAGATCGACGAATGCGCCGAAGTTGACGATGGAGGACACGACGCCCTTGCGGACCTGGCCCTTCTGCAGCTGTGCGAGGAACTCGGAGCGGACCTCAGACTGGGTCTGCTCGAGCCATGCGCGACGGGACAGGACCACGTTGTTGCGGTGCTTGTCCAGCTCGATGATCTTAGCTTCGATCTGCTGACCGATGTAAGGGTCGAGGTCACGGACGCGACGCATTTCGACGAGAGATGCAGGCAGGAAGCCACGCAGACCGATGTCCAGGATCAGGCCGCCCTTGACAACCTCGATAACGGTACCGGTAACTGGCTCGTCCTTCTCCTTGAGCTCCTCGATGGCACCCCATGCACGCTCGTACTGTGCGCGCTTCTTGGACAGGATCAGACGACCTTCCTTGTCCTCCTTGGTGAGGACCAGTGCGTCGATCTCGTCGCCGACCTTGACAACATCGTCTGGGTCAACGTCGTGCTTGATGGAGAGCTCGCGGGACGGAATGACACCTTCGGTCTTGTATCCGATGTCGAGCAGGACCTCGTCGTGATCAACCTTGACGACGGTGCCTTCGACGATGTCACCATCGTTGAAGTACTTGATGGTTGCGTCGATCGCGGCGAGGAAATCCTCAGCGGTGCCGATGTCGTTGATGGCTACCTGAGGAACGTTGTGGTTGGGCATGTTTTAATAGCTCCGAAAGCTTATAGGAAATCGAAAATGGACAGGGTCTTTACGCGCCTATGCTGCAAGAACGAGACCCTAATGCTTTCCTATAGAGCACTGGGTACACGCTTATGCTGACACGCCCCACGTACTTTAGCCCCTTTTACCTGCATAATCAAATAGAATCTTTTGCATGCCCGCAACTTTCTCCGCCGCCAATCGCAGCTGGTGGGATCACGATGCTCAGAATTACCACCAGTCACATTCTGAGTATCTTTCCTCCTTCTACTGGTGCCCCGAAATGTTGCACGAAAAGGACGCGCAATTGCTTGGCGACGTCACCGGAAAACACATCCTGGAAATCGGCTGTGGCTCCGCACCGTGCACCCAGTGGCTGCAAGACAAAGCGGAGCTCGCTGTCGGTTTCGACCTCTCAATGGGCATGCTGCGTCACGGCAGCGGAAACTTAGTCCAGGCAGACGCGCTAGCGATGCCATTCGCGGACAACTCCTTCGATGCGGTGTTCTCCGCCTTCGGCGCGATCCCCTTCGTGGAATCTTCGCAAGCAGTTCTCCACGAGGCGGCCCGCGTCCTACAGCCTGGCGGTCGATTCGTCATGTCCATCAATCACCCGATGCGGTGGATCTTTGCGGACGACCCGGAGAGTTTTGCGGTGCACTACAGCTATTTCGACCGCTCCGGATATACCGAGGAGGAAGACGGCCGACTCACCTATGCCGAGCAGCACCGCACGCTCGGCGACCGCATCCGTGAGCTCTTAGCCGCCGGTTTTGTGCTGGAGGATCTTCTCGAGCCGGAGTGGCCGGCGGACCTGAAACAGAACTGGGGGCAATGGTCACCCACACGCGGGCGGGTCTTCCCCGGGACCGCGATTTTCCTCGCGCACCTGGGCAGTTAGTCTCGCAGCATTCCGATCTGCACTGGAGCTCCATTGCCGGGGGCGATCCGCAAGCAGCCGCGAAATCCGAAACGCTGGTAGTACGGCACCAAGGCTTCTTCGCATTGCACGTAAGTCACTGGTGCGAATAGGCCCCGCTGCAACAAGGCAGCGCCCACCCCAGCGCCTTGCGCTTCTGGCAAGACCGCTAGCGCTGCCAGATACTCGTGGGGCATTTTCGGGTGCGCGGCGCGTGCCGCAGAGTCCATCGCGGGGCCACGCTCGCCGAACTGTTTCAGCTCTGCTCCGCGTAAGGAGCGGATGATCGTCGGAAAGCTGCGCAAGCCCCGCCAACGCGGCACATCCAGCTTGGATGAAGGAAGCCAGGCGGCGCCGCCCACGATCGAGCCGTCGACAATTGCGACGGTGAGCCGGCCGTGCTTGAGCACGTGGCCGAACATCGGACGGAAGAAGGCCGGCAGTATGCGCTCCCGGGCTGTGGCGTTGGGGATGATCCACTCCCATTGTGGGGTGCCATGAAATGCCCGCCCAAATACCTCAGCGAGTTGCTCTAAATCCTGCCGAGTAGCGGCGCGAAGTTCCATGCCTTAAATACTAGTGCGCTGCGAGGTCCCAATTCTCGCCAAAACCAGCAGAAACTTCCAAGGGAACTGACAAAGTTATGGCAGCGTTCATCTCGCGTTCCAGAATCTCGGTTACCTCTTTGAGTTCGCCGGTTGCGACCTCAACCACCAGTTCGTCGTGGACCTGGAGCAACATCCGCGATTTCATTCCAGTCAGTGCGGCAGCAACGCGAATCATGGCGACCTTGATGATGTCCGCGGCCGTGCCCTGAATCGGCGCATTTAACGCTGCCCGCTCCGCGTTTTCACGCGCCACGCGGTTATCAGACATCAGCTCCGGCAGGTAGCGACGCCGCCCGAACAGCGTCGACGTGTAGCCATCCTTGCGGGCCTGCTCGACCACCGTTGACAGGTAGCGTTGCACGCCACCGAAACGCTCGAAGTAGGCCTCCATGATCTTCTTCGCTTCGCCCGGCGAGATGTCCAACTGGCCGGCCAGGCCAAAAGCGGAGAGGCCATAGACCAGGCCGTAGGACATGGCCTTCACACGACGGCGCAGCTCCGGAGTCACTTCGGAGACGGGCACATCAAAGACCTTGGAGCCGACGAAGTTGTGCAGGTCCTCCCCTGCCTCATAGGCCGAGATGAGCCCGGGATCCTCGGACAGGTGCGCCATGACGCGCATTTCAATCTGCGAATAGTCGGCGGTGAGCAGCGTCTCGTAGCCCGCCCCGACTTCAAAGGCCGCCCGAATGCGACGCCCCGCTGGGGTGCGCACCGGAATGTTTTGTAGGTTCGGTTCGGTAGAAGAAAGCCGGCCAGTGGAGGCCACCATCTGGTTAAAGGTGGTGTGAATGCGCCCATCCGAAGCCACTGACTTGATCAAACCGTCCAGGGTGGTCTTCATCTTCTGGTATTCGCGGTGCGCCAGCAGGTGATCGAGGAATGGGTGCGGATGATTCACCGCGAGCGCCTCGATCTCCTTGGCGGCGGTGGAATAGCCGGTCTTCGTCTTCTTGGTCTTCGGCATTCCTAACGTTTCAAAGAGCACCACCTGCAGCTGCTTCGGCGAAGACAGATTCAGCGTCGGATCTCCAGCGAGTTCGCGCGCGGCAGTCTCCTCGTCGGCCACCATCTCCACGAAGGTGTCCCGCTGTTCTTCCAGTGCCGCGATGGAAACTGCAATGCCTGCGGCCTCCATGCGCGCCAAGATGGCAGCCAAGGGCAACTCCAGGGACTGGTAGAGCTCGTAGGACTCGATTTCCTGCAACTCCACAGTCAGCGCTTCCGCTAGCTCCCAGATCGCCGCAGCATGGTCCACCAGTTCGGTGTTGTCGGAGAGCAGCGATAGCTGCTCGGATTCCGCCGTCAGCTGCTTCTTCAGGTGGCGCTGGTACACATCTTCCAGCGCGTAGGTCCGCTGGCCTGGGCGCAAGAGGTAGGCGGCAAGCGCAGTGTCATGCGCAATGCCGTCCAACTCATAACCGCGCCCGGCAAACATGTGCCAGGCGGCCTTCGCGTCGTGCAGGAACTTCGGTTCTGGGGAGGCCAGCCACTCAGCGAAGGCCTTGTCATCGGCCTCGTCGAGCTCCGCGAGGTCAACGAGTAAGGCGTGGCGGTCGGCGTCGACAAGCGCCACCTGGTGCGCATCCCCGGCCGCCGGCTTTGCGACGCCCCGCACCGCCACCGCTAGCGGCCCGCGCGGGAGCCACTCATGCAGCGGCTGCGTATCGACGACTAGCTCCGCCACCTCCACCGCCGGCGCGGCCGAGTGCTCCGCATTCACCACAGCCAGGACGCGCTCGCGCAGATTCGTGCCAAACTGCAGGTCATCGAATCTCTCCGCGATGGCGCTGACATCCGCCTTCCCCAGCTCCAACTGATCTGGGCTCAGCGGCAGCTCCATATCGCGAATCATCTCGGTAAGCTCGCGATTCATCTTCACTTGATCGAGGCGTTCGCGCAGGTTATTGCCCACCTTGCCCTTGATCTCCGCTGCATGCTCGATCAGGTTATCGATGGTCTGGTACTGCTGGATCCACTTCGTCGCGGTCTTCTCCCCCACGCCCGGAACGCTCGGCAGGTTATCGGAGGGGTCGCCACGCAGCGCCGCGAATTCCGGGTACTGCTGTGGCGTCAGGCCATATTTCTCCTCCACGGCCGCAGGCGTGAAGCGATGCAGTGTGGAAACCCCGCGCATCGGATAGAGCACCGTGGTGGTGTCATTGACCAGCTGGAAGGAATCTCGGTCACCGGTGACAATGAATGTGTCAAAGCCCAGGGGCTGCGCCGCCGTCGCCAACGTGGCAATGATGTCATCCGCCTCAAAGTTCTCCTGCTTCAACGTCTGGATACCCAGGGCGTGCAGAATCTCTTCAATCAGCTCCACCTGGCCGCGGAACTCCTCCGGGGCTGCTTCGCGCTGCGCCTTATACTCCGGGAACTTCTCCGTGCGGAAGGTCTTGCGTCCAACATCGAAGGCAACGGCTACGTGGCTCGGCTGCTCCTCGCTGAGCAGATTGGCGAGCATCGAAAGAAAGCCATACACCGCGTTCGTATGCTGCCCCCCGGTGGTGGAGAAATTCTCGGCAGGCAGGGCGTAGAACGCGCGGAAGGCCATCGAGTGGCCGTCGATTAGCATCAGTTTTTGCTCAGTCACGCTGCCCAAGTCTAGGCGATTTCTTTTGTGGGCCGACTATCGGCTAATATTTCTTGCCAGGCCCCTGTATCCCAATTGGCAGAGGAAACGGATTCAAAACCCGTGCAGTGTGAGTTCGAGTCTCACCAGGGGCACCGTTAGACCCCCTACAGCTTGCAAACATGCAGGTCGTAGGGGGTCTTTTATGTTGCAAGTAGACCCCAGCGCAACGGGCTTGGGGGTTTAAATACCCTTCCTATGGGGTTCAAGGTGTTGGATAAGTGTTGGATTTGTGCCGTCTAATGCATGTCGCGTCGCAACGGGCCCCAACCGGCTCTAGCACTTAGAGTCCGTGGTCCCCTACCGAAACAAACAAGCACTGCCGAACACGTTTCCTGAATCCCAAAAAGCCAGGCAAGAAATGTAACTTCCTCGCCTGGCTTTACTTATGCCCCGCGCGCTATGCGAGCAGGAATACGAAGGCGCACATGAAGGCCAGCAGGCCGAGTGAGAATCCGAAGACGGCGCGCATGATGGTGGCTTCGCCGTTTTCCATCTTCACCGCAGCCGCGGCAATGGCGACGGTCTGTGGGGAGATCATCTTACTGGTCACAGCGCCACCGGAGTTGGCGGATACCAGAAGCGTTGGGTCAACGCCGATCTGGTGCGCCGTGGTGGCTTGCATCTTGGCAAACAGTGCATTGGAGCTGGTTGCCGAGCCAGTGACCGCGGTGCCGACCCATCCGAGCATTGGCGAAAGGGCTGGGAAGATGGAGCCGGTAGCAGCGAGTGTGGCGCCGATGGCGGCGGTCTGGCCGGAGAAGTTCATCACGTATGCCAGTCCCATCACGGTGGCGATGGTGAGGAAGCTGAACTTCATGCGGTTCAGGCCCGCAAAGAGTTCGCCGATGCCGGTGCCGAAGGTGAAGTTCTTGTCGGCGCTGGCGTAGATCAGGACCGTCGCCAAGCCGCAGAGCAGCAGCAGCGTGCCAGGACCGGACAGCCAGTTGAAGTTGAACATGGTGCCGTTGGAGGCAATCTTGCCGTGCAGGCCTGGCCATGGCACCTTGACGTCGGTGGCGGCCAGGGCGGCCGGGATGTCAATGCCGAGCTTCCACAGCTTGGCGACGGCAAAGACCACCACAACCAGCAGATATGGGAACAGTGCCAGGGTGATCTGCTTGCCGGAGAGCTTTTCGCTCTTGGCCAGGGATGCTTGATCTTCCGGCGTGGTTGGTGCCCACACCTTGAGGAAGCCGATGCCGATGCCGAGGGATACCAGGCAAGCCACCACGTTGGTCAGCTCGTAGGTGAGGTAGTTGGAGCAGACAAACTGGCCGGCGGCGTAGGTCAGGCCAAGCACGATGGCCATTGGCCAGATCTGGCGCAGGCCGCGCATGCCGTCCATGATCAGGCACAGCAGCAGTGGAACGAAGAGCGCGAGGCTGGCCATCAGAATGCCGGTTTGCGCCGCAACGTCTTTCACCGGCAGTTCGGCAAGCAGACCGGCGGTGGTGACCGGAATTGCCATTGCGCCGAAGGCAACAGGGGCGGTATTTGCTACCAAGGTGGCCAGGGCTGCCTTCAGTGGCTTCATGCCAATAGCGAGCAGCATTGCTGCCACGATGGCCACAGGAGCGCCGAAACCTGCGAGTGCCTCTAGCAGGCCACCGAAGGAGAATGCGATGAGTAGCGCCTGGACGCGCATGTCGCCGCGGCCCAATGCGGAGAAGATTTGACGAAGGTCGTCGAAACGCCCGGATTTCACGGTGAGGTCATAGATCCACACCGCCATCCAGATGATGAACACAATGGGGAACAAACCGAAAGCTATACCTTCGCTCATGGACAGCAGCGTCAGGTCCACCGGCATGCGGAAGCCGAGGATCGCTATCACAATAGCTAGCAGCAGGGACAGCAGCGCTGCTGTGTGTGCCTTGAGCTTGAAGGCCATGAGAAAGATGAAGAACGCTGCGAGTGGGCTAATGCCGGCGAGCGCACTAAGCACCTGGCTGCCGCCAATAGCGTCAGTAGCAGGCGCGAAAGATTGGGCGAGGTACATAGAACCCTTTCTGAATCGAATAAGAAAACACAGTTACAGGCTCTTTCCACACATTCCCACACATGAAGGTGTCAAAGTGCCAGGATATCTTCCACAACCGTACATTTTCTTACCCCCATTCGTAAGGTTCCGGCAAAAGTGCGTACTTTGTCACATTCACCCACACCACCACACCACTCTTCCACCTGCGAAAAAGTGAATTAAGAAACATAAGTGTTTCCGAATTCCTCAATAAGATGCTGGTCACAGTGGGTAAATCGATACAGATAGCGTCACTAAAATCGGGTACGCTAAGGGGCAGACCCATAATGCAAAACCAAAAATCAGACTCGATTCAATGTCCGATTAAGCGTTGTTGCGATTCCCTCTAGCGATACGAAATGGAGAACACATGCGAGTAGCGCTATTTTCAACGTGCATCGGAGACGTCATGTTTCCGGACGCGATCAAGGCCTCCGCGGTGATCCTGTCCCGTCTGGGATACGAGCTCGTTTTCCCACCCGAGCAATCCTGCTGCGGCCAGATGCACGTCAACACCGGCTACCAGCGGGAAGCAATCCCGCAAATCAAGAACTACGTTGATGCCTTTGCAGACCCATCCATCGACTATGTCGTTTGTCCTTCGGGTTCCTGCACCGGCGCAGTTCGCGAGCAGCATGAACACGTAGCCAAGCGCTACGGCTCCCCTGCCCTAGCTGATGGTGCGAAAAAAGCTGCCGCCAAGACCTACGATCTGTCGGAGTTCTTGATTGACATTGCGGGCGTCGATAAGCTTGGCGCCTTTTTCCCACACCGCGTGACCTACCACGCTTCCTGCCACTCCCTCCGCTTCATCGAGGTCGGCGAGCGGCCACTGCAGCTCCTACGCAACGTCGAGGGCATTGACCTCGTCGAGCTGCCAAACTCTGAAGAATGCTGTGGCTTCGGCGGCACCTTCTCGGTGAAGAACCCTGAGGTTTCGGCAGCGATGGTCAGCGATAAGGTCCGCCATGTGCGTGAGACCCAGGCTGAATACGTCACCGCTGGCGACGCGTCCTGCCTCATGAACATCGGCGGCGCACTCTCACGCCAGCACTCCGGCGTCCGGGTGCTGCACCTGGCTGAGATCCTCGCATCCACCAAAGAACACCCTTGGACCCCAACGTCCGCTGTCTACGGCAAGGAGGCAATGCTGTGAAAATCGGTCTTGGAACCCCAACCATGCCGCCTCGCGCTTCGAGCCAGAGTCTGTTGTCGGGCACTCGGAGTTTCCCACAAGAAGCCCACGAGTCCCTCTACAATGCCACTCAGCGCCGCAACCTCAACAAGGCAACCACCACGATTCGTGGCAAGCGCCAAAATGTGGTTGATGAACTCGATGACTGGCAGGATTTGCGCGAAGCCGGCTCAAACATCAAGCGCGATGTGATGGCTCGTATGCCGGAACTGCTCGAGCAGTTTGAGGCAGCCGTCACCGCACGCGGCGGTCACGTGCACTGGGCACGCGATGCCAAGGAAGCCGGCGAAATTGTTACCCGCCTGGTTCAGGACACCGGTGAGACCAAGGTCGTCAAGATCAAGTCCATGGCCACCCAGGAAATTGACCTGAACAATCAGCTCCGCAAGGCTGGCATCGAGGCTCGCGAAACTGACCTCGCCGAGCTGATCGTCCAGCTGGGTCACGATAAGCCTTCTCATATCCTGGTTCCCGCGATTCACCGCAACCGCGCCGAAATTCGAGACATCTTCCTCCGCGAGATGCCGGATACGGACGAGTCGCTGTCCTCGAATCCAGCCGACCTCGCCGAGGCATCACGCATGTTCCTGCGCAAGCAGTTCATGGAGGCTAAGGTAGCCATCTCCGGTGCCAACTTCGGTATCGCCGAGTCCGGCACCATCACCATCATGGAATCTGAAGGCAACGGCCGCATGTGCCTGACGCTGCCTGAAACCCTGATCTCGGTGATGGGTATTGAGAAGCTCCTCCCGACCTACAAGGATCTCGAGGTCTTCCTGCAGCTCCTGCCGCGCTCCTCCACCGGCGAACGCCAGGCCCCATACGTATCCACCTGGTCTGGTGTCACGGAAGGCGACGGCCCACAGAACTTCCACGTCGTGCTCGTCGATAATGGCAGGACCGCCGTGCTTGCCGACGAAATCGGCCGCGAAGCCCTGAAGTGTATCCGCTGCTCTGCATGCCTGAATGTCTGCCCGGTATACGAGCGCGCTGGCGGCCACGCCTATGGCTCTACTTACCCTGGTCCAATCGGCGCAATCTTGTCGCCACAGCTGACTGGCTTCACCAGCCACCACGACCCAAACGCCTCCCTGCCTTATGCCTCCACCCTGTGTGGTCGCTGCAACGAGGTCTGCCCGGTGAAGATCCCTATCACCGACGCCCTCCTGGAGCTGCGCCACAAGAAGATCGAGACGGATAAGCCAAAGATCGAGGGCGCGATGTTTGCTGGCGTCGGCCTAGCCTTCGGCAACCAGCACATGTGGAGCCTGATCACCCGGATGATCTTCCTTGGCCGCATCATGGGCGGCTTCGACGGCAAGATCACTCACTTGCCAAGCTTCCTGGCGGGCTGGACCGACCACCGCGACACTGCGGTGCCACCAAAGAAGTCCTTCCGCACCTGGTTTAACAGTGATGAAGGCCAACAGCTGCTCTCCGACGCTCGTGGCGAAGGTATTCAGAAAGGAAGTCAGCAATGACGGATCGCAACCAAGAGGCGAAGCGTGAGATTCTGGAACGCATCCACAATGCGCACGCTTTGACTAACACTCCCGCTGGACCGCACCCCGTGCCACGGAACTACCACACGGAGTTCTCCCACACCCCGGAGCAGTTGAGCGAGATCCTTGAAGACCGCTTGGTGGACTACAAGGCCATCGTGAAGCACGCGGAGGAAGCAAACCTCCCGAGCACCATCGCTAGCGTGCTGGCGGAGCTGGGTGCGGCGCACATCGCCTACGCCCCCGGCCTGGATACTGCCCTGTTTGCAGAATTCGATGGCGTTGCGGAACCTGATAGCCCGGAGCGCGATCCGCGCACCCTGGATGAGGTCGACGCTGTGGTCACAGATTCCCACGTCTCCTCGGCACAAACCGGAACCATCTGTCTGCAGGCTGGCCCGCTCTGCGGTCGGCGTGCGCTGACACTGGTACCAGACATGCACGTGTGTATCGTGCGCAGCCAGTCCGTGGTGTACTCCGTACCGGAGATGGTGGCCCGGCTGGACCCAGCCGTACCGAACACGATGATCTCCGGACCATCGGCAACCTCTGACATCGAGCTGAACCGCGTCGAGGGTGTCCACGGCCCACGCACGCTGCTTGTGATCATGGTTTCCTAGCTGTCATTTGCAGCTTGCTATGACGCCAGAAACTGCATACATTACTTGTATATGAAAATTATTCAGGGGTGCAGCATCACCCAGGTGCTGCACCCCTGAATAAGTCAATGTCCAAGGATGAAACGTATGCATCTTCTCAAGCGTTCCCGCGCCGTCACCGGCGCGTGCGCTGCCATCGCGCTGGCCGCCACGCTCAGCGCCTGCACCACCAATGAAGAGACCGGGAATCCGGAGGGCTGGGAGGACATCAAACCAGCTGTAGTACCGGAGGTTCAGGCTCTCGTGCCGGCGGATATTCAAAAGCGCGGCACAATCAGCATGGGCACGAACCCACCGTTTGCCCCCATGGAATTCAAGGATTCCAACGGCACCATCATAGGCATCGACGTTGACCTCGCCCGCGCTGCGGCTGCGACCATGGGGCTCGAGCTAGTGGTGCAAGAACAAGACTTCAGCTTGATCTTGCCGTCGATTAGCGCCGGCACCGTCGACTTCGGCGCCGCCGGATTTACCGACAATGAAGAGCGCCGCAAGAACTACGACTTCGTCAACTACCTCAGCGCGGGCCTACAGTGGGCCCAGCAGACCGGGGAGAACGTCGATCCAGACAACGCCTGCGGGCTGACCGTAGCCGTGCAAAAAGGCACCGTTTCTGAGTCCGATGACGTAGCCGTCCGCTCCGAAGAGTGCGTGAAGCAGGGCAAGCCGGCGATCACGATGCTGTCCTACGAATCTTCTGACCAAGCTTTCACCGCGCTGGTGCTCGGCCGCGCTGACGCCGTCTCCGCAGACTCGCCGGTCACTGCCTATGCTGTCACGCGTGCCGACGGCAAAATCGAGAAAGCTGGCCGCATTTACGAGGCGGCTGATTACGGCTGGCCGGTGCCGAAGGACTCAGAGCTCGGCCCCGCGTTGAAGGCAGCCCTGCAGCACCTCATTGACACCGGCGACTATGCCAAGACACTGCAGCCCTGGGGCGTCACCGAGGGCCTGAAACCACAAGCAACGATTAACGGCGAGGAATAAACCATGACTACTCCCAATGAGATTAAGGCGAAACCGCTTCGCCATCCTGGCCGCGTGGTGGCCGCCGCGATCCTGCTGCTGCTGGCCGCAGTGTTCGTGATCAGCTCTGCGCGCAATGAAGCCTACGGCTGGGACACCTACTTCAAGTACTTGTTTGACACCCGCATCGCCACGGCTGCGCTGCACACCATAGCGATCACGGTGCTGGCAATGCTGATTGGTGTGGTGCTAGGCGCCCTGCTCGCCGTGCTGCGAATGTCCCCCAACCCAGTGATGCGCGGCGTTTCTTGGTCCTATCTCTGGATCTTCCGTGGCACGCCGGTCTACGTGCAGCTAGTGTTCTGGGGCTTGATCAGCGCTATCTACCAATCCATCAACCTCGGATTCACAGAGATCAGCCTGGAATCTGCGTTCAAGAATGCTTTCCTCCTCTCCGTGTTGGGCCTGGGGCTCAACGAGGCCGCGTATATGGCGGAGATCGTGCGCGCTGGCATTCAGGCGGTCCCGGAAGGACAGGTTGAGGCCTCAAAGTCACTCGGTATGAGCTGGTGGCAGACGATGCGTCGCACGGTACTTCCGCAGGCGATGCGCATCATCGTTCCCCCTACCGGTAACGAATTCATTTCCTTGCTGAAGACCACCTCCCTGGTCATCGCGATTCCTTACGCCGGCGAGCTGTACGGCCGGGCGATGGATATCTCCAACGCACTCTTCGAACCGGTTCCGATGCTGCTGGTCGCCGCCACCTGGTACCTGGCTATCACCTCAGTACTGATGTTCCTGCAGAGCTACGTGGAAAAGCACTATGAGAAGGGCGCGACGCGTCAGCTCACCACCCGTCAACTTGCCGCGCTTGCCGACGCCGAAGGCCGGCTTCCTGGCAACGTCGAAATCACCGAGGAGCACAAATGAGCGATCTGATGATCGACGCCCAGAGCATCCACAAGAACTACGGGCAGCTAAAAGTCCTCAAGGGCATTAATCTCCAGGTGCCTCGCGGCACGGTGACCTGCTTGATCGGCCCATCCGGCTCGGGCAAGTCCACGATCCTGCGCTGCGTGAATCACCTGGAGAAGATCTCCGCCGGGCGGTTATACGTCGACGGCGAACTCATCGGCTACCGCGAGAAGGATGGGGTGCTGCATGAGATTTCGGAGAAGGATGCCGCCCGGCAGCGCGCAGACATTGGCATGGTGTTCCAGCAGTTCAACCTGTTCCCGCACCGCACCGTGTTGGAGAACATCATCGAGGCGCCGGTGCTAGTGAAGAAGGTGCCGGAGGCGGAGGCCCGTGCCCGCGCGATGGAGTTGCTGCGCCAAGTCGGACTCGAGCACAAGGC
The DNA here is from genome assembly GCF_037482625.1 of Corynebacterium sp. H128. Classification (NCBI taxonomy): domain Bacteria; kingdom Bacillati; phylum Actinomycetota; class Actinomycetes; order Mycobacteriales; family Corynebacteriaceae; genus Corynebacterium; species Corynebacterium sp. H128. Next base: position 133,304 of record NZ_JBBHKW010000005.1, on the reverse strand, counting down.
AGATGGCTACCCAGTTCAGCTCTCCGGTGGCCAGCAGCAGCGTGTTGCTATTGCCCGCGCAGTAGCGATGGATCCGAAGCTGATGCTCTTCGATGAGCCGACCTCCGCGCTCGACCCCGAATTGGTCGGAGAAGTCTTGCGCGTGATGCGGGAGCTGGCTGCCGGTGGCATGACAATGCTGGTGGTCACGCACGAGATGGGATTCGCACGAGAGGTCGCCGACCAGGTTGTGTTCATGGACAAGGGTGTGGTCGTAGAATCCGGTACTCCTTCCGAGGTACTTGACAACCCGAAACATGAGCGCACCAAGGCATTTCTGTCGAATCTGCTCTAGTTGCCAGAGCTCTTGACACTGCCGATACCCCAGGATAACTTTAGCAAGGCTAACCTTAGTAAGGTCTGCCTAAATTATTCTTCTTGGTATCGTCAGAATGGAAATCTCATGGTCCGCATGATCAAATCTGCGCTCTGCGCGACCGCTGCCCTGGTCCTCACCGCCTGCTCCACTACTCACACAGAGGCGGAAGGCGGGGCACTCGTGTTTGAGCACCCAACGCTGGAAGGCGTGAGCGTCAACTTTGAAAAGCAGCCTGAGAAGGTGGTGATGGATTGCTACACCTACAGCTCGCTCGCTGATTACCAGCTGAAGCCCCTCGCCTTGTATGGCTATGACTGTGACAACAAGAATGTAATGGGCGACCTCGACATTTCCGAGTTTGAAATCATCGGCCAGAGCGCCGAACTCAATGTAGAACGCCTCGCAGAACTTCGACCAGACGCCATCGTCGGCCACGGGAACGAAAAGGGCGCCTCCTGGCTGGATGACGATGTGAAAAACCAAGTCAGCCGGGTCGCCCCATTCATTGCACTGCCCAGCGCCCCCACGGTTGATGAAGACATCCAAGCAACCCGAGAACTAGCCCAGTTCCTCGGCGGCGAGGTGGATTCCGAGCAAATCAAGAAGGATGACCGCGACTTCGCCGCTGCGAAAGAAACCTTCAAGCAAGCGATGTCCGCTAAGAACCTCAACGTCGCGCTGGTATCCCCAACCAAGGAAACCCTGTACACCGCCGTAGGCTTCAAGCAGGCAAAGTTGCTAGCCGAAAACGGTGTCACCATCGTCGGCCCAGAAAAGCCAGCCACCGGGAACCCTTGGGGCAAGGTCGCTTGGGAGGACGCATCGACGCTTCAGGCTGACCTCCTCCTCTCGGAATCCTACAATCCAGCCGAACCTTTCCGCGCTGAGCTGTGGGATAGCCTCCCCGCAGTCAAGGAAAACCAGGTGCTCGGCTGGAGTTCGAAGGGCCAGCAGACATCGGGCTACTATGCACAGTGGCTCAACGAATTGGCTGCTACTGCAGGCTCCTACAAAAAGCTGAGCTAGATGATCTCCCCGCTGAAACCCATGGTACTGAGCCGGGCGGCGGGAATGGTCCCGGCTGCATTGCTATGCCTGGCGGCTTTGGCCTTCAGCCTGTGCGTTGGTGCCCGTGATATTCCGCTGGAGGAGCTGCTTAAGTACTTGCGTTTTCCGGCACCAGAGGATCCTGTCTCCCAAGTTGTCTGGTCTTCGCGCGTTCCCAGAACCGTCTTGATTCTTCTCGGTGGCGCCGCCTTCGGTGTCGCTGGGGCGCTCATGCAGGCGGTCACCCGAAATCCTCTTACGGATCCCGGCATTCTCGGGGTGAATGCTGGCGCATCGCTCGCCGTTGTGCTCGGACTCGCATTCTTCGGGCTCAGCGACGTGAACCATTACATGTGGTGGTCATTAGTCGGCGCATTAGTGACTTCGGTGGCGGTGTTTGCCATCGGCAATTCCGGGCAGGTGCGTGGGAACCCGATCAAGTTCACCCTCGCTGGTGTAGCTCTCGGCGCGGTAATGGGCGGCTTGAGCAGAGCGATCTTGCTGAGCGATTCCGCGTTGCTCGAGCGGATGCGCGGTTGGTCCGCTGGAACTACAGCCTCACAGTCCTTAGCCAATACGCTTACGGTCGCCCCAGTGATCGGGGTTGGTTTGTTGCTTGCGCTCGCGCTGTACCGCGCGCTTGATGTGTTAGCGCTCGGGGATGCTAGTGCGATTGCAATGGGGGCGAAGCCGGTGCGTATTCGGCTATTGTCCCTGTGTGCAATTGCGTTGCTCGCCGGTGGCGCTACCGCCGTTATGGGGCCAGTGGGATTCATCGGGCTGCTCACGCCGCACTTGGCTCGACTGCTCGTTGGCCCACACCAGGGCTGGATTCTCACTTACTCGATTCTGTTGGCCCCCACTATCCTCGGGTTCGCCGACGTGTTGGGCCGGGTGGCGGTGGCGGGTGAGATTCCGGTTGGGGTGGTCACGCCTTTCATCGGCGGCCCGCTGCTGGTCTACTTGGTGCTCAAGATGCGGGTGAGTACGTCATGATTCGGCGCATTGATCTGCGGGCTTTGCTCGTTGCCTGTTGTTGCGCGTTGCTGGTGGTTGCATTGGCGGTCTATGCGCTCCTCACTGGCGGCGCCAGCATTTCTGTTGGCGAGGTGCTCGCAGCGGCCGTGGGACGGGCGGACCCCTTCGTCACCATGATCGTTGTGGAATGGCGTGCGCCCCGCGTGCTCATTGCGGTGGTCCTCGGCGCTGCGCTCGCACTATCTGGCGCAATTTTTCAACAATTGACCAACAATCCTTTGGGCTCGCCTGATGTGATTGGTTTTCAAACTGGTTCTTTCACTGGCGCGCTGGTCGTGATGTTGCTGCTTCATGGCAGTGGCACCGCGGTCATGGTCGGCGCACTGCTAGGCGGCTTAGCGACGGCGCTGGTGGTCTTTGCCCTGGCGATGACGAACACGGTTCGGCTGATCATAGTCGGCATCGGTGTGAGCGCGATGCTCGCTTCGCTTAACACTTGGTTGATGCTCAGCGCCACTGTAGAAAACGCCATCATGGCTGGGCTCTGGGGCGCGGGCAACTTGGCCGGCAGTGATTGGGCGGATCTGACCTTGGCGGCAATCGGCAGTGGTGTTTTGACTGTGGTTGCGTGCTTCTTGGCGCGCCCGTTGCGTGTTGCTCAGATCGGTATCCCCTTCGCTACTGCGCTGGGCCAGCGGGTACGCCTGGTTCAGATGGCTGCGATTGCGGTGGGAATCGGCCTCACCGCTGTTTCTACCGCGACCATTGGTCCGGTTGCGTTTATTTCTTTGGCGGCGCCGCAAATTGCGCGTCGTTTAGCCCGCACCGATGGCCTGGACGTCCTGACCACGGCTGCGGTTGGTTCTGCCCTGCTGTTAGCGGCGGATGTGGTTGCGCAGCGCGTGTACCCACCTTCGCCCTTGCCGGTGGGCATCATTACGACATCTATCGGCGGCCTCTACTTCCTGTGGCTGCTCCTGCGAGAAAGGAAAGGCACATGAGCCGACTGGGCGCACATGGCGCAAAGTTCAACTATGGTGAGCGCACTATTTGCCCGCAGGTGGAAGTGGCTATCCCGGACGGTGTCATCACCGTAATAGTGGGCCCGAATGCGTGCGGAAAATCGACGCTGCTCAAGGGCTTGTCCCGTCTCATCGCTCCGGAGCAGGGTTCCGTGCTTCTCGACGGCGCAGACATCCACACTCTCCCCACGAAGGAGCTAGCAAAGCACATCGGGCTTTTGCCGCAGGGCCCAGTAGCACCCGATGGTGTCCGGGTGGTCGATTTGGTTAGTAGAGGGCGTTACCCGCACCAGCGTTTGTTCTCTCCTTGGCGGGCGGAAGATGAGGAGGCAGTGGCCCGGGCGATGGCGTTGACGGGAACGACTGAGCTTTCGGGGCGCTTTGTCGATGAGCTTTCCGGTGGCCAGCGCCAGCGCGTGTGGTTGGCGGTCGCGTTGGCCCAAGATACGGACATCCTGTTGCTTGACGAGCCGACCACATATCTGGATGTCAAGCACCAGATCGAGGTGCTCGACCTGTGTATGAAGCTGAATAGAGATCAGGGCACAACCATGGTGGCTGTGCTGCATGATCTGAACCAAGCGGCCCGTTACGCCGATACCATCATCGCGATGAAGGATGGGGAGATCGTGGCGATGGGTGCCCCGCACGAGGTGATCACTGAGGCTACCGTCCAGTCGATTTTCGACGTGGCTGCCCGGGTTATCGACGACCCCGAAACTGGGAAGCCGTTGATGGTGCCCTGCTGGAATCACCTGCCAGTGCGGTCATAGATCTTCGAGTCGGAAGCGGCCTGCCCTGCGGGCCCCGGGAGATTTGTTGCGCGTGCGAGCACCATCACTGGCAACGAGAACGGCGCGCCCCAGTTCCATCTCAAAATGTGTTTCTACCCAACTATCGTCGTTCCGGCGGTGGTGACGTCGGCACACTAGCACCAGGTTTCCGATCTCGGTGCCGCCACCGCGCGCCCACGGCAACACATGATGCGCGTCGCACCGGCTTGCCGGCTCACCACAGCCTGGGAATTGACACACGAGATCCCGGGCAACTAGCCCCATACGCTGGTAGAAGCTAGCAGTCCGCTCCCCTGTCACCAGGGATTTCACTGCGCCGTGATGATCGTGAACCACGATGTAATCTGTCAGCCGATCACCTGCTAGCTGTGTAATGTCAACCAGGCTCAAATCGATCCCGACGTTCGAAGCGAACCGAGCCCGCCAATCAAACTCATCGGATTCGGAAACGGAGACCACCAGGGAACAGTGGCCGGTAGCTCCCACCCGATTTGAGGAGGCCCACCGCAGAACCTGATCAAAAGCATCCATGCTGCGCTGCGACACTGTCCGGCACTCATTTGCTTCCTCTTTCGACTCGGCGTGAAAGGCCCGGTCCACCATCGCTTTCAGCAATGCCGCTGTGGCAGCCGGAGCGTAGCCGTAAAAGGAGCAGCCGCCGTGTTCATCCTGCGAGCGCATACTGAAGCGACGCTGCCGAAAGGCCTCCGCTGGATCCTCCGCCAATGCCTGATTCTCCTCACGGACGAGTCGCTTGGCATACTCGTGGGTTTGTTGGACGGAAGAATCGGGGGCTGCTTGCGCAGCTAGATCATAAATCTCACCCCTGCGCTTCGAGGCCCCAGACAATCGCTGCAGGGCGGAGAGGATCACGTCCTGGTGTTCCACGGGGACGCTGGGGTACCACACGTTCGCTGCCCGGCGGGCAATACGAGAAGAAGCAGGCCGAGATGCCCCAGCCTGCTCCAATTCGTAGCGTTCCCGTCCGTGCGCCATTTCGGTTTCAAGGCGGGCAACAATCTCTTTAAGATCCATTAGTTCGCTAAAAGAATCGAAACTAGCGCCGTCGACAAGCGCACGGCCAAGCAATTCTTTAGCTGCTGCGATCATTCCCCACCCCCGTAGTTTCTACCTCCATTATAGCAAAACGAAAATAGAACACAAGGGCGAATCTACAGTGCCATTGCCCCGCGGACCAGCGCAGAAAAACCTCCGGCCGACGCCAAGCCGAGCGCAAGTTTGTGTGCTCGGGAACGAGAAATAACGCGCGACAGCCGCGTCCCTAGGAAAATTCCGATGAACATCCCGAGCACCCCGACTGGCCACACACACACCGAGGTATCGCTAATATTTCCCGCCCCCATCAGCGTCTTCACGATGAAAGAGGTGCCGCCAGAGATGACAAAGAGCGGCTGTAGGGTTGCCGAAAACGAACGATGGTCCCACTTCGCGGCCTGCGCATAGACTGTGATCACTGGCCCCGCCACTGCTGCCAGCGTATTGGTGAAACCACTGATCACGCCGGTCACCAAGAGGGGCGCGGTGCCGCGTGGCGTGGGCATCCGGCCTTTGAGGACGGTCACTAAGAACAGCGCCAACAAAATCAGCACGCCGAAAATGATCAGCAGGAGTGCATTCGATACCGACTTGATCAGCAACGCGCCCGCGACCGAACCGACCACCATGACGCATCCGATTGCGCCGCAACGCCGCCAATTAATGAATTGACGCACGGAAATCGCGGTCAAAAAAGCGTTGATCATGGCCAGCACGTTAACCACCATCACACCCTCAACCGGCCCCATGACGAAGGCAAGAATCGGCGCCGCGATGAGGCCAAGGCCCATGCCCGCTACGCGTTGCAGACTCGATCCGAGGGCAACAATAAACAGAATCAATACGAGTGTGGCCACTCACATAAGAGTACGCGCCTAGCGCTAGCGGGGATAAAGATCAGCGCTTGATTTTTTCTTGCAGCGCTGCCATCACATCACGCGGGACCAGTCCGGTGAGATCACCGCCGAACCGTGCCACCTCCCGGCACAGAGTGGAAGAGATGTAGCCGAACTCGGGGTCCGTCATCAGGAAATTGGTTTCCACGCCGGAAAGCCGTTTATTCATCTGCGCCATCGGCAGTTCATACTCATAATCCAGGGAGGATCGCAATCCCTTCACCAGCACGGGAATGTCATGGGCGGTGGTGTAATCCACCAACAACCCGGACCAGGAATCCACGGAGACATTAGGCAGGTGCGCTACCTCGGCCCGGATTAGCGCTACGCGCTCTGCGGCGCTGAAAGTACCTTGCTTGTTTGGGTTGTAGGTAACCAAGACCACCACCTCCTCGTACAGGCTGGCAGCCCGCTCGAAAATGTTGAGGTGGCCGAGGGTCACCGGGTCGAAAGAACCGGGGCAGGCTACTCGCATGGGATCTCCTTGTGGAATACGGCCATGTCCATCCGCGCGATCCCGTAGGTGCGCTTCTTAAGCTTCTGAGTGGTCGGCACAAAGCAGGTCGGCCACGCTGTTTCGGGCGAGTCTACCTGCCTCTCGACGACCACGGCCGCGCCGTCGACAAGCGTGGGCACCAGCGCATGCAGCATTTCGACGACAGCTTCGTCGGCAAGATCATAGGGAGGATCCGCAAGCACCATGTCAAAATGCTCACGGGGCGCCCCTGCTAAATAGGTGGAGGCTTTAGCCTCGACAATCGTGACGCCAGGATGCCGCACTACCCCAGCGTTGTGCCGCATAATCTCGCAGGCGGCAGCGGACGCATCCACGAGGACCACTGACTCCGCACCTCGCGAGGCTGCTTCCAACCCGAGGGCACCTGAACCAGCAAACAGATCAAGCACATGTGCGCCCTCGAAACCAAAGCGGACTTGGAGTGAGGAGAACAATCCTTCTCGTGCCCGATCAGAGGTAGGGCGAGTACCCGCTGGCGGTACCTTAATCTTGCGACCGCGGGCTTCTCCCGAGATGATCCTGGTCATTTGGACCCCAATTCCAGCAGCACATCGCCGCCGGTCACATCAGCGAAGTCCTCGAAGGCAAGCTCGCTGACCACACCAGGTCCCGGCGCGAGCACGGGTGCCTCCAGTTTGACGGTCTCCACGATGGCGAGGGTGTCTCCTACAGCCACGGTTGCGCCTGGTGCGGCAACGTAACGCACAATTCCGGCGAAGGGGGCACAAATTTTCATGCCCTCTAGCTTAACTCTTCTCCAAGAAGTCTTGGCCTTCAATCCCCGCTACGAGTCGTTCGGCGAGTCCCCGGTTACGGGCAACCAAGTCAGTTGCGTCGCTGCTTGCGCGCGCGATGATGTCGCCGTCGTGGATCAAACTGAGCATCTTCACCCGGCGTTTTGTGCCAGACTGTGCGGTTCCGAGTACATCGCCTTCCTGGCGTGTGCGCAGATCCAGCTCTGCAAGTTCGAAGCCGTCCGTGGTGGCAGCGACGGCAGTCAGGCGCTCCACTGCGGGGGTGCCGGGTTCCATCGTGGTGTGCAGCAGACACAGGGATTTGAAGGAGCCACGGCCCACGCGACCACGTAGCTGGTGGAGTTGGGACACCCCAAAGCTGTGTGCTTCGCGGACATACATCACGGTGGCGTTGGGTACGTTAATACCCACTTCGATGACAGTGGTGGCCACCAGGATGTCGATGCCGCCTGCGGCGAAGTCCGCCATGGTGGCGTCCTTTTCTTCGCCGCTCATTCGCCCATGGAGCATCGCCACGCCAAGCTCCGGGAAGACTCTGGTGCGCAGCAGCTCGAAGGTCTCTAGGACGCCGCCTTCGCCGTCGATACGCGGGCAGACGACGAAGGCCTGCCGGCCTGCGGTTACCTCTTCGCGGATCCGTTCCCAGGCGCGGGAGACCCACTCAGGTTTGAATTCCGGCACCACGGTGGTCTGAATTTCCTGCCTCCCGCGTGGCAGTTCCCGCAGCATGGAGACGTTCAGGTCCGCGAACGCCGTCATCGCGACGGTGCGTGGGATCGGGGTTGCCGTCATCACCAGCAGGTGCGGGGTGGCCTCAGCGCGTCCCTTAGCGCGGAGGTTGTCTCGCTGCTCCACGCCGAAGCGGTGCTGCTCATCCACTACAACGAGCCCCAGGTCAAAGAATTCCACGGTGTCCTGTATCAGCGCGTGGGTACCAACCACGATGTCGGCCTGGCCGCTGACGATGTCCAACAGCGCCTGTCGCTTGGCACGCACGCTCATCGAACCGGTGAGCACCACCACGCTGGTGGGCAACCCGGCGTCGGCAAGCAGCGTGGTCAGCCCGCGGGCATGCTGAATGGCCAGGACTTCCGTGGGGGCGAGCATGGCGCACTGGCGGCCGGAGTCGATGGCCTGCAGCATCGCGATGAGCGCTACCACGGTTTTTCCGGAACCGACTTCGCCCTGGAGCAGCCTTTGCATCGGGTGGGCCGATTCCAGGTCCTTGCTGACTTCTTCGAGCACGGCTTTCTGGCCCCCGGTGAGCGGGAAGGGCAGCCGCCCCATGAAGTCGGCGCGCAAGCCCTGCTTCGCACGCGGACATACCGGCGCTGTCTGGGCAGCGGTATCTGCCCGGCGCAGCGCTAGGACCAGTGCCAGCGACAGTGCTTCGTTGTATTTAACGCGGTCAATGAAAGGTTTCGGTCCGCGCTCGTCTGGGAAGTGCGCCCCGCGCAGGGCAGCATCGAAATTACTCAGGAACTCCGGTACTTGGTCCAGGGGCTCCGGTATCGCAGGCGTGTGATCCAGCACGTATTTGATTGCGCCCATCATGCCCCATGCGGTGTATCCCTTGCGTGCCGGATAGATCGGGATGTAGTCCAGCTCCGTGAGGAGTTCTTCTAACTCCTCCACCGAGGCGAAAGCCGAGAGATCACGCAGCTTGCCGACGCCCTTCTTAGGCTTCTCCCCCGGCGCCGGCAACACGATGAAAGCGGGATGCGAAACCTCTACATTGCCGCGGTAGTACTTCACCTTCCCCGACACCATGACGTTCACGCCAGGCTGCAGTTGCTTTTCGGCCAGCCAGGAGTTGAAAAACGTAGCCTCTACTTCCCCCATCCCGTAGTAGATCCGAACTTTGGTGAGCTTCTTGCCACTGCGAGTGCGGATCGTGCCGCCGCTGATCACAGTGCCGATCAACGTAACTTGATCGCCTTCCGCGGCATTCTCGATGGAAACGGCACTGCCGTGATGCGAGTAGGCACGTGGGAAATGCGTGAGCAGCTCGCCGCAGGTGGTGTATCCGAACGCTTTGGTGATCTTGTTGGCTTCCTGCGCCGGCAATACCGCCGTCAGTTCCCGCTCGTCCGCCCAGCCCAGCACAAGCTACTCCACGCCGATTTCCACGAGGTTGTCTATGCCTTCGGCCGGGTACAACATGATCTCGACGTCGCCACGCGTGCCCAGCGCAGCACGCAGCTTATCGACGTCCAATGCCTGCGCCGCAGCATCCGTGACCAACAGGGTCACCAGTTCCCCACCGCCCTGCAGCAGACGCAGCACCGTCATATCAACGGCGTCCTGGATGGATTCGGCAACCAACACCGTCTCAGAGGTGGTGCTGACCAAAATATCTCCCCGGGAACAGGGGCCCGCCTGGGTGAGCAGGGCGCGATCAGCCTGCTGCAACACAGCGGTGCGCATGGCGCCGGCTGCCTCCGCCATCGCGTAGGTATCTGCTGCCAGCGGTTGACCCGGATCGTGCACCGCCAATGCCGCAATGCCGGAAACCAGCCGGGCCGTTGGCAGTATGTTCATGGCCGCATCGATCGCGTGGCTAGCCAGCTCCGCGTTCACCAATTCCCCGTACTCGAGCATGCCGTTGGGGAGCAAAATGACCTCGTCGACGGCCGCTGCGCGGACGGTGGCGACGATCTGGGAAACAATGTCCTTTTCCCCACGCGAAATCACGGTAGCCCCGGATTCCTGGTACAGCGCAGCGATCGGCCCCGGTGGCGCAATCGCAAGCACCAGCCGGCTGATCTTTGGCACTGTAGTTACCTCAGGCAGGATTTCGATGCGCAGGTCACTGACCCTACCTGCCGCAAATGCCTGTTCGATGACGGTGCCGGCGGCCCGACTGTGGATGTGCACCTGCCCGCTGGTCTCCGAGTCTCGCGCCAACAGCAAACTATTGCCCAGTGGGCTCAGGATGTCCGACAACACATCGAGCTGCGCCCCCTCGATGTAAAACATCACTTCCAGCTCTGCCGGCTGACTATGAGAGTGATGAGGGAAAACAGCACTGGATTGCGCCCAGTCCGTCCCGGCGACCTCATCGGCGAGGGATTCCAGCAAAATCACGAAGCCCTGACCGCCAGCGTCTACCACTCCCGCTTCTCGCAGCGCCTCTAGCTGAGAGGGGGTCTTCTTCAGCGCAACCCGCGCGGCATCGACGGCAATGCGTACCACGATCTCCAGCTCACTATCTGGTGTATCGTTCACTGCTGCGACAGTAGCCCGCAATACCGTGACCACGGTGCCGTCGACTGGATCGATGATCGCACGGAGAACCATTTCAAGTGCCACATTAAGGGCTTCCCGGATGGCTGCACCATCAAGTTCGCCACCCACGGTTGCCGTCGCAACGCCGCGCAGCACCTGGCTCAGTACCACCCCGGAATTGCCACGTGCCCCACGTACCGCCCCGGCCGCCAATGCAGCCGACACAGTGGCAACGTCCTCTTGCTCTGACTCGCTGAGGCTCAGCGCCTCGGACAATGCAGATTCCATGGTGTGGGACATGTTGGAGCCGGTGTCCGCGTCAGGAACTGGGAAGACATTGAGCGCGTTGATCTCCGCACAGCGATCGGTCAACAACGAAACCGCGCGGCTTGCCCAGTTGATCAGGCCGCGCCCACCGAGCTTCGTTGCAGTAGACATAGTTGTTTAGCTTACAGCTCCCGATAATGAAGGTCTGCACTCATCCTAAACCTAAGGCAAAATAGCAGCTAAAACTTATGGGTTACCGTGTGTCAGCTGTGTCCATGAGCCAACCGCATCCCTAGAGCTCCCAGTTCACCGGCTCCGCACCTAAAGCACGCAACTGTTCATTCGCACGCGTGAATGGTCGCGAGCCAAAGAATCCCCGGCGCGCCGACAGCGGCGAAGGGTGCACGGATTCAATGACGGGGCAATCCCCAAGGAACGCTTTTGCCGTTTGCGCATCCCGCCCCCACAGGATGGCCACGAGTGGCTGATTGCGAGCGGCCAAGGCTCGCACCACATGCTCAGTGATTGCTTCCCACCCGAGGCCGCGGTGCGATCCGGCTTGCCCAGGGGCTACCGTGAGTACCCGGTTGAGCAACATGACTCCTTGTTCTGCCCACGGGGAAAGATCCCCGCAGGTTGGAATGGGTAACCCGAGGTCAGTGTGGTATTCCGCAAAGATGTTGTTGAGGCTGCGAGGCAAAGGGCGGACATCAGGTGCGACTGAGAATGACAACCCCATGGCATGGCCCGGCGTTGGATAAGGATCTTGACCGATGATCAACACCTTTACCTGATCAAAGGGGGTTTGGAAGGCGCGGAACACCGCCGCTTCGGGCGGCAAGTAGTGCTCTCCCACTGTGGATCGCATGGCGATGCACTCAGCTTTGATCGGAGCAAACACGGGTTCCCAAGACGGATGCATGGTCTAAAAGCTTACCCAGCCGCTGGTGGATTGTGGGGGTTGGGCGTCGATAAGCACGCCGTTGCTGCCGGCCTTAATCACGCGCCCGATCGGCCGGAAACCGCTCGGCACGGCGTGGGCGGTGGTGGCCAGCAGGGTGTGGTCTTCCCCGCCGCTGAGCACCCACAGCCATGGGTCGGTGTCCAGGAGCTCGCCCGCCTTAAGGAGCAGACTATCCGGCGCGATGGCCTCGCGGTCGAGATCGATGGTGACGCGGGAGCGCCCCGCAATGGTCCCCAAATCAACAATGAGCCCATCCGAGTTGTCTGTCATACAGGTCGCCCCGGTAGCGCGGGCAATGACGCCTCGCCCCGGCTGCAGGATAGGAGAGACGAAGGCCTTCACCAGTGGCTCAAGTTCCGGTGGCACGTCCGCACGGCCGAAGGCCTGCAACAGCGCTAGGCCAGCGCCGGAGTAGCCGATTGAACCTGCGGCCACCACTTGTTGTCCGGGACGCGCCCGATCCAGCGTCAGGGGCGCGGCCGAGCCTCCCAGCGAACCGATGGCTGTCACCGAGAGGGTCAGGCAGTCGCCGCCGGTAACGTCGCCACCCACCAGCTCCGAGTTGTAGTGCGCAACTTGGGTCTCCACTCCCCGCGCTATGCCCTCAATAGTCGCGATAGGAGTGTCCTCCGGCGCAGACAACCCCAGCACCGCGGCAACGGGCCGTGCCCCCATGGCTTCAATGTCTGCAAAGTTCTGCAAAATCGCACGTTGGCCAATCTCCTCCGGAGTCGACCACTCCCGGCGAAAATGCCGCCCCTCCACCAGCATGTCTGTGGTAACTACCGTGCGCGAGTTTGGTGCGGGCTGGCCCAGCACGGCGGCGTCATCGCCATTGCGTGACGACGGCGCGACCGCCACAATCCGGGCAATAGTCTCCCGTTCGCCGATCTCACCAATCGTCAGTGGCTTGTTATCCATCATCTTCCTTAAGTCCTTGGAGGGCTGGACGTTAGACTAACTAACTATGAGTGAGTCTGGAGATTCTCAATTTAATACCACCCCCCTGTATATCGCATTGGCGCTAGCAATCTTGCTGGTAGTTGGCGTCTTGATCGGTGCCAAGGTCGTATACACCAGTGCTGCTTCTCAACCCGTGGGGATGACCACCCTCGATGCGCCGGAGGCAGGTTCTCAGGAATGCCAAGATTTCCTGACTGCGCTGCCCAAGAAGGTGCTTGGACACAAGCGCGCAGAGATCGCCGATCCGGCCCCAGAAGGCGCGGCCGCGTACGCATCAAACTCAGTCGAGCAGGTCACTCTCCGCTGCGGTATCTCGCTGCCACTCCAATACACGGAGGTCTCCCCGCTCACGGAGGTCGACGGCATGAAGTGGCTCCAAGTGGTTGACGCCACCCCGGGGTCCACAATGCAAACCTGGTACTCGATTGACACCTTCCCTGCAGTAGCCGTCACTGCGGACGCAGAATCCATCGGCCGTGCCGATAATCCCGTCTCCGACCTCGACGTCGCCATGGGCAAGCTCAAGCAGCAGCACTCCACGCCACACGCAATCCCACTCACTGAGCTGGACGCCCCACAGGCCAACAACGAGCAGTGCCTCGCCCTGCGGCATTCCTTGCCCGCCGAGCTCGGCGAAGGCTATACCCGCGACACCAATGCTCCCGCGGATATTGCTGTGTGGACCAAGCCTGGCCAAGAACCGATCGTCATCCGCTGCGGTGTAACGGATCCTGAGGGCTATACCCCTGGCGCCCAGCTCAACCAGGTCGACCAGGTGACGTGGTTCCAAGACACCACCTTGGCCAATGGCACAACGTCCGGCGCCTATTTCGCGCTCGGCCGTGACATCGTCGTGGCGATGTCCATGCCAACTGGGGCCGGCAACACTGCGATTGTGACGCTGAGCAAGGCAATCGCAGCGAATACTAAGGCTAAGCAAGCTTAGTTTCGCTCCAGAAGGCGGCCAGGATTTTCTGGTATATTCTCTGTTTCATCCTGATGCGCAAACCGCACAGCTCAGTAGGAAGTCTGGGCGTTGCAGCTAGTTGCATCCGTCGCTTCTCCCTAGCGGGTTCCGCCGGGGAAAAGAATCCAGCGTCGTCAGGTTCACTTTGGCGAACCTGGAGACACAATGACTTCCCAATTCACTCTTTTTTACGACGGACAATTCTGGTGCGGTTTGTACGAGATTTCCGAGGACGGCTCCTTGCATGCCCACAAGGTGGTGTTCGGCGCCGAGCCAAACAATGCCGAGTTGTACCACTGGATGCTCAGTAACGGCGCCGAGCTGTGCATAACAACGCGTGCCACGCTGGCCGTTCCCGGTGACATCGCACCACCAAAATCAGGAAACCCGAAGCGGCTCAAGCGACTCGTTAATAAGGCACAACGCACACCGAGCCTTTCAACTCGTTCCCAAGATTGCCTGCATCTGAATCGTGAACTGCAAGCGCAGCAGAGAAAGCAGCAGCTTCGGAAGGTAAAGGAGGACCGACGAGAGGAACGCTTCGCTAAGAAGCAAGAAAAGCGCAAGGCTAAGAAGCGCGGGAAGTAACCGGCTCCCTAGCTCTAGCGCACTCGCACCAGTGCGCGTTGGATCAAGATGTCCAGCAGATCCTCATAGGCGATCCCGGAGGCTGCGAACATTTGCGGATACATCGAGATTGGGGTGAACCCCGGCAAGGTGTTGATCTCGTTAAGCACCGGCCCCTTATCGGTGACAAAGAAGTCCACGCGTGCGAGGCCTTCGCAGTTCATCGCCTTGAAAGTTTCGATGGACAGTGACTGCACCAATTCCAAGTTGGCCGGAGACAGTGGCGCTGGAATATCCGCAGAAACCACGTTGTCTAGGTATTTGGTGTCGAAGCCGTAGAAGCCTTCCTCGGAATCTGCCGTACCGCGCAGTTGAGCCGGGTAGGAGGCTATCAAGGTGCCGTCGGGCTGCTGGAGGACACCACATTCGACCTCGGTGCCAATGATCTCGGCCTCAACGATGACCTTGTTGTCGTGCTCAAAGGCCAAGGCGATGGCCTCGTCCATGTCATCCCAGCTTGTTACCCGGGAAATGCCGATGGAGGAACCGCCGCGTGCTGGTTTCACAAACACTGGCAGGCCTAGGAGCTCCTGTTCCGCTGGCGTCAGGTGGTCGCGGCCGCGCAGGACCACTTCCCTTCCGACGGGCAGGCCTTCGGCAGCCATGAGCTTCTTGGTGTATTCCTTATCCATGCCGTTCGCAGAGCTGAGCACACCTGGGCCCACAAAGGGGATGCCGGAAAGTTCAAAGAAGCCTTGGATGGTGCCATCTTCGCCGAATCGTCCGTGAAGCACTGGGAAGATGACGTCGGCCTTGGCGTAGAGGCTGCCGTCGTCGAAACGCAGCTCACCGGCGTGGGCAGGCGAGGCGGACAGGGCTACCGGCTGGGTCAGGGTGACAGTCGGGAGGACGCGATCCTTGATCACCAAGTTCGCGGGGTCAGCTTCCCCAACGGTCCACTCGCCGGATTGGGTGATTCCGACGGGGATGACCTCGTATTTTTCAGGATCGATGTGGCTCATAATTGCCCCGGCGGAGATGCAGGACACGGAGTGCTCGGAGCTACGGCCACCGTAAACTACGGCTACTTTGATGCGATTGTTGGACACGGGGGAAATGTTACCCCAGTACACTACTCGGACTTCTTAGAACGCCCCATGAGTGCAGAAATCATTTCTGTCACGGCCATATCCTCATGGCAGACGGCGTGCACGGCTTCTGTGATCGGCATGTCAATGTCATGTTCTTGGGCCAGGGCGAATACCGCCTGGGAAGCTACAACGCCTTCGGCTACCTGGCCGTTTGTGGAGACCCGTGCTTGGTCGAGGGATTGGCCGCGGCCGAGGCGCTCTCCGAAGGTGCGATTGCGTGACAGTGGCGAGGAACACGTGGCTACCAGGTCGCCCAGCCCAGCCAGCCCGGAGAAAGTACGGGCATCGGCGCCCAGTTCCACACCGAGGCGGGTGATTTCTGCGAGGCCACGGGTGATGAGCGTCGCCAGGGTGTTCTCCCCTAGTCCCTTTCCGGCGGCCATGCCGCAGGACAGTGCGATGACGTTCTTACAGGCGCCGCCGATTTCACAACCGACCACGTCTGAGTTGGTGTAGGGGCGGAAATACGGGGTGCTCACGGCAGCTTGAATGAGCTTGGCTCGATTCTCGTCCGGGCAGGCAATCACTGTGGCGGCTGGCTGTTCCAGCGCTACTTCTCGGGCTAGGTTTGGCCCCGAGAGCACCGCGATGCGGCTGGCATCTGCCTCCGTGACTTCCGCGATCAACTCGGACATACGCAGATTGGTGCCGCGTTCCACGCCCTTGGCCAATGACAGCAGCGAGGCATCGCCAGGGATGAGTTCCCGCCACGTGGCGAGGTTGTCCCGTAGCGATTGTGAGGGCACCGCCAACACCACGATGTCCGCCCCGTCGAGCGCCGTGTGCGCCGCTGAAGTCGCGCTTATCGACGCCGGGAGAATCAGTGACGGCAAGTACTCCGGGTTTTCCCGGGTCAGTTGGATTCTATGGGCTTGTTCTTCGCGCCGCGCCCACAATGACACCATGTTGCCGGCATCCGCGAAGACCTTCGCGATCGTGGTGCCCCAGGATCCCGCCCCCATGACTGCAACTTTTACCACGATGCTTCTTCTCCCTCTGGTTACTAAAGTGCGCAATCGGGCGTGCCGAACGTGCAACTTGCTACGAACTAGACAAAAATGGTGTCAAATACTGACCTTATCTTAAGAGTTGTCGGCCGAATGTCAGTGAAGGAAGAGATCATGTCGAAGAACCCTGCCAAGCATCGTCACGAAAATGACAAGGATGTGGACAACGATCTCGCCGTCACCGGCCGTTACCAATCCATCAGCGCCGATCCCGCCAAGGAGTACAAGCGCTCCACCCTGGCTGCGGGCGCGGTGCTCTGGCGTGGCGACGTCCATAACCTCGACACCATTGAAGTCGCCGTCATCCACCGGCCTTTCTACGACGACTGGTCGCTAACCAAGGGCAAGGTGGACCCCGGAGAATCACTCCCTGTCACTGCATTCCGGGAAATCAAGGAAGAAACCGGTTACGAGGTGCGCCTCGGCAAGTTGCTGGGCAAGGTGACGTACCCCGTGCTGGACCGGACGAAGGTGGTCTATTACTGGACCGGTGAGGTTATCGGGGGCGAGTTCGTGCCCAATGATGAGGTCGATGAGATCCGTTGGATGTCCATCGCCGAGGCCTCTGAATTGCTGTCTTATGAGGTGGATCGCACGGTGCTCGCTAAGGCCGAGAAGCGCTTCCGACTCCCGGCAACCACTCGTATTTTGTACGTGCGCCACGCCAAGGCGCATGATCGTCGAACTTGGTCCGGTGATGACAATCTCCGCCCGTTGGATAAGAAGGGGCGTCGACAAGCAGAGATGCTCGTGCCGATGCTCCTGCCGTTCCAGCCAACGGCCGTCTATTCCGCGCTCCCCGACCGCTGCCAATCCACCGCAGCCCCGATTGCCGATGAGCTCGGCATCCCGGTACAGGTGGACCCCCTCTTCGGCGATGATGCCTGGCTGGGAGACATGGCGAATGCGCAGCGCAAGTTCGAGGAGATCGTTACTGCCGGCGGGATTTCTGTCATCGTCGCGCAGGGCCTGATCATTCCAGACATGATTGCCGCGATGTCCGCGAAGGGGCGGCTGCCGCTGGAAGATGAGATTGCCTGTAAGAAGGGCTCCGCCTGGGTCTTGAGCTTCAACAACGGCGAACTCACCGGCGCGGACTACCTGGCCAGTCCGCTACCGGTGAAGTAGGTCCTGTTACTGAGTGAGTGGCTTGAAGTTGGGGCGCTGTGCTTCAAAGTCGGAGATGGTTGCTTCATCGCGCAGCGTGAGGCTGATGTCATCTAGGCCTTCCATGAGGCGCCAGCGAGTGTAATCATCGATCTCAAACGGGACTGTGACGCCCTCGGCCTGGATACTGCGGTTTTCCAGGTCCACTGTCAACTGCAGCCCTGGGTTAGCCTCCATGAGCTTCCAGAGGATCTCCACGTCTTCCTGCGAGCACTGAGCTGCCAGTAGCCCAGATTTTCCGGCGTTGCCGCGGAAGATGTCCGCGAAGCGGGAGGAGATGACTACGCGGAAGCCGTAGTCCATGAGCGCCCAGACTGCGTGCTCGCGCGAAGATCCAGTGCCGAAATCTGGACCGGCGACCAACACCGAGCCCTGCTGATAGGCGCTTTGGTTCAGGACAAAGGCTGGATCCTTACGCCAGGAGGCAAAGAGCCCATCCTCAAAGCCAGTGCGGGTGACGCGCTTGAGAAAGACCGCCGGGATGATCTGGTCGGTGTCCACGTTGGAGGCCTGCAGGGGCACGCCAACACCGGTGTGAGTGCTGAACTTTTCCATGACGTTGCCTTCTTTCCTTAAATGTCTGCCGGGCTGGCCAGATGACCGGCGACGGCGGTGGCTGCGGCGACTGCTGGGGACACGAGGTGGGTGCGTCCGCCGGGGCCTTGGCGCCCCTCGAAGTTGCGGTTGGACGTGGAGGCGGAGCGTTCACCAGGGGCGAGCTGGTCTGGGTTCATTCCCAGGCACATTGAGCAGCCCGGTGCGCGGAACTCGGCGCCGAAGTCGGTGAAGACTTTGTCGATGCCTTCCGCAATGGCTTGTTCCCGAACGCGCGCGGAGCCGGGGACGACGAGCATGCGGGTCCCGGCTGCGATGGTGCGGCCACGGACAATGTCGGCGGCGGTGCGCAGGTCTTCCAGGCGGCCGTTGGTGCAGGATCCAACGAAGACGGTGTCAATCTTGATCTCCCGCAGCGGTTGGCCGGGGGTCAGGTCCATGTAGGCGATTGCTTTCTCGGCGGCGGCGCGTTCGCCGTCCTCGGCGATCTCCTCGGGCACAGGAACCGTGCTGGCCAGGGGCAGCCCTTGTCCAGGGTTGGTGCCCCAGGTGACAAAGGGAGTCAGCGCGGAGCCGTCAATGTTGACTACTGTGTCGAATTCGGCGTCGTCGTCAGTGCGCAGTGAAGTCCAGTAGTCCACGGCGGCATCCCAGTCTGCACCCTGTGGCGCATGTGCTCGCCCCTGCAGGTAGTCGAAGGTGATCTGATCCGGCGCGATCATGCCAGCGCGGGCACCGGCCTCGATGGACATGTTGCAGATGGTCATCCGGGCTTCCATGGACAGCTTCTCAATCGCCGGGCCCCGGTATTCGATGATATGCCCCTGGCCACCACCGGTGCCGATTTGCGCGATGATTGCTAGCACCAGGTCTTTGGCGGAGACGCCGGGTTGTAGCTCGCCGGAGACGTTCACCGCCATCGTCTTGAAAGGCTTGAGCGACAGCGTCTGGGTTGCCAGCACGTGTTCAACTTCCGAGGTGCCGATACCCATGGCGATGGAACCGAAGGCACCGTGGGTGGAGGTGTGGGAATCGCCGCAGACGACGGTCATACCGGGCTGGGTGAGGCCGAGTTGGGGGCCAACGACGTGAACGATGCCTTGTTCGATGTCCCCCATTGGGTGCAGTCGCACACCAAATTCGGCAGTGTTCTTGCGCAGCGTTTCCACTTGGGTGCGGGAGATCGCGTCTTTAATTTCTTCGATTGCGCCGCTCTCGACGCCGGTCGTGGGCACATTATGGTCTTCGGTGGCAATGGTAAGATCTGGGCGTCGGACCTTGCGGCCAGCTAGCCGCAGACCGTCGAAGGCTTGTGGGGAGGTCACTTCGTGGACAAGATGCAGGTCAATGTAGATGAGATCGGGTGAGCCCGCCTCGCCTTTGGTGACTATATGGTCATTCCAGACCTTTTCTGCCAGGGTTAAACCTGTCCCCATGATGAGCCTCCTACTGCCCGTCGTTATGGAATTCACTCCAATAATTGAATTCCACATATTGAGATGTTAATATCATAGCATGGAACACGATAGCACAGGAGACATTACAAGCGGCATTAAAGTGCTGGATCGCTCAGTACTCATTTTGCAAGCTGTCGCCGATGGCCCGCGCTCCCTCGCGCAACTTTGCGAAGACACCGCGCTCCCCCGGGCCACGACGCACCGCCTCGCCACCGCACTGGAAGCCCACGAATTCTTATCCCGCACTGAGGACGGCCGGTGGCGCATCGGCCCCGGTCTAGTCTCACTCTCAGCCGGCCACGGCGATCTCCTCATCGAGGCCGCCACCCCCCTGATGCACTCGATCATGGAAAAGACCGGCGAATCAGTGCAGCTCTATCGCATCTCGGGAAACAAGCGCCTCTGTGTCGCCGCCGTCGAACCCTCCTCAGGCTTGCACAACACTGTGCCCGTTGGCTCGCGCCTCTCCCTCAGCGCTGGCTCAGCCGCCCAGGTATTCGCCGCGTTCAGCGCCCCTGAGGTACGTGAGCGCGTGCTTGTCGACGCCGCCTTCACCGCAGCCGACCTGGAAAAAGTCCGTGCTCAAGGTTGGGCCGCTTCCTTCTCAGAGCGCGAAGCCGGCCTGGCTTCCGTTTCCGTCCCAGTCAACAACGCCAGCAACACGATCATTGCTGCCCTATCCATCTCCGGCCCAGATGCCCGCTTCCCGCGCGATGCTGGCCAACAATGGGGAGCCTTGCTCATCGACGCCGCGCAGCAGCTAGAAAGCTAAGACAGCAATGACTCCCCACGTCCCCGAGGCAGCTCGCCAGCTGGTAGCGGAAGCCGAGCACATTGTCGCTTTCACGGGCGCCGGCATGAGCGCCGATTCTGGACTGGAGACCTACCGCTCACCCAAAACGGGGCTGTGGGAAAACGTTGACCCCACCGCGATGGCCAGCATCGATGCGTGGGCCCGGGATCCAGAACCGATGTGGACGTGGTACCGCCACCGCGCCTTGATTGCAGCGGCGGCGCAGCCCAATGCCGGCCACGTCGCGCTCGCCGGAGTGCCGGTGATCACTCAGAACATCGATGACCTACACGAGCGTGGCGGAGCAGGTGAGGTAGTCCACCTGCATGGCAGCCTGTTCAGCTACCGCTGCACCATCTGCAGTCGGCCGTTTCGTGGTGAATTGGGCGATACTCCCCCACAGTGCCCGCTCTGTGGGAATCTTATCCGCCCCGGAGTCGTGTGGTTTGGGGAGATGCTGCCCAGCGCAGAATGGGCTCGCGCCGAGGAGCTCATCCGCGATTGCGATTTGCTGCTCGTGGTGGGCACATCGGGCGTCGTCCAGCCGGCAGCTTCGCTGCCCCGACTAGCGCGGCGAGTGCTGGAGATTTCACCGGATCCCACGGAGCTGACGAGTAGCGCTGACTTTTCCTGGCGTACCACGGCTGCGCTGGGATTACCGCAATTGCTGACGAGTAAATAAAACAAGGGAAATCAGCTCTTGCTTTTCGCAAATTATCAAGCTTTTCTTAAGGTCGGACGTTAGCATCAGATACATGGGCCAAAATCTGACGCGAGAACGCATGGTAGGAGTGCGCGAGCGCCTCCTGCTAGCGGGAATCGCGGCAGTCGGAGCGAATATCAATCGCGAGATATCTCTTCTCGATGCAGTTGCACAGACTACGGTGCCCCTCACCGTGGCCCACAAGTATTTTCCCGATGATGAACACTTCCGGGCTGCGATGCTTGATCACCTCGAAATGCGGCTCCAGCACTACGTCCCGAGCAACCCCGAGGGTGAGCTTCCCCAGCAATTGGAAGTTCTAAGCGCGGGCTATTTCACCTTTGCGCAGTTCGAGCCCCCTAATTTCCGGGCACTGCACCTGTTGCTACCCCAGCAAGGCAAACTTCACCCGTCGCTTAGCCTATTTAGGAATCTCTCCAGTGCCGCCGGTATTGAAGACTGGAAAACCAAAAGCCTGGCGATCATGGCCAGCATCCACGGCATGTGCTGCCTGTGTACCTGCGGCGCAGCCCGTTGGCTTTTGCCCACCGCCAAGTCCCAACTGCTGCGCCGCCTCATCAGAAACCTCACGCACATCATCGACGCGCCCGCGCCCGCCCCGATCAAACCCGCGTACCCGCAACGCCTTACCCACGCACCCGCGAGTTCTTCCTACTCCAAGTCCACGCGCGAAGGCATCAAGCACGCGCTATTCCGCGCGGGCATCGAGAACGCCGCAGAACAGGGTCTCGACGCACTCACCCTTGAGGCCGCAGCCAACCGCATCGGCGTATCCCCCGGCACCGCCTACGCGCTTATCGACGGCGATTCCGCCCTCTCCCAAGAACTGGAAGACTGCCTTGACTCCCGCGTGCGGGTACGCATCCAAAGCCAAATCCACTCGCTACCGCAGACAGCTAGCTGCTTGAACAACATCAAGGCCGGCTACACCGCCTACCTCAGCTATGCAAAGAGTGACCCCCAGGGATTCGATGTACTCACCGCCATTTCCAGCGGCTCCGTCATCCCCGTCCCAGAAGAATCGCCAGTACCCGAGTCTGCGTTTGGCGAGCTCACCAGCTTCGCCAGGGCCGTAATGTCCGAGGTTGGCCAGCCCCACAACTCCTGGCATGCCTTCGAACTCAACTTTGACCTATGGTCCATCGCCCAAGGCATGGCACACCTGATCTCCACCGGCTTCCTGCGCGAACTCAACTTAAGCGCGCCAGTTATCTCCAAGATCGCAGACTACGTCCTCTTCGCGATGGCCGATAGGCTCGAGTTGGACACCACTGCGGTCCTGATTGAGCCGGAAGAAGCCTGCGTTTAAGTGGGCGTTTGCGCGACGATAGCAGAATACAAAATGAGGTAGCTAGTCCTAGTGGACCTGCTACCTCATGTGGTACCCCAAACGTTACGCAACATATACAGGGACTTGTCAAGGCTTACGGAAGTACCAAATCTGGCAGCACAGACCGTATAAAGCTAGAAAGATTGACTACTCCAATCTGCTGTGAAAATTGGGCTCAACTGGATCCACTTGCCATGCGGAGATGTACAACACATAAACCTCTATTTCGAAACTAGACAGAAGATCACAGCTTCACTCTCCAATGGTGACGATGTTCCAACCACTGTTACGGAGCGTGTTTATGGAGTTCAACTGGAGAGCATCTTCGCGGCTGCTGAAGCCCAACGAGGAATATGGCATCGCAATCGCTACCAGGGATGTTGGACGCGTTAAGGCAACATAGCATTCACGCATTCGGCTCAGCCTTCTCTTTCCCTTCTTCTGCGAATTCTCTTCCGTACCGGAGATAAACGAAAACACGTCCTTTATTTTGTGATCGTATGCGAAGGTCTCAAGAAGGAGTGTTGCAACGTGAGTCTCCCCTTTTACGGAGTGTATGCTTCCCAATTCAATCTTCACCCCGTCATAAATGAAAGTATTATCTTGAGTGCCACTTGACTTCGCTGCAGAAATTCCTCGACTATTATCGAACGCTGACGCAAAGCGTTGTTGACGATCAGTCGGAGGTGCTACTTCACCTAGCAGTACCAGATCTCTTTGCACTTCCAAAACAGCAGCCTGAATTTCACTAAACGAGTCTTCCGACAGTAATAGATCTGGGCTAACGGTCTTCACGATTCGAGAGATCAGAATTTCTGACACTGATGAAGAAGTGATCAACCCTTTAAGTTGCAGAAAAGGCCTAGAATTTTTGCGCACCCCCAAGGCAGTCAGTACTCCCGTACTTAGGAGGTTTACACCATCCCCAGTTCGCCCAGTATGTAAGACTATGTTTCGACTCTGTAGCCAGTAGTCGTGCAATGTAAAGAGTCCCGATTCCGAGACATCCTTACCTTTGGGCCTATAGGTTGGCAGGTAGTCCGCGATAGAATAAGGCTTGTTTGCTTCTCGCTCTTCAGGGGCTCTATCGTCGGTATGCCTACCCCCCACTGCAGCGATCTTCCCGGAATGAATTTGCTTTGCCGTTAAGTTCTCGATACATATTTGCCCAAATGTAGGCAATACGCTAACGATGTCGTCTTTGGGATTGAACAAGATCAAATGACGAGAAGAAGCAACTGATTCCGCGGCAAGGCCCTTTAGGCCATTTGGCTTTACAGATTCAACGGCAAGACCATTGGCAGCGTCCGCAATACTGGGACTGAATCGGAAACTGTCCGAGATCGAGTGACATTCCACGGATGGAAACGACTCGTCAATGTCTTCGTCTCCCAATCTCTGATTTGGATCTCCTATTCGCTGAACGACCGATCGCCCATCGAATATCAGTTTAAGAATTTCCGAGCGCAAGACATTGGTATCTTGCGCCTCATCCACGATTACGAAGGGAAATCGACGGGAGACTGCTTTTGCAATCGAGGGGTTTTCCTCGAGACAATTCTTGGCAAAAAGGAGTATCTCGTCATAGGTAAACAGACCCTGACTCATTGAGCTGCATATCGCGGAGCTTACTTCCTTGTAGGTTTTAGTGTCTTTTCCTATGGTTTTCTTTCCGCTGCCTAGAAGCTTACCGCAGGGATTTATTGTCGACGCAACTTTTGCTTGCAGGATACTGTCGATATCTCGCCTCTTTGACAGGCTACCTCTTATAATATTCGCAGGTAACAAGTTTTTGCGTCGGCTCAACACTGTGTCGGTATCAATAGTCGACGGAGTACATTCTAGGGATGCTAAATATGGTGTAGCCAAGAATCGGTTGAGGAAATTATCAATAGTACCGACGAAATGCGGCCGTCCGTCGGTATTGATAGCCTCACCAAGGTTGTTAAGTCTCGAGGTTATTTCATCTTTAGCTACATTTGTGTGAGAAAGTACGCAAATACCCGAACCTTCCTTGCTCCACCTCCTGGTTAACGCGATGAATTTAAGAACCACGAGCGTTGTTTTACCACTACCAGGACAAGCGGCAATGTCAAGTGATGTTGTGTTTCTAACAAACTCGCTCCGGGATGAGTCGAGCTCGCTTAAACCCAGTTCTGCTGCCAGTGATTGAACGAGGTCGTCATCGAGTTCTGGGATCATGATTGAATTCGGGTTATCCATCCTGACTATCACCGCTCACGGCCCATTCAATTGCCTCGTTTAGATATCGCGGTAGTACTTTGGAGAGCCCGTCTGGATCGTTTACAAACTTCTCTTCAAGAAGGTCACAAAGATACTGGGCTGCCACCGCTTTTGATGCCCCCTGCGAAACGAACTTCCGATAGACATGCGAGGCAATTTGATCGCTGTCGTTTTGTTTGACCAGATCATCAAAACTATATTCGGCTGTGCATCTGACACTCTCCAGACCCATTTCAGGTTTATTCGGGTCATGAATAGCATCGTCTTTGAGAGCAAGCTCTGCAGAAATAAATACTTCCCTCGCCAGACCCGCCTCAGCAAGGTCGTATTCGAGCGTCCAATGGTCTGAAATAAACGTCTTAACTAGACCACTGTCAGCCGCTTTCTTTTCTTCAAGGTAGATGTCCTTTCCTAGAGTAATAAGACTAGTGTCTCCATACTTTCCACCTTCCGGCAACAGTGCGAAAAGTGGGTCATTTTCGCTTCGCCATTTCCTTTTGGCACCATTAGGTAGATCGTTCTTATCAGGGTCTTTCTGGTAATCCAACTCATTCTTGGACTGCTGGAACTTATTCGACATGAGGCTAATAGCTGTATCTGGGACAATATCTCGGTCGGTGATACACGCCACCCTTATCGGAATTTCGTCTTCCTTGAGATCTCTCCTGAGAAATATCCTCGCATACCTTCTTAGACCAACCCCTCGTACATTTACCACTGATACGCCGAACTTAGTGAAGTCGCATCCAATCAGTTTTGCGATAGTTGGAAGAAGGATTTCTTCAGCATCGCCCTCAACGATTAGGACATTTTCTGAAAAGAAAAGGTTTGATCTAGTTACGTCGAGGAACCTGTCGAGATACCTGTAATCACTTGAGGAAAGTTTTGTGCAATTTTTAGCTAAAGAAAAAGGGCCTTTACGTGTGACTAGAACTGCATTTTCAGTCTTAGCTTTCGACGCCAGAACAGGGCTATGAGTGGTAACGATTACTTGAAGGCCATCTTTTTCGGCCTTTTCTCGGAGAAACACAAGAGTTTGAAGCTGTCGCTGGGGGTGAATGTGAGCTTCGGGCTCTTCTACTAAAAGCAGACCTAGCCCCTCACTATCCTGGGCAATAAGCAATAGCTCGCATGCAATGTATAGAAGATTGTTGGAACCAAGACCATATCGACCACGAGCCCTCTCAGTTTCACCCATGTTAAATAGGTTGAGTTGTAGACGTTCCAGGATTTGCCTTAACTTTTGAACATTGTTTTGCGGCGAGACTAGTCCGATCGCTCCTCCAAGCGAATCGTTTTTCAAAGTGAGGTTTTCAAGATACTGCGTGTTAAGAGTTTTGGCAGCGCTATCAACACCCTGGTTCTTATTTACCAGATACTCAAACAGTTGTGCTTGCGCTGAAAGACTAAGTCCTTCTAGATCCGCCTTACTTTGCGGAACGTTTTCTGAGTCAAACTCTCCACCAAGATCAATCGCCTGATAGCTTTGCAGAACCCTGGATAGTCTTGATCCTCTACCGGGCGCGAGCTCTCTTTCCGCATCTCGAAGAGGTCTGAGGTAGGTACACGCGAGTAGTTCGCGAGTCAACGAGTCAACTAATGCCCCTAGCCCATCTTTCCCTGAGGTAACTGTTGTATAGACACCTGTCCTACCGGCTCTTTGCCTTATCTTCGCGGTCAGCGTGAGGTCTAAGAAGTAAGTCTTATCTTCGTAAGTTAAATACTCAACGAATCTGGAAATATCGCTCGCCCCAAGATTCGAAAAGCGGGCGCTAATTTCATATTCCTCCGCTTGTTTTCCATTTGAGGCAATATGAAAATCGTTAAGATCTGAGCGAATGTATTCCTGGTCTCGAGTCGTCAAGATGTATCGAATTGCATCTAGTATTGCAGTCTTACCACTATCATTTGGCCCTAAAAGTACGGTCACTCCCGGCTCGAACGGAATATTGACCCCGCTTCCGCCAAACTGGCGAAAGTTACGAATCCTCAGTTGACTTAGATACATCGGCCCGTGAGCATCGTCGTTTCCATTTTGTACTGTTGACCCCACCTGCGAAGTGTCCGTTGCGCCTAAAGCAAGGTTTGCTAACTCATCGATGCTCATGGTTTCCGCATCCTTATCTGTTCTCATATGCCAATAATTATATCAAATTCAATTTCTATAGTGGAGAGTCTTGCGCCTCCGGATATTTTTTCGACGTCGCACAATCAACGTTATATGACATACAACCGAACAAAAACAGTATTCTACCCACCCGCCAAAACACTGAACAGTAGAGCGAGGACGGGACACTATTAAAATAAGTTATGTGTCTAATGGTACCACTTTCACCATTTGAATCTTACACATAATTCATGATTTTAACAGAGGTGATCCCGCTTATGGCTGGATCATTTTTGATTACATTCGACGACCGACATGTAAACACAATTCTCGCAATTCAGCGATTTTTGCGTCAATTTGCTCAAAACTTTCTTACCGTTTCCTATTAGGTTAATTGGGAATATAAACCCACCCTCCAGTGCGCACTTTTACCGAAGAAATCAGCTCATATTCATCTTGTCATTTTCGATTTCTGCATCAGGAACCCGACTCGCAAGCTGCTGCACCAGTCTCTCCCGCTCAAACCCACCAACCGTCGGAACAATCGGCATTTTCAGCTGTCGCATTGGGTTGCGATCGTCAAGATGTCCCTCACACCACGACAGCCACTCCACTGCCCGATCATGCTCGTCACCAGAAAGCTCTCCTACCCGCGCACGCATTTCCTCTATATACCGCCGAACCTTCTCAAACCGATCCCACGCCATCGCCTGCTTCTCCAACTCATCGTAGAGACCACGATTGCGAAACACCTCGTCAGCTTGTTTCTCAGCGATGGCCACCTTTTTGGCCCACCTGCCTTTAGCCCGGCGATCCATTTCAGCATCGTAATCTGACCAGAACTGATCCAGGGTAATTCCAGCCAGTACCTTCGCAAATCCATCTTCAGCCACCCGTGTTTTCGTATCCTTGGCTTGGTAGCGACCAATCGTGATAGTCAACAGCCCGTTGTACGGATGGTCATAGAACTTCTTCAGCTCAGCCTTTGGATACCACCGCTTGCGGTCTTCGAAGCCCGCCAGCTCTTTCTTCGTCGCCGGCCGCTCCACCCGATCAACCTGCTCAGTAGCAGAGACAAAGAAATCACGCCCATCGACCTGGAACCCATAGCCGGTATCCCGCGCGTTTAGTGAACCTCGTTCCCGCGACGTCTTATGTCCCGAGTACGGATCAACCTCCACTGCTCCGTACGACCAACCCCGAGCATCCACCTCTAAAAACAGCTGATGTAACAGACGTCGGGCACGAGGCTTCATTTCTGTCGACACATTCGTCGAGTACTTCATCACCTGACTCACAGCTCGGTGATGACGCTTGATTTCCTCTGGAAGCGGATCACTGAGCCAATGATCTACCGGCACTAACGCTATATCCACGTCATACTTTTTCTTGCACCAACTCCCGACGTTTCGTGACCGAGTGCTCACCCGCCAGGTATCACCAAGCAACGTTTTCGCTGAACGCAGCTCATTAGCCCTCTGGTTCCAATCCACCGCCCCGTCATCCTCCAGCTCAGGACGAGCCACGATGTGAAACTCCGTCTCCAGAATCTCCTCAAACAACAACCTAGTGCGAGCCGACACGACCGGCCCCATCGCTACCACCGGCCGCGATGCTGGCTTTTCGGACACCACTGGCTTAGGAGCTTTTCTGTTTGGACAGCGTTTCCAAGGCTTTTTCGTGGCAAGCGTTGCCCCTAATTCCGAGATGGAAAGATTCGGCCATTTCTTCCCGAGCTCAGTTAGCCAAACTTGCCAAGAATCTCCTCTTCCATAGATCTCAACCAGCCCAAGCCGCTCAAGCTTGCGCGCATGACCCCGGTAAACAAGATCCGAATCCTTGATCGGATCATCCTCAGGCTGACCAGCCCTAATCCACTCCAAGACTTCGACCTGAAGAGCAGTTAACCCCTTGATCTTATGCGCCACAACGACCACCGATCTCGCTCGCTATCTGAAGTCATTGTGCCACGAACTCGCGCCTAACACGCGCCTTTCGCTGTGCGATCTGAGGTTAGCCGTTGCGCCTACAACATTTTGTCCTTTAACCCCAGGTGTGGCCGTTTAAGGGCGAAAATAAAGAGCTCCTTCCGAAGAAGGAGCTCTTTATTTGGTACCCCGTACGGGATTTGAACCCGTGTTACCGCCGTGAGAGGGCGGCGTCCTAGGCCGCTAGACGAACGGGGCGCGGCATCTGCTTTTAAAAGCGGACTAGGCAATAGTAAACATAAGGGAACAAAAGCACCAAATCTAGGCCATAGCCTGCAGATTTGCTAACTTGCCACATTCTCACTTTCATCTCGTGTACAAGTGAAATCGGCAATAGACTGTAGGCATGACCACTGCCAAGTTTCCTGTTCTCATTGTCGTCGCCACGCTTGCTCTTGGCCTTTCCTCCTGTGGAGCAGATAAAAAGCCTGAGCCGGAAGTTCACACCGCCGTCGTCACCGTCACGACCACGTCGGAGTTGGCACCCACCCCACCGCCGATAGCAGCAGTGACGACGACGTCGACAAAACAGATTCCACCACCACCACCGCCTCCTCAACAGGCCTCGCCTAGCAACTTCCAGCAGGAGATGGCGGCGAAGCTGCAACAAAGCATGCATCCAGGAGACCCCATCGAGATCTATGGCAACAACATGACGCTGTGTACCCAAGGCGACGGCTACGGGATCCACATGCTGGCGGCCGGAGAAAACACAAGCTGCGAGTTCGCCCTAGCGTTGATGGGTGCTCAGATCGCTGGCCTCAACGCTACTGATGACAACGTCCGCGAACATCTGCAACCTTCTGTAGCCGTCACCAGTCCGGTAACCCATCAGCCTTACACCATGACCTGTGGCACTGACGCGAACAAGGTGATCACTTGCTCAGGCGGCAATGACGCGCTCGTGGTGCTGTACTAGCACTCCTGCAGTTCTTCGACCAGTGCAGAATACTGCGACAGCACTGGCGAATCCGGGATTCGCGCCTGTGCCACCTCTAGGATCGAGCGGTACCACCACTGTTGGCGCTCCTTCCCAGCGTTGAAGCGCTCCCACAATTCCGCGCCGATTTCCGAATGATCAGTCAGGATGCTCATGAGGTTGTGCATTTTGTCGCAGAGTGAGACCAGCACCGATTCTGGCGATGCCTCATAGCGTAGGTGCTCCAAGTAGGCGTCCGCGCGTTCTTGCCAGGTGGGCAATTCCTGCTTCGTCACGCCCAGCACGATGGCGGTCACTCGCTCACCAAAGTCTGCGCCCATCTGGGCAGCGCCATACTTTTCGGGAACGTCCTCGATGGCGTCGTGAAGCAGGCAGGCGATCAGTACGTCCTCGTCGGTTGTCGCACTGGCGGCGATACTCATGACACCAAACAGATGAGAAACATAAGGGATGTTCGTGCCTTTGCGGAGGTGTCCATCGTGGGCCCAGGCTGCGGTGTTGATGGCGCGCATAAGGCGAGGTGTGAACATGGATTCTCCTATGACGTGGAAGAAGCCCCACCATTTCGGTGAGGCTTTCCGTTGATAACGCAGTGGCCGTATCTAAGCGGTGTTCACAGCTTAGTTCGACATCCGGAGCGGAAGTTTCGTTTACACCATTTGCTTTCGATGCAACGTCCGCCATATCTCTGAAGGGAAGTTATGTCGAGTGTGCGCTTAGCTGACCGTATTTGCGGACGCTCTTTCGCATTCACACTTCTTTCTGTTAGCTCCACCTTCGCGCATATCTGGCGCTTGTAGAAGGATTGGATTACGGCTGGGCACGCTTTACAGAAGGTGCGATTGGAGTGCGTCGATAATTTTTCAGCTCTTCCATTCACTCTCCTATCTAAGTTGGGTGCTACTTGCGATACAACGTTGTATACCTGAAGCATAAACACCGCCCCAGCTGCAGGGAAGCCTTTGTGAGAAGCTCCATTATCCGGTGGTTATGACCAGTTTTTCACTCTTTTGCCAAACCGGGTACACGGGGTCCGTTAACCAATTAGACTTATTGAGGTTGCTCGCGCTTCGCTCCTACGGCTTGATCAACATGCAAGTTCCAACTGTGGCCGTTTAAGAGCGAAAACAAAAAGCTCCTTCCGAAGAAGGAGCTTTTTATGTTGTACCCCGTACGGGATTTGAACCCGTGTTACCGCCGTGAGAGGGCGGCGTCCTAGGCCGCTAGACGAACGGGGCAGGACTTCTGTTGATTATGCAGTACAGATAACTGCGGCTGGCCTACCAGGACTCGAACCTAGAATGACGGTACCAGAAACCGTAGTGTTGCCAATTACACCATAGGCCAATGTTTCCAGCGTTTTGTGCGCTGTGCAACGAGGAATACTATAACCACAATCGCGCAACTTCAACAAATCCGCTGGTGGCAGGTGCCCTCTGAGTTGGATTTCTGCCCCGGGGTCGGATTACTCACCCCGGAACGTCGGAAAACCGGCTGAAACTTCCACCCGAAGTGGGAAATTCCGCAACCGCCACCTAATCCCTAAGCGAAAGGAGTTGCTTCCCGCGCAGCGCGCAGACGGTTCAGCGTGGACTCCTTGCCCAGCAGCTCCATGGACTCGAATAGCGGTGGGGACACCGCAGCACCGGAAATTCCCACGCGCAGGGCGCCGTAGGCTTTACGAGGCTTGAGCTCGAGGTCGTCGATAAGCGCCTTGGACAGCGCTGCCTCGATGCTCGCAGTGTCAAAGGACTCGAGCGCGGAAAGCACCGAAATGGCCACCTCCAGTGGCTGCACGGCGTCCTCCTTCAGATTCTTGCGCGCCGACTTCTCGTCCAGCACCAGGTCAGAATCCGCGGTGAAGAGGAACTTGATGAGCTCCCAGCCCTCGGAAAGGGTCTTGATGCGGGTCTGGGTCAGGGAGGCAAGGAAGGCGAACTTCTCGGCGTCATAGGACGCTGGGAAGTCCGTGTACTCCTCCAGGTAGGCGCGGAAGCGCTCGGCGAAGTCTTCCGCCGAAAGCAGTCGAATGTGGTCCGCGTTGATGGCCTCGAGCTTCTTCTGATCAAAGCGAGCCGGGTTGGAGAGCACGTCGGCGACGTCAAAGTTGGAGATCAGATCATCCACAGAGAAGATGTCCTGATCGGCGGACAGGGACCAACCCAGCAAAGCCAGGTAGTTCAGCATGCCCTCTTTGATGATGCCGTTGTCGCGGTGATTGAACAGGTTGGACTGCGGATCGCGCTTGGAGAGCTTCTTGTTGCCCTCGCCCATCACGAACGGCATGTGGCCGAACTCCGGCGTAAACGAAGTCACGCCGATGCGCTGCAACGCCGCGTACAGGGCGAGCTGACGCGGGGTGGACGGGAGCAAGTCCTCGCCACGCAGCACATGGGTGATGCCCATGAGAGCGTCGTCGACCGGGTTCACGAGGGTGTAGAGCGGCGCACCATTGGAGCGAGCAACCACGTAATCCGGCTGGGTGGCGGACTGGAAGGAGATCTCGCCGCGAACGAGGTCATTCCACTTCCACTCCTGATCCGGCATACGCAGGCGCCACACCGGCTTGCGGCCTTCTGCCTCGAAGGCGGCAATCTGCTTTGCGGTCAGCTCACGATCGTAGTTGTCGTAGCCCAGCTTCGGGTCACGTCCGGCAGCCTTGTGGCGCTCTTCCACTTCTTCGGCGGTGGAGTACGCGGGATAGACTTCGCCGGCGTCGATAAGCTTGCGCAGCACATCCTCATACAGGGACATGCGCTGGGACTGACGGTACGGCTCGTGTGGCCCGCCGATGACCACGCCTTCGTCCCAGTCCATGCCGAGCCAGGTGAGGGAATCGATGATTGCTTGGTAGGACTCTTCGGAGTCCCGGGCGGCGTCAGTGTCTTCGATGCGGAAAACCAGTTTGCCACCAGTATGGCGAGCATAGGCCCAGTTGAACAGTGCGGTGCGGACCATGCCGACATGCGGGGTGCCGGTGGGCGACGGGCAGAATCGTACGCGTACTTCAGTCATGGCACCCAAGTCTAGTCCAGTAAGCTGTTGTGATTATGAGTAACCCTCGGCCGTCCACCGCCCCCGATTTCCTGCTCTCCCGGTCGCATGGCTCCGTGCGCACCCAGGGCAGTTTGGAGACATACACCGACGCCTGGGATGCCGCCGCCGCGTTAAAGGCCGGCAAGCACGACATGATCGTGGGTGCACTCCCCTTCCTGCGTGACGCCCCAGCCGCCCTTACCGTCCCTGCCCAGGTGATCCGCGAGGACGGCCCACTGGAGCCGCACTCCTACTACCGGATGGGCCCCGGCTCCGAGCTATCGGCACGCGTCACCGGATTCGACCCCTCACCCGCCGAGCATGTGGAGCGCGTCGCTGCCGCCGTATCGACGCTGTCCTCGACCCTGTTGGAGAAAGTGGTGCTCGCCCGCGCTGTGGACATCCGCTTTTCGACGCCCGTAGACCCCCGACTCGTCGCCGCGCGGCTGATCGACAACTCCCACAACTGCGACGGCTTCATCGCCAACCTCTCCCCCGTGGGCCGCGGCTTCCTGGTGGGTAGCTCCCCCGAGGTCCTGATCAAACGCCAGGGCTCGACGGTTTCTGCCTACCCGCTCGCCGGCTCCGCACCGCGTGTCGACGACCCGGTGGCCGATCACCTGGCCGGCGCCAACCTCCAGGCCAGTGCAAAGGATCTCTCCGAGCATCGCTTCGTAGTCGAGCACTTGCAACGGATCCTCACCCCGCTGTGTTCTTCGCTTTCAGTCCCAGACCAGCCCGAGCTCACCAAGACTGACGAGATGTGGCACTTGGCCACGCCGATTGTCGGCACTCTTGCGCAGCCGACAACTGCCCTTGAGCTCGCGCTACGCGTCCACCCAACCCCCGCGATCTGTGGCACGCCTGTCGACGCCGCCGAAGCGCTCATCGAATCCGTGGAAACCCCCCGTGGCTTCTACGCAGGAGCCGTCGGCTGGTGCGATAATGCCGGCGACGGCGAATACATGGTGGCCATTCGTTGCGCGGAAGTTTCTCCAGACGGTCTCACAGCTCGCGCTTGGGCAGGCGGAGGGATTGTTTCCTCCTCCTCACCGACCGCAGAGCTTGCGGAAACCGATGCCAAGCTTCGCACGATCATGCGCGCTCTGGGGTTGGGATCTCAAAACCGACGGTGAATGCAGCACTTCCACCCGAAGTGACAAATCCGGCGGCCGGAGCACACAACAAAGCCCAACCACTCAAAGAGCGGCTGGGCTTGATGCATCTGGCGTTAAAGAACTAGGCCCGCTCGATCGGGTTCCCCAAAGAGCCGATGCCTTGGACCTCGATCTCGATGAAGTCGCCGGGGACCATTTCTTTGGTGCCCGCTGGGGAGCCGGTGATGACGATGTCGCCGGGCAGCAGGGTCATGGACTCGGTGATCATTTCCAAGATCTCGCCGAAGGTCTTGATCATCTGGTTGGAGTTGGAGTCCTGCGGCGTGGTGGTCTCGCCGTCGTGGGTTAGGTGCGCCTTGATGGAGATGTTGTCGAACTCAAACCTGTCCAGGTCGGTTTCGATCCACGGGCCCATCGGCGCGAAGGTGTCGATGCCCTTGGCACGCGCCCACTGGCCGTCAGAGAACTGGAGGTCGCGGGAGGAGACGTCGTTGAGGATGGTGAAGCCGAGGATGTAGTCGCGCCAGTCGTCGGCCTTGACGTTCTTGCACGGCTTGGAGATCACCATGGCGACCTCGCCCTCAAATTCCACCTTGGTGGCAAAGTCTGGGATTTTAATGGCTGCGCCTGGCCCCACGACTGCGGTGGAGGGCTTCAGGAAGATCGTCGGCGGCAGCGCCTCGGCACTCTTGTGGAAAACCTCTGCCACGTGATCGGCGTAATTGCGCCCGAGGGCGACGATCTTGCCCGGCAGCATCGGGGCAAGCAGGCGTACCTCGGAGAGCGGCCACTGCTTGCCCGTGAATTCTGGGGCCTGAAATGGGTGGCTAGAAATCTGCTTCGCAGTGGTTCCTTCGTCGTCGATAACGCAGAAACACATTCCCTCTGGGGTGGCAATTCTTCCGATACGCATAGGGTGATCATACACACACTACGCAATTAAGGCTGCAGTTCCCTTAAGGTACGTAAGGAAAATTGCGCTACCAAGCAAAGGTAGAGTTCCGCACAGGAAATTGCATCCATTAAGGCGTTGTGAGCTCGGTAATTGGGCAAACCATAGCGCTGCCGAATCCGCGGGAGTCGAAGGTCCTCGCCGCGCGGATAGGTGCCCATGCGTTCCATGTGGCGTCGTTCTAGGGCGAAAGTATCCACTACTTGGGGTTTGAATCGCCGACCGATCGCGTGACGGAGGAACTGGGTTTCTATGGACGCATAGTGCGCGAGCAGCACTCGCCCCGAGAGCGCCTCTTGGAACAGCGGTAGCACGCTGTCCAGCGCTACGCCCGCGGCCAGTTGATCATTGGTGAGGCCGTGGATGTTGACGCTCCCGCTGACGTCGCCGGTGTCTGAAATGACAAAGTACTGTGCTTTGCCGAGGTGGATCACGCCGGCGTCGATAGGCACCCATCCGATGGACAGGATTCGATCCTTGCCTGCCTTGAGGCCCGTGGTTTCGATGTCGACGGCCAGCAAGCGCAGCTGCGAGACTGGGGTTGAGCGCGGGATTTTCATATGCTGCGGACCGGGAATTTCGTGGCCAGCGCGGTCTGCATGCTCTTGATGATCTGGAAGGCATCGCGCAGGTGCTCGCGGTCCATCTTGCTCAGCGCCTTCGGGTCCACGTGGTAAGAAGGTCGCTCCCCCGCCCGGACTTGGTCGGCCTGCCACCGCAAGGACATCGTGAAGAGGAACTCATAAGCATCGACGAGGTCACTGGCTCCCTGCGCCGAGACGGCCTTGCCTGCCGACGCCTGGAGCCGCGCAACCGTGCCCACCTCAGCGACTCCTGAAGCCAGCGCATACAGGCGCGCCATTTGAACTACCGCCGCGATACCGCCCTTCTTGACGTCGAGCGTGTTTGCGTATTCGCCGGAGCGATCCAGGACGAAGCCCCGGAAAAAGCCGAGTGGCGGTTCACGCCGTGCGGCCAGCGCAGCCAGGTGGGCGTGCATTCGGCCCGCCCCCTGAGCCATCTCGACGGCCGCCGCATGCACCTGCTCCGCTAAGTCGAGCGCACCATAAATCCCGCGGTAGTCGAAGAAGGTCTGCGCGTGCAGCAAGGCGTCCGGTTCTGGGGCGGAGATCCAGGTGCGGAAGGTGCTGATCCACTCGGAGACCGTCATCCGCCAGTTGGGGTTCATCGCCATCATGTCGCCTGGGCAGCGCACCTGGCCAGCTTTGTCGAGGCCTTCGCAGACGAAGGTGGTGAGTTGCGCGAAGTACTCTGCGTGTTCGGGGCGGTAGTCGTCGGAAAGCACCAGGCAGTTGTCCTGGTCGGAAGCGAGCCCCATGCCGCGACGCCCCTGGGAGCCCACGACCACGAAGCAATATGGCACCGGCGGTGGGCCGAGCTTCTCTTCCCCGAGCACTAGGAGCCGACGGGCCAGGGAATCCGCGGCAACTGTCAGCAACGCGGTGACTTCCTCCGCAGAGGCACCCCGCTCAATAAACCGCACAGCGACCTCCGCCGAGTTGGCATACACCGTGCCAAGCTCCTCCGGCGAGTTACGGCGGGAGAGGTCTGCGGTGAGGTAGATCGGATCGTGGCGCAGCAGTCTCATGATGTCGGCGGAAGCAATGATGCCGGCGATCTCGCCGTTGGACACCACTGGCAGATGATGGATGCCCCGCTCGGCCATCATGAGCATCGCCTCAAAGGCGAGTGCGTCTGGTGCAGCGAAAATCGGCGAGGGGGTCATCACCACGGAAACTGGTTGCGTGATGTCATCGCCGCGGGCAACTACTTTGCGCAGGTCTCGGTCGGTCAAGATCCCCTCGAGTGTGGACTCCGGCGCAATGAGCAGCGATGATACGTCCGCGTCCTGCATAGCTTGTGCAGCCTGCTGGATCGTGGCCTCTGGGCTGATCTGGGCCGGCTCCGGAATCATGAAGTCTGCCAGCTTGGTGCGGAGCACCTCGGCGGAGGTGTTGTCCCGCAGCTGGCTCGCGGCCTGGCGGATGCGCGCGCTCTGGGTGGAGAAATAGCTGTCCAACAGGGGGTTTCGCTCCGCCAAGATGGTGAACTGCTCGCGTAGCAGGCGCAGCAGCAGCGAATCTTCCTCCGCAAGCATCGTATAGAGGGAGGAAGAGTCGCCCTTGAGGGTGGAATAGCCAAAGGAACGGCCCGCTTCCCGCCGGTCCAGCAGCACCCCTTCGGAATCGAGGACGTCCACGGCCCCGGAGCGGATGACATAAAGGTAATCGTTCTTGTCACCTGCTTCGAAGATCTTTTCTCCGCGGCGAACATAAATCGCTTCCATTTGCCCTGGCAGCGCGGCCAACTCTGGCGCGGGCAGCTCGGAGTACGGGGTGAAGCCGGAAAGGAAGTCGCGGATCTCCTCGAGTTCAACTGTCATGCCATGAGACTAAACGCTGGCGGCGATCCTGTCTCCGATTTCGGTCGTAATAATCTCGGTGCGGGAAACTACATCGGCAGCCACGGCTTTTTCAATCCGCAGCGCATTGGGCTCGTCCCCTAAGTGGCGTAGTAGCATCGCGGCGGACAGGATCGCGGCAGAGGGATCAGCAATGCCTTGTCCGGCAATATCCGGTGCCGAGCCGTGGACGGGCTCGAACATGGACGGATTGGTGCGGGTGGCGTCGATGTTGCCGGAGGCCGCGAGGCCGATTCCGCCGGTAACGGCGCCGGCGAGGTCGGTGAGGATGTCACCAAAGAGGTTGTCGGTAACGATGACGTCATAACGCTGCGGGTCGGTGACCATGTAGATGGTGGCAGCATCAATGTGGTTGTAGTCCACCGTCACTTCCGGGTAGTCGCTGGCTACCTCGGCGACAGTACGTTCCCACAGGCCGCCGGCGTTCACCAGCACGTTAGTCTTGTGCACCAGGGTGAGATGCTTGCTGCGAGCCATTGCCCGCTCGAAAGCGTCGCGCACCACGCGTTCCACGCCGAAGCGGGTGTTCTGGCTGACCTCCGAGGCGACTTCCTGTGGGGTGCCCACACGCAGCGCTCCACCGTTGCCGCAGTACAGCCCCTCAGTGCCTTCCCGCACCACCACGAAGTCGATCTCCCCCGGGTTTGCCAGCGGGCTTGTCGACGTCGGGTACAGCTTCGCCGGCCGCAGGTTCACATGGTGATCCAACGCGAAGCGCAGTTTCAACAGCAGTCCCCGCTCGAGCACGCCGGGTGGCACGGCACCCGGGGCTCCGATCGCGCCCAAGAGGATCGCGTCATGTTTCCGCAGGGATTCCAGATCGGCGTCGGTGAGGAGTTCGCCGTTCTTCAGGTAGCGGCGCGCGCCGAGGTCGAAGTCGGTGGTTTCGATGTCTTCGCGCACAGCGCGCAGGACTTTCAGCGCTTCGGCGGTGACCTCAGGGCCGATGCCGTCGCCACCAATAACAGCAAGTTTCAACATTTGGGATTCCTCTCTCACCTAATGGGATGAGTGAGAGTGTAGCACGCACCAGCGTGTTAGGAACCGATAATTCCGTTCGCGTACACCATCGGGGGATTCCCTGACAGCTCAAGGTGGGAAACCGCGATGGTAACGATGGTGTGATCGCCGCCGGGAAACAATCCGGCCACGCGGCCGGAAATCCAACCGGCAGCATCTTCGATCACTGGAACGTCTCCTAGGCGTCGACAAGCAACGCCAGCAAACTTATCGGGCAGTCCGCTAGCAAACTGCCGCGCCACCGCGCCCTGATGCGCTGCCAGGATAGACACCGCGATCGGAGCCCCCACCGACAGCACCGCCAGTGTCCGAGAGGAATTGTCGATGCTGACCAACACCATCTCTGGATCCAAAGAAAGTGAGGCGAAGGCACTCACCGTCAGCCCTAGGTCCTCACCTTTATGGTGAGTAGTCACCACGGTCACCCCCGAAGGGAAAGCGCCGAGGACCTGCCGAAATGTTGCCTTCGCCATCAAATTAATCCAGCTCCAGCTGGAACTTCTTGGCACCGCCGAGGGATGCGCCGATCTCCTCGAAGAGCTCGTCCGGAACTTCCTTGTTCACGCGCAACACGAGGATAGCGCCGTTGGACTCCTGCTCCAGGGACATCGCGGCGGCTTCAACGTTGATGTCTTGAGCGCCCAACAAGGTGCCCACCTTACCCAGGGCGCCAGGCGCGTCTGGGTAGAACATGAACAGGTTGCGGCCGGTGGCGCGCATATCAATCCCGCGGCGGTTGATCCGCACGATCTTCTCCTGGCCTTCCAGACCGGCGCGCGCACCAACTACCGATGCCTTCGAGCCATCAGCAGCGAAAGCCCGCACGATCAGGGAGGAACGATGCGTGAGCGACTCAGAAGAAGAGGAAACCTTCAGCTCTACTCCGCGGTCAGCGGCGAGCTGAGGCGCGTTCACGAAGGTGACCGGCTGATCTACCTGGCCTGAGAACAGGCCACGCAGTGCAGCCAAGCCCAACACGTCCGTGCTCTCGGAGGAAAGCTCACCACAAGCCTCAACTTCGATGGTTACCGGCACGCCGTCCAGCAGGTTACCCACGACCAAGCCCAGCTTCCGGGCCAGCTCGAGCCACAGGGAAACCTCTTCCCCAACACGGCCACCGGAAACGTTGACTGCGTCAGCTACGAACTCGCCGGCCAGTGCCTTCAACACGGAATCGGCAACGTCGGTGCCAGCGCGATCCTGGGCTTCCACCGTAGAGGCGCCGAGGTGCGGCGTGACAACGACCTCGGGACGCTTATACAGTGGCGAATCGGTGCAAGGCTCAGTATCAAAGACATCGAAGCCAGCGCCACGGATGTGGCCGGACGCAATGGCGTCGCATAGCGCCTGCTCGTCCACCAGACCACCGCGGGCAGCATTGATGATGATCTGCCCCTGCTTCGCCTTGGCCAACAGCTCGGCATTAAACATGCCGGCAGTTTCCTTAGTCTTTGGCAGGTGGATGGTGACGAAGTCTGCGCGCCCCATCAACTCATCCAGCTCAACGAGCTCCACGCCCAGCTGCGCGGCGCGCGCAGGATTAGCGTATGGGTCATAAGCGATGATGTTGGTTTCGAAAGCGGCAAGACGCTGCGCAAACAGCTGACCGATGTGACCGAAGCCGACAATGCCGACAGTCTTGCCGAAGATTTCCACACCCTTGAAGGAGGAACGCTTCCACTCGCCACCACGGAGGGAGGCATCGGCGGCAGGAATCTGGCGCGCAGTGGACAGCAGCAGCGAAATAGCATGCTCACAGGCGGAGTGAATGTTGGAGGTTGGGGCATTACAGACCATCACGCCGCGATCAGTAGCAGCCTGGATATCAACGTTATCCAGGCCGACGCCTGCGCGACCAACGATCTTCAGATTAGGGGCAGCGGCGAGCACCTCTGCATCGACAGTGGTGGCGGAACGCACCAGCAAGGCATCTGCCTCTGGGACGGCCGCGAGCAATTCAGCCCGATTTGGACCA
The DNA here is from genome assembly GCF_037482625.1 of Corynebacterium sp. H128. Lineage (NCBI taxonomy): Bacteria > Bacillati > Actinomycetota > Actinomycetes > Mycobacteriales > Corynebacteriaceae > Corynebacterium > Corynebacterium sp. H128. The sequence continues at coordinate 92,918 of NZ_JBBHKW010000005.1, read as the reverse complement.
TCTACCCAACGAACTTCAACAGCATCTCCGAGCGCATCAACAGTGGACTGCGCGAGCTTATCGGCGATGAGAACTACAGGACGGTCATTCGAGGCCACTTAAACATCTCCTGAGGATGGGATTGACCACTTCACGCAGGCACGACCGCGTCGGCGCGAAGCAGGTTGCCGCCGGCACGAGTGGCGACAACTGGTTCAACAGTCTAGCTTCCAGCGCGACTTAGGCAATGGCTACTCACAAATATAGGGGTGATTCTATTCATCCCATTGCATAGCTACTGGTACGTTACCAACCACGGACGCGGCGAGACGCCCATTGTGCGCTGCGTATCAAACATCGGAGTGTCCTCATCGTGGAAGTTCTTCCAGGCCAGGAAAACGCGGGGATCCAGGTCCTGCTTGACTGCCTCCCAGGTAGCCAGCTTGTCCCCTTCGCTCCCGTGGCCGTCGACATGCAGCACCGTAGCCAATTCATCATGGAATTGCATATTTTCCCGATCCCGGATCATTTGCAGCTGGAATTGGTGCAGTACGAAAGGCTTCTGCGGCAAATCATTGTCCCGGGTGAGCTGCGCTAGCCATTCGGAGACTTCATTCACCTCAGCGATCTCGACATGCCCCACTTCCTGCATAGGCCGTTGCTCCCCATACAGTTTCCATTCTGGGTCCAACGCTAGCCCGACATTAGGGCGCTTGAGCAGCTCCTCGTAGCGCTTGGCCTGATCCAAGAAGGAAGCCCGGCCCGGCTGGAGATCCAGGATCGCATAGCCGCCCGCCGCAGTGATGGCATCGATGTAGGGCGCTAGTTCTTCTGGCTTCGATTCATTGGAAAAGTCCCCGTCTGCCCCCGGGCCACCGGAGGCAACCGTAGCGATGATCTCAAACGCGGGAACCACGGGGTCTGCCGTGTGTTCCTGGTACTGCGCAACCCGGCGCTGCACCTCAGCCGCGGCCTCAGCTGGAGGTTGCTCGCCCATCACTCCCAGTGCAGGGCCACTTGGGTGCCCGTAGAGCGCCACTACGTGACGGCCGGGGAATACGAGTCCCCCACCTCCGGGCTGCTCGGCCTGCGTTTGAGCTGCCTCGATCCGCGACTTGAGCTCTGCCGAGGTTCCAAACTCGTCCCCCAGCGCCAAAACTGGTTTATCTGCCAGTCCGACCGTCGCCGCCTTCGATTCAGCGTTAAAGCGCGGATCGGCATAATCCAGCACTTTCACCGGCGCCCCAAAGGCGCGCGCTGATGCGACCGCAGCTACGGAAGTTTCTGGCCCCGCGAGCACCGGCGGAGCGGTCCCACCATCTTGGGTGCTTTGCATCGGGAAGCCCTTGGGGGCAGTAATATCCCGCGGCGCTAGTTCCTCCCCCGGCACGTTGAGCAGCACCGGGTGATCCAGATCCAAGCCAGCGACATCGCTGAGCAAATGCTCTGCAGGCCGCTCCTCAAACTGCACGGCTGTGAGGTCTCCCAGTGCTTCCTTGGTCCCGGGATCCGGAATGATGCTGAGGCCGGGCTGTTCCACCGGCGTGGCATCACCGACCATCAGCACGGTGTGTACACCCAGCTCCCCGAGCGCTGCGACCACGTCCTGCTGTGTTTCCGGTGTGGAGATCAGCATCGGTGCATGCGCCACGACGCTTATCGACGCCGCTCGCGCTTGCGCCGCCACCTCGGGCCCGGACACCACCGCTACTTCCGACTTCTCGAAGATCAGCTGAGCCACAGGCGCCCCCGATTTTTTCGGATCCGAGACCACCTGTGGCTCTTCACCAAATCGCGGTGCCACCTGGGCGGTCTCCTTCATATTCTGCTCGGCTGCGCTCATGCCGTCCTGCGAAGGCGCCACGTTGCAGGACGCGAGCAGCAAGCTGCAGGCGAGGATAATCGAAGCACGAGAGATGGAAATAATGCCGGCACCTTTCGAAGTGTTTAACTATGTTGCAAGGGTCAACAATACCCGAGGCGTGGGTTCGTGCATGGAAATGCAAAGGCCGCGGCCCTCGGGAATCCCGGAGCCGCGGCCTTGAGAAAACTAACTAGACGAGTGGATTTTTGACCCAGCTCATGAGTTCCCGCAGCTTGGCGCCAGTGGCTTCGATTGGGTGGTTGGCAGTTTCCGCGCGCAGCTCTTCGAGCTCCTTGTTGCCACCCTCAACATTGGCAACGAGGCGCTTAGTGAAGGTGCCGTCCTGGATGTCTTTGAGGATTTCGCGCATGGCGGCCTTGGATTCCTCGCCGATAACGCGTGGGCCGGAAAGGTAACCGCCGAACTCTGCGGTATCTGAGATGGAGTAGTTCATGGCAGTCAGACCGCCCTCGAACATTAGGTCAACGATCAGCTTCATCTCGTGCATGCACTCGAAGTAGGCCATCTCCGGCTCGTAGCCTGCCTCGACGAGCACGTCGAAGCCAGCCTTGATCAGTTCCTCGGCGCCACCGCACAGGACAGCCTGCTCGCCGAAGAGATCGGTCTCGGTCTCGTCCTTGAAGGTGGTCTCGATGATGCCGGCACGGCCACCACCGATCGCCGAGGCGTAGGACAGGCACAGTGCCTGCGCCTCACCCTTAGGGTCCTGATCAACAGCGATCAGACACGGCACACCCTTGCCATCTTCGAACTGACGGCGCACCAGGTGTCCTGGGCCCTTAGGGGCAACCATACCGATGGTGACATTGGCTGGTGGGGTGATCAGGTCAAAGTGGATGTTCAGGCCGTGGCCGAACAGCAGAGCGTCGCCGCCCTTCAGGTTGGGCTCAATGTCCTGAGTGAAGATCGCTGCCTGCGAGGTATCAGGGGCCAGCAGCATGATGACGTCTGCCCAGGCAGCGGCATCCGAGTTGGACTTGACCTCGAAGCCAGCCTCGCGGGCCTTATCGGCCGAGTTGGAGCCATTACGCAGGCCGATGGCAACCTCAACGCCGGAATCACGCAGATTCTGCGCGTGGGCGTGACCTTGGGAGCCGTAGCCGATGATGGCAACCTTGCGCCCCTGGATCAGGGAAAGATCGCAGTTGTCATCGTAAATCATCTCGATAGCCATGGTGATGTAGTGCCTTTCTATAGGTGGTTTCTAAAGTCTATTGGGGGCCATGGTCTTTGGCCCGCGGTTCATTGCAATTTCACCCGAATGTAGGATCTCCCGGATGCCGAAGGGTTCCAGCACCTCCAGCAGTGCCCGGAGCTTACCAGGAGTGCCGGTGGCCTCGATCACAACTGATTCGGGCGCCACGTCGACCACACGAGCTCGGAAAATATTCGCAGCATCCACGACGTGCGGACGAGTGGTGTTATCCGCGCTGACCTTGACGAACATCAGCGCGCGGGCAATCGTGTTTTCCTCATCCAGCCGTACAACTTTCAGGACGGGCACCATCTTGTTGAGCTGCTTGGTGATCTGCTCCACGGCATGTTCCTCACCGTAGAACACGATGGTGATGCGGTTGATGCCTTCATTCTCCGTGCGCGCCGAGGACATGGAATACATGCTGAAACCGCGGCGGGCAAACATTCCGGAAATGCGGGAGATGATGGCGTCTTGGTCTTGGACGAGCACGCTCAGGGTATGGCGTGGTCCGCTTGGCGTGATCATTAGTGCTCCCTCTCCATAACCTCGGAAACGTCCTGTGGGCTGTCTTCTTCAAACAGTGGCTGCAAGCCCTTGGCGTACTGGATATCTGAGTTGGAGTGACCGGCAGCGACCATCGGCCACACCTGAGAGTCCTCCCCCACGATGAAATCAATCACCACCGGTCGGTCATTGATTTCTCGCGCCTTCTGAATGGTCGGCAGGACTTCCTCATCTTTGGTAACGCGGAATGCCGCGCAGCCCATCGCCTCAGCCAGCCCGACGAAGTCCGGAAGGTAGTTGTCCCGCTCGCCCAGGTTGGAGTTGGAATGTCTACCGTCATAGAACAGCGTCTGCCACTGGCGGACCATACCCAGGTTACCGTTGTTGATCAACGCCACCTTGATAGGAAAGCCCTCCACAGCACAGGTAACCAGCTCCTGGTTAGTCATCTGGAAACAGCCGTCGCCGTCGATCGCCCAGACTTCCTTGTCCGGGTGTGCGGCCTTGGCTCCCATGGCTGCCGGGATGGCATACCCCATGGTCCCGAGACCGCCGGAGTTCAGCCATGTGCGGGGCTTCTCAAAATCAAGGAACTGCGCTGACCACATCTGATGCTGACCGACGCCCGCACAGTAGATGGCATCAGGACCTGCCTCCTGCGAAAGCGTCTGAATCACAAATTGCGGCTCCACGATGTCCGGCCCCTGCTCCTCATAGCCACGCGGAAAGCGACTCTTGAGGTCATTGAGGTAGGTCAGCCACTGGGACATACGCGGCGCGGGCAGGTCATGTGCCCGATATGCCTCCAGCAGTGCGCTGAGCACTTCGGCAGCGTCTCCGACGATGGGAACTGCGGTTTCGCGAATCTTGCCGATCTCCGCCGGGTCAATATCAGCGTGGATGACCTGTGCGCCGGGGGCGAAGCTCTTGACTTGTCCGGTGACGCGGTCGTCGAAACGCGCGCCGATGGTGATCAGCAGATCGGCGCCTTGTAGCGCACCGACGGCAGGAACCGCACCATGCATCCCCGGCATGCCCATGTGCTGTGGATGGGAATTCGGGAATGCTCCGAGTGCCATGAGGGTGGTGACAACCGGGATGCCCGTGTGCTCCGCAAATGCGTGGAGCTGGGCGGAGGCGTTGGCTTTGATCACGCCACCGCCGATATAGAGGACAGGTCGTTCTGCTGCGGCGATCATCCGCACTGCCTCATCGATCTGGCGCGCGTGCGGGGTAGTGACCGGGCGATAACCGGGCAGATTCATCACCGGCGGCCAGGAAAACTCCATCAGCCCTTCCTGGACGTTCTTCGGAACATCCACCAGAACCGGCCCTGGGCGGCCTGTCGACGCCAGGTGGAAAGCCTCCGCGATCGCGGCCGGGATTTCCTGTGGATCAGTGACCATGAAGTTGTGCTTGGTCACTGGGATGGTGATGCCGCGGATGTCGGCTTCCTGGAAGGCATCGGTACCCAGCAGACCAAGACCCACCTGGCCGGTAATGGCGACGATAGGGACTGAATCCAAGTTGGCGTCGGCAAGCGGAGTGACCAAGTTCGTGGCGCCCGGGCCGGAAGTCGCGATGCACACACCGACCTTTCCGGAGGCTTGAGCATAGCCGGTGGCGGCATGGCCCGCGCCCTGCTCGTGTCGCACAAGCACATGGTTGATCTTCGAGGAGGAATGCAGCGGATCGTAGAGTGGGAGCACCGCTCCACCTGGAATACCGAATACAACGTCGGTGCCTAGTTCTTCCAGCGCACGAACGATGGCCTGCGCGCCGGTCATTTTCTCCGGCTGCTGAGATCTAACTCGCTTGGCCAACGCCGCAGGGGACGGGGCCGGACCGGTGGTTCCTGGCTCAGTCACAAGATGCTCCTTTAAGTATCTGCATTGATTTCCTCTCCTCGCTTTGCCTGGGGTCCTGCGGGTGGTGGTCCTGAGCTACAGCAACTTGATGTGAAAACGGGGCTTAAACGTCAAAACCCTCGTCCAACACTGTGGTGGGTGTTGTCGAGGGCGCTTGACTGGGGACGACTTGAAGCAGATGTCGCTACGGCAAGCGCCGTGTGCGTACGAGTACTACAAGTCGAATAATGTGCATGCCTCGATAATACACATTGCAGTTCGGGCGGTTGGTGGTTTTGGGAATTTAGTTCCACTCCCCAGAATTGTCCCACACTTTGAAACAGTTGTCCCATTTTTTCCCCCATTGCTGGCGAGTGACTTCGATCACCTGCGCAAATGTGACCGCCGCTACCAGGCGGCCTACCCCGACTGCCTCAAAACCGCTCTTCCATGCCTACAATGACAGCTATGAGTTCTGACACCGCCCAGGCATCACAAGTGCCCTCGGCAACCACGTTCAACGCAGACCGCACCCACCTACTTGGTGCGGGTGTCATGGGACTGATTTCGCTCCTCGTGATCGGCGCTAAGCCGCTGTATCTGTTCTGGCTCTTGGCTATTCCCCTCGTATTCGCCTACTGGGTCCTCAAATCTAAGACCACGGTCGACGAGCGCGGCATCACCGCGCACTACGCCTTTTCCAAGCCAAAATCAGTGATGTGGGAAGAATTCAGCGGAATCCGCTTCGGAGGCAGCAAAGCCTACGCGCGGACAACATCAGAATCAGAGTTTTCCCTCCCGGGTGTCTCATTCAACTCTTTGCCTGCGCTCAGCCAGGCCTCCCAAGGTCGCATCGTCGATGTCCTGACCGCGGGCCGCGAAGCAGCTGATGAAAAGGTGGTCATCTTTCACCGCGACGGCCGCCAAGTCATCATGAGCAAAGAGGAAGCCGAGAGTCGCACAGACTGAGGCGCCACGGGAACGAACCAACCCAAGAAAATGAGCCTGAAGCCATGATTCCCCTTCGTTCCACCGTAACCACCGTTGGCCGCAACGCTGCTGGTGCCCGCGCGCTTTGGCGCGCAACGGGCATGGGCGACAATGACTTTGGCAAGCCAATCATCGCGATCGCCAACTCATATACTCAGTTCGTTCCCGGCCATGTCCACTTGAAGAACGTGGGCGACATCGTAGCGGAGGCTATTACAGCCGCCGGTGGCGTAGCCAAAGAATTCCACACGATTGCTGTCGACGACGGCATCGCCATGGGCCACGGTGGCATGCTGTACTCACTGCCTTCCCGCGAGATCATCGCCGATTCCGTGGAATACATGGTCAACGCACACACCGCTGATGCCCTGGTATGCATTTCCAACTGCGACAAGATCACCCCAGGCATGCTCAATGCCGCCCTACGCCTTAATATCCCCGTCGTTTTTGTTTCCGGTGGCCCGATGGAGGCTGGCAAAGCAGTAGTGGTCGATGGCGTGGCGCACGCACCGACGGATCTGATCACCGCGATCTCCGCCTCAGCAAGCGATGCCGTAGATGACGCCGGACTCAGCGCTGTGGAGCAGTCCGCCTGCCCAACCTGCGGTTCCTGCTCCGGCATGTTCACCGCAAACTCGATGAATTGTCTTACCGAAGCCCTCGGGCTTTCACTGCCAGGCAACGGCTCCACGCTGGCGACTCATCAATCCCGCCGCGCGCTCTTTGAAAAGGCGGGCAGCACGATCGTCGAGTTAGCACAGCGCTACTACCAGGATGGCGACGAGTCCGTCTTGCCGCGCAACATCGCCAACCGGGCAGCCTTCGAGAACGCAATGGCGCTGGACATGGCGATGGGCGGCTCGACCAACACCGTCCTGCACATCCTCGCTGCAGCTCAGGAAGGTGGGATAGATTTCGACCTGGCTGATATCGATGCACTGTCCAAGAGGGTCGGATGCCTGTCCAAGGTCTCCCCTAATTCGAATTACCACATGGAGGATGTCCACCGAGCAGGCGGTATCCCGGCGATCCTCGGCGAACTCTATCGTGGCGGCCTCCTCAACACCGCCGTCCACTCGGTGCACGCCGACTCGCTGCAGGAGTGGATCGCCCAATGGGACATCCGCTCGGGCACGGCCAGCGCGGAAGCTATTGAGCTCTTCCGCGCCGCGCCAGGCGGCATCCGGACCACCGAGCCTTTTTCCACAGCCAACCGCTGGGAAACCCTCGACACCGACGCAGAAAACGGCTGTATCCGCGACGTGGCCCACGCCTACACCAAAGATGGCGGCCTCGCCGTTTTGCGTGGCAACGTCGCTCCCGACGGCGCGATCATCAAGGCCGCGGGCATTGAAGAAGAGCTCTGGCATTTCAGCGGTCCTGCCCGCGTGGTCGAGTCCCAAGAGGAAGCCGTGTCCGTGATCCTCAATCGCACTATTCAGGCCGGCGAGGTCCTGGTGGTGCGCTATGAAGGCCCCTCCGGCGGACCGGGGATGCAGGAGATGCTGCACCCGACAGCCTTCCTCAAGGGCGCAGGACTTGGCAAGAAGTGCGCCCTCATCACAGACGGCCGCTTCTCCGGAGGCTCCTCTGGGCTCTCCGTCGGCCACATCTCCCCTGAGGCCGCACATGGCGGAGTTATCGGGTTGATCGAAGACGGCGACATCGTCACCATCGACGTGCACACCCGCGAGCTGTCAGTGGCTGTCGACGAGGATGAGTTGCAGCGGCGTCGAGAAGCGATGACGGCAAGCGATCGCCCCTGGCAGCCACGCGCGCGCAACCGCCCGGTGACCAAGGCATTGCGTGCCTACGCGGCGTTGGCAACCTCCGCCGACAAGGGGGCCGTCCGCCAAGTGGACTAAGATACAGTCCCATGACTTTTGAGGTTTCTCCGAAACTCCGGAAAACGATCACCGCCATGGGACTGACAATCGGCCTCTGGCAGATCATTAACTACTTTCTCAACTGGCATTCCCGCATCGATATGGAGGTGTACCGGGCGGGGGCGCGCGCCTTCATCGACAACAAATCCTTATACGAAAGCCCCTTTGATGTTGGTGGCATCGCGCTGCCCTTCATCTACCCACCATTCGGTGCGGCGATCCTGACTCCTTTCGCCTTGATGAGCGACGTGGTGGCGGGAATCGCGATCATTCTCATGTCGGCGGCGCTGACCTTCCTATGCATCTTCGTCATCGCACGAGCCCTGATGCCCCGCACCCCAGAGCTCGCGCTGATGTACACCGCGCTGATCTGGCCACTGGCGCTGCTGTCCGAACCCCACACACAGAACGCCAACTTCGGCCAAATCAACGTCCTAGTGATGGCGCTGTGTGTGCTCGACCTCGTCCCACGCAAGCGCTTTCTGCCCCAAGGCACCCTGATCGGTATCGCCGCCGCAATCAAGCTCACCCCGGTGATGCTGTGCCTGTACTTCCTACTCCGCAAAGACTTCAAGGCCATTGGATTCGCCGCGCTCTCTGGTGTCATCGTCACCGCACTCGCCGCCTGTATTCGCCTGAGCGCGACCAAGGAATACTTCCTCGGCATGCTGCTAAAGATGAATTCGACCTCCGGGGCCGGAGTCGGCACTGCCTACTTGTCGAATCAGTCGATCAAGGGCATGCTTGCGCGCTGGGCACCTTCGGAAGAGGCCGCGATGGCGCACCAAGGCTTGATCGATACAGCCTGGCTGGTGATCGTGCTGCTCGCAATTGCGCTCTGTGCGCATTTGATGCTGCTGATGCTGCGCCGCGGCATGCTTATCGACGCCGGGCTGGTCAACGCCGGCCTGATGCTGATGATCTCCCCCATCTCCTGGACCCACCACTGGGTCTGGATGCCGCTTTTCGCCATGGCTCTCATTTACCGCTGGGTGAACACGCCAGGAAACCCGGTTGAGCTGGCAGTTTCCGGAATAGCGACGTGGCTATTCTGTCTCCAAATCAAGCCGCAGTGGATCTTCGGCGACCTTGGCAACGAGATGTTCCAGCTCAACTTCGGCCAGAAGTTCATCCTGTCCGGTTACTTATGGCTGATGATCGCGATCCTGATCAGCCTGTATGTGTCGCTGCTGCGAGGTTCGCGGCGAACCATCGATAGCTAACTTCCCTGGATGTCACTGGTTTTCACTAAGCCTGTACTGGGAAGTTCGGCATTTAAAGTTCAGCGGAATACCCGACTGTTCGGCTTAGGCAAACGCTTGCAGTTGATCGCGAACCCCTTTTGCCGAACTTCCCAGGGCGGTGTCACCGGTTTTCACTAACCCTGAGCACGGAAGTTCGGCATTTGAAGTTCTACAAGTAGCCGCCGAACATGCAAAAAGACCGGAGCCCACCTCGGGGCTTTCCGGCCTTTTCAAGAACTTAAACTGCTAGCCCAGCGGGTTGGTGCCCGCCAAGAACCACCACATGAGGACTGCACCAGCGATACCGATGATGACCCAGATCCACGAGGAAGCCAGTGGGCGACGAGCCCAGCTGCGGGAGACGTCGAGGGAAACTTTGCCGGGGCCGGTGAATTGCAAGCCAAGTGCGAGCACAGCAAGCAGGATCGGCAGGAGGAGTTCCGGTGCTGGATTGAGCAGGTTAAGTCCCTCGGATTGCGCGATGGCGTGGACGGCGTTGAAGCCAGTGACCGCAGTGGCTACCGCTGCGGCTACCGGGGTAAGCAGGCCTACCAGCAGGAAAACGCCTGCGATAAGCTCCATGGTTGGCACCATTAGCGACAACAGTTCCGGCATCGCGTAGGTACCGTACTCGCTCTTGAGCTCGTTGAGGCCTGGGGCGCCGCCGAGCTGGAAGAAAGTGCGCAGCGCGGACAGGAGCAAAACGGCACCAACCACTACGCGGATAATCATCAGGCCGAGGTCGATGGTGCCGCGGCGACCGTCGCCGTGGCGGTTATCGATAACTGTCTCGTCCTCGCTGTACGTACCGACCGCCGGAGCTGCGTATGTGTCATCAGGTAGCGGCGCAGCCATGGTTTGCGGCTGGTAGTTGTTAGTAGGCGCGGAAAACTCCGCGGTCGGCTCGGGCTCACTGCTTACGCGGTAAAGATTACTGGTGGCTTCGGGCTCGTTCTTCATCTCTGCCTCGCTCGTTGTAGTTGTTGGCTTGTCAGTAGCATCCGGCTCGATGTTTTTCGGCGCGGTCCTACCAAAACGCTGATAGAACTTACCCATCGAACCAGTGTCCGAAGATTCATCCGCCTTGTAGGTGGGTACGTCCTCAAGGCCGTCTAGCTCGTTTGGCTGTGCTCGATCTGGCGTTGGTTGGTTGCTCATGCACCAAGATTAAGTCAGAAGATCTGCTTACGTGCCCACAAACACGGCAATTTCTGGAGTCGATTGGGTAACGGCAGGGTTGACTCCAAAGGAAAGCCCCCATATGGTTGACACATCATCATTGAGGAGTGGAGGCGAACATGTGCGAAGACTGGGCAGGGGATCCACAGAACGCGTCCCCGGATGGCGAATTCATCCGCGACACCAATTACATTGAAGATCGAATTGTGGCGGGCAGCAGCGAGGTCACGAGGCAACCCGACGGCACCTATCATTGGCCAGTTGCAGCGGGCCGGTATCGACTCATGGCGGCCCGCGCATGCCCGTGGGCACACCGCACGATCATCACTCGGCGCCTGCTCGGCCTCGAGAAGGCGATCTCACTATCGCTCGCCGCACCGACCCATGACATCCGCTCCTGGAACTACGAGCTCTACGCAGACGGGGCCGACCCCGTGTTAGGTATCCGCCGTCTGCAAGAAGCCTATTTTCGGCGCTTTCCCGACTACCCGCGCGGCATCACCGTACCCGCCCTGGTAGATATCCCCACTGGCAAGGTAGTGACTAACAACTATCCCCAGATCACGCTGGATTTCGGCTCCGAATGGCGCGAGTTCCACCGCGAGGGCGCGCCAGATCTCTACCCAGCACAGCTGCGGGAGGAGATTGACGCGATAAACCGGCGAATTTTCACAGAAGTAAACAACGGTGTCTACCGCTGTGGCTTCGCGGGCAGTCAGGAGCATTACGATGCCGCCTACCAGCGCCTATTCAACGCACTCGACTGGTTGGAGGAGCGGCTAGCAACGCGCCGATACTTAGTCGGCGGGCACATCACCGAGGCCGATGTGCGCCTGTTCCCCACGCTAGTGCGCTTTGACGTTTGTTATTACTCGCACTTCAAGTGCAGTCGCAATCGAATCAAGGATATGCCCAACCTCTGGGGCTATCTGCGCGACCTCTTCCAAACTCCCGGCTTCGGCGACACCACCGATTTAGCGCAGGTCAAGCAGCACTATTTCATCACGCACGCCGAGATCAACCCGACCCGCATCGTGCCCCAGGGGCCCGACATGAGTGATTTACTCTCCCCACATGGGCGCGCGGAGCTGGGTGGGGAACCATTTACGGCAGGAGCAACCCCACCCGGCCCAGTCCCTACCGACGAGCAAGTCCCGCCGCTGCTTTAGCGCAAGTACTTGGCGGCGGCCGCCACCACCGAGTTAGTGAGGTCTTGGAGCATGGCGGACTGCAGTCGCCAGTGCTGCCAATAGAGCGGGACGTCGACGACACTGTCGTCGAGAAGCACCAGCTCACCCGAGTCCAAAAGTTCCTGACCTTGAATCTCCGAGACGAATGCCCAGCCCAGGCCGGTGCGCGCCGCCTCCAAAAATGCTTCCGAAGACGGGATTTGGGATACTCGGCGCTCGCGCGGACGTTCGGGAAGTCGGCCCCGCCAGTCATTTTCCTGCAGCGCGTCGTTAGGCCCATAACGCAGGACCGGCATTTCGGCCCAGTCGATACCCGAATCAGTAGTGTAGGCGGCCTTGAGCTGGGGAGCAGCGACCGCGCGATAACGCATAACACCCAGGTCGCGCACATCACAACCAGCGACCGGATTCGGTTCCGTCGTGACAGCACCCAAACAATCACCGCGGCGCAGCAGGGCCAACGAGTGCGCCTCATCTTCGATGCGCAGCTGTAGCGTGACATGATTCCACCCTGCGACTTCCGCAAACACCGAACTGAACCACGTGGCCAGCGAGTCCGCGTTAATTGCCACCGATAGCGGTACCCGCGCGATGCTCCGCTCGAGCGCAACATCCGTTTCTGCCTGCAGTAGTGCCATCCGTCGCGCCGCCTGGGCCAGGATTTCGCCAGCATCTGTGGCCGCGACGGGACTAGTGCGTCGAATGAGGACTCGCCCCATGTCCGACTCCAAGGCCTTAATACGCTGACTCACCGCACTGGGAGTGATGTGGAGCGCATCTGCGGCACCTTCAAAGCTGCCTTCGTCCAGCACTGCAAGCAGCGTGGATAGGTGGTTTTGGTTCATGAAGCAATTCTAACCTAGCTTAACGGAAACACGATAAAGAAACGCTCTCCAAGGATCCCCCAATGTAAGCGCCATTCAACTAGGATCAAAACCGTTAATTTTGCTTAAGTGATGATATTGGAGAGAAAAAGGCCATGAGCATCTTCTTGAGTGGCGTATTGATCGGACTATCCCTCATTGTGGCGATCGGCCCCCAAAACGCACTCATTATTAAACAGGGCATCAAACGCGAGCACGTGGTACCCGTCATCGGCGTGTGCCTACTCTCCGATGTCATCCTCATCCTGGGTGGCACGATTGGCGTCGGCAAGCTCATCGATAGCGCCCCCGAGTTCCTCACCGCCCTGAAGTGGCTCGGCGTCGTCTATCTGAGTTGGTTCGCCTTCACCTGTTTCCGCGACGCAACTCACCCCGCCACCAGCACCGTCGTAGCAGAGGTGGCGCCAGAACCCGCCAGCTTATCGACGTCCGCAGTGCTCACCCGCACCGTCACCCGCAACAAGCCCACGACAACGTGGCACAAACCAGTCCTCGCAGCTTTGGCTTTCACCTGGCTCAACCCAGCAGCCTATATAGATGCCCTCATCATGCTCGGCGGAATCGCCAATCAACACGGCGATGTGATGCGCTGGTATTTCTCGGCCGGCGCACTACTGGCAAGTGCGATTTGGTTCCCTACCATCGGATTCCTGGCTATCAAAGGTGCCGGTGCACTACAAAAGCCACACATCTGGCGAATCCTCAATGCTGTCATCGGCATCATTATGGTGTACATGGCGCTGCGGCTAGCCCTGCACTAGCAACAGTCGGCGCAGCAAAAAGCTCGCTGCCCATCCCCCTCTCATTTGGGATGGACAGCGAGCTTTAATCAGCTGTTAAGCAGCTCCTAGGCAGCAAACTTGCGGCGAGCAGCGAAGCCGCCAGCAGCGATCAGAGCCAGCAGCACGCCTGCGAGCAGCTGAGCAGCAGTATTATCGCCAGTCTCAGCCAGCACGCCACGCTTTTGTGGGCCTACACCCTTCACTTCGCCGGTTGGAGCAGGGCCACCATTAGCAACGCCTCGAACGTCACCCTTTGCGCCACCTTCTATGTCACCCTTCGGAGCCTCTGGCTTAGCAGAAGAACCCTTAGCAGCAGCGCTGGAGCCTTCAGTGGAAGTATCCGAAGATCCGCTAGAGCCGGCAGTGGAGCCAAGGTTCGCGCCGCCCTCAGAGGAAAGGATGCCACCGAAGGACAGCAGAGCAAGGGTCAGGCCGGTGAAGCCCAAGATGGTACGCGCATCCAGGTTGGCGGACGATCCCGTCTCATTCTCACGAGTAGTGGTGGTTGGCTTTGCGGAAGAGCCAGTCTCTAGCGCGCCTTCAATGCTGGTGGACAGATCCTGCGGCAGCGTAGCACCGGTGGAACCTGCAGTCACATTGCCGTTGATGTTCGCATCGGCAGCCTTGGTGTCAGTCGTTGGCTTCTTGGTGGTATCGCTAGCACCAGAGGATAGCAATGAAGCGGCAGCGCCAGCCTTCTCGGTGGAACCGGCGTTAGCCACTGCGTTGTCAGTGTCCTTTTCGCTGGCGGTCTCCCCCTCAGCCTTAGCGGCAAGTTCCGCGTCGGCCTTGATCTTCAGCTCGACCAGCTTCATGAGGTCGCCTGCCTGGATAGCCAGGTTGATCTCAGCTTTCAGCCCCTCGGACAGTTTGTTGTAGTTTTCCAGGGAACCAGCGATCCCCTCGATCGAGTAAGAGGAACCGTAGCTTGCCGACTGCGCAGCAGCTGCAGGCATCACTGCGAGAGACATGGCACCAGCAACGGCGAGTGCGGTAACGGAAGTCGCAAAACGCTTCATAGTAATCCTTCGTATAAAAATTAGGGCCATCACTGGCGTGCCACAATGTCGCCCCAGCCATGCGTGAGCCGGTCACTCACTTAAGCAATATCATTGCGCACTTCAGCAACTTTGGAAACTTAAACCACTCCAGTCACTTACATCACTTTCGTACCATTATCCACAATTGCCAGCTTATGGCATGTTTTTAAGGGCTGCCACCTACCCTAATGTAGGGGTAATTCCCATAAAGAAAATAGACTCCACTAGGGAAATTCCCAGTGAAGTCTACAAAAAAGCTATAACCGGATTTCTGGCAGCGGTGGCAGCGGCGGCGGAGGAAGCACCGGTGGCGGTGGCAGCGGTGGCAACTCCGGTGGCGGTGGCAATGGCGGCAAGGCCGGTGGTGGCGGCGCCGGTGCAGGCGCGGGCGCGGGTGCGGGTGCGGGAGCAGGTGCCGGTACCGCTGGCGCCATTGGAGCCCGGGGTTGCGGCACAACACTCGACGTTGGAGTCGGTGTCGCTTCAGTTGTCGGCGTTGCTGTTGGGGTCGGCGTCTCGGTTTCCGTCGCAGGTGGCGTCGATAAGCCCGCCTCTTCCCCGCCTGTTATCCCCTCAAGCTGCCAACCAACAACAGCGTTCTTCACCGAGCTAGCAAGGGGGTTGGGTGGCTGAATACAGCTAATCGTGAGCAGTCGGCCCGGCATAGCCGCCGTTCCCCAGATCTCATCTTGTCCACTGAGCGTGTCCTTGCTCGGCGCATGGAAATCGGTTGCCCGATACACCAACCAGCGCTCCCCCGAGTTGGCGGTGCGCACGAACAGCTTCGCGCCTTCACTAATCGTGTGGCGGTCTTCCTTGCCGTCATAGAGGTTATTGAACACCGCCGGAACCCCAGCACCCGTATGCCCGGCGATTACGACGATGTCCTGAGAATTCGTACCTGGCAGCGTGTAGGGCCGATCATCAGCGGTATAAACGCAGGCGTTTCCCATGGATTCCGGATCGATGGCGCCATTTTTGACCCGGCAGGAATGCTCATCCACATTGGCCCGGATCCCCACATCGGGGATGACGATCTCGAGCGCCTGGCTCGGATCAATGCGCGGCAGATCCTGAGTCTGCACTGTCCCCGCGGTCACCGCCGCGGGCATCTCCGCCTCGCGTGAACACCCAGCTGCGAACATCAAAGACGCACACAGGGCCGCCGCCACGACCGCCTGTTTTCCCATCGCCAGTGACCTTTCTTCAAACGCTATATTTTGGGAATATTAACACCGCTTATCGACGCCCCGGTTGCGCCACACTCATCCCACTGGCGCAAACACCAAAACCCCGTCACTCAAGGAGCGACGAGGTCAGGTAGAACTAGCAGAACTAGACAGTCTTGCGACGCAGGATGAAGGCAGCACAACCTGCAATCGTCACAGCGAGCATAGCCAGGATGGCCATGGAGCCAGACTCCGAGCCGGTCTGGGCAAGCACGCCACGCTGCTGGGTAGCAGGAGCAGCTGGCTTAACGCCCTTCTGTGGTGCGTTAGGGTCAATGCCCTTCTGCGGTGCGTTAGGGTCAATGCCCTTCTCTGGCGCAGCTGGCACCTCTGGAGCAGGGGCCGGAGCCTCAGGGGCTGGCTGCTGCTGGTCAGAAGAAGCACCGGAAGACAGCAGCGCGGAGGAACCCAGTACTGACAGACCAACGCCTGCAGCACTCAGGGCATCCTCGGCAGAGGAACCTTCATCAGGAGTAGGAGCATCAGTTACGGACAAAATACATACGGTTTCGCCGGCAGCTGCATTCTGCGCCGCTACGAGGGCCTGAACCTGGGCCAAGTTCGCAGCTCGCTCCTCAACTGGAAGAGCATTGTGAGCTTCAACAGCAGCCAGCACAGCAGCCGAGCACTCGCCATTTTCAGTGTTTTGTGCAACCACTACCTGAGCGGTCTGAGCATATGCAGGGTTAGCACCGAGAGCCATTGCGCCAGCGATTGCAATGGCGGAAGCAGACTTTACAAAGCGCTTCATAGGATATTCTCCTCTAGTTCAACGGTGCCGACTTGTTTCAGCACCTCTCCCAGAACCTAACGTGCCAAACCACTTCACAACACCGGTACGACGGCCAACTAAGTCACAACCTCGCTTTGGTAGCTTTTTTGCTACTAAGAACTTGCCAGCTGGCAGCTATTAATTTCACATACAAAAGCAAATATTACAAAACCGTAACAACACCCCGAAAGGGGGTGAATATTGTGACGTTTGATGTCAGTTAAACATACTCCAGCCACTCCAACCACAAGAAAACCACCCAACGCGGCGTGGGAGCCGTGCTGGATGGTTCTTTAGGACTAAGCTATTTGCACTTTTGCGCAATCAGCTTATTCACAGTCGCCGGATCAGCCTTACCTCGGGTGGCTTTCATAACCGCACCAACGATGGCGCCGCCAGCCTTCGCATTGCCGCCCTTAATCTTCTCAACGATGTCAGGGTTCGCAGCAAGTGCCTCATCAACAGCCTTTTCGATGGCACCATCATCCTGCATGACCTCTAGGCCACGCTTCGCGACGACCTCATCGACATCGCCTTCGCCGGCGAGCACGCCGTCGATAGCCTGTCGGCCCAGTTTATTGGTGAGCTTGCCGTCCTTAATGAGCGCAACAACCCGAGCCACCTGCGCTGGCGTGATCGAAAGCTGCTCGAGCTCCACCTCGGCTTCTTTGGCCTTTTGTGCAAGATAAGAGACCCACCAGGAACGTGCTTCGTCAGCGGTTGTGCCCGCCTCCACGGTGTCAATGATCAGCTCAAGGGCACCCGCATTCACCAAGTCACGCATCTCGGCGTCGGAAAGCTGCCATTCCTTCTGAATACGAGCCTTACGCACCCATGGCAGTTCGGGCAGCGTGGCACGAATTTCCTCGACCCATTCCCGTGGTGCAATGACCGGTGGCAGATCCGGGTCGTTGAAGTAGCGATAGTCCTCCGCGGTCTCCTTCACGCGGCCGGAGGTCGTGGTCCCATCAGTTTCCTGGTAGTGACGAGTTTCCTGAATGATCTCCTCGCCGTTCTCGATGGCTGCTGCCTGACGCTGCATCTCGAAGCGGACAGCCTGCTCCACAGACTTCAAAGAGTTGATGTTCTTGGTCTCCGTGCGGGTACCGAACTCAGTCGTGCCGACTGGGCGCAAGGAAAGGTTCGAGTCCACACGCATCGAGCCCTGGTCCATGCGGGCATCAGAAACGCCCAAGGCCTTCACCAGGTCTCTTAGCGCGGAAACATAAGCGCGAGCTACCTCTGGGGCGCGTGCCCCGGCTCCCTCGATTGGCTTGGTGACGATCTCAATCAGCGGCACACCAGCACGGTTGCAATCGACCAAGGAGGAGGTAGCGCCATGAATACGGCCACTGGTGCCACCGAGGTGCGTGAGCTTTCCGGTGTCTTCTTCCATGTGTGCACGTTCGATTTCAATGCGCCAGGTTTCGCCATCATCCAACACCACGTCGAGGTAACCGTCATAAGCGATTGGCTCGTCATACTGGGAGATCTGGTAGTTCTTCGGCTGGTCTGGGTAGAAATAGTTCTTGCGGGCAAACCGGGAAGACTCTGCGATGGAGCAGTTCAGGGCGAGGCCAATCTTGATGGCCCATTCGACGCCCTTTTCATTTACCACTGGCAGCGCGCCCGGCAGTCCCAGCGAAACCGGATCCACGTTCGTGTTGGGCTCCGCACCAAAGTATGCGGAGCTGGCGGAGAACATCTTGGTTTCCGTCGCCAATTCGACGTGAACTTCCATGCCCATTACCGGGTCGAACTTCTCTAGGACCTCGTCAAAGTCCATCAGATCATAAGCCACTGCAGTCATGCAGAACAGTCTACTAAGAACTCAGCAGCCGGGGCGCTTGGGGCTGCAACTAGCCGAACAAAGCGCGTGCAGTTTCATAACGCCGGAGCGGAACCTTCTTCAACGTGCCCACTGCTTCCTCGAGATCGATGAGTTCAATGTGCTCACCGTGCAACGCCACACACTTGCCACGCTCGCCACGGTGGGCAGCGCGTGCGGCCTGAACGCCATAGCGCGTTGCCAATACCCGGTCAAAGGCGGTTGGGGTGCCACCTCGCTGGATGTGCCCCAGCACGGTCGTGCGGACGTCGTGACCAAGACGCTGGTTAATTTCGTCGGCGATCACTTGGCCGATGCCGTTAAAGGTCTTATGCCCATACTGATCCTCAGAGCCCTCATCGAAGTCCATCGTGCCTTCTTCCGGCAGCGCGCCTTCTGCAACGACGATAATGCCGTATTTTTCGCCCATCTGGAAGCGACGCTCCATTTGCTTAGCAATCGCCTCGATGTTGAAGGGCACCTCGGGGATCACGATGTGGTGCGCACCGCCGGCCATTCCGGCATGCAGCGCAATCCAGCCGACGTGGCGCCCCATGACCTCCACGATCATCACGCGGTTGTGGGATTCTGCCGTGGTGTGGAGACGATCGATGGCGTCGGTAGCCACTGCAACTGCGGTGTCGAAACCAAAAGTGTAGTCGGTGCCGTTGACGTCATTATCGATGGTCTTTGGCACACCAATCACAGGGATACCATTGTCCGACAGCCACTTGGCGCCCTTGAGTGTGCCTTCACCACCGATGGCGATCAACGCGTCCACGCCGGCATCTTCTAGGTTGGCTTTGATGGTATCCAGGCCGGCCATGAACTTGTCCGGATGTAACCGACCGGTGCCCAATATGGTGCCGCCACGCAGCAGAATCTTGTCGATGTTGGCGTCGTCATACAACTGAACTCGGCGATCTTCCATGAGTCCGACCCAGCCGTCTTCATAGCCCACAACTGTAGAGCCAAACTCCGAAGAAGCAGTACGGACAATGCCGCGGATAACCGCGTTGAGGCCGGGGCAGTCGCCACCAGAGGTAAGAGTCGCAATTCGCATGAGCCCCATAGTAGTCAGCTCCCCCGCCGCTGTCTGGTTGAGTCCCTTAAGCCTTAAAGCGGGACACGCTCACAAAACCAAGGATTAGCACCACCATGGGGACAATCATCGCCAATCCCATGGCATTTGCCACACTAGTGTGCTGCACAAACACCTGCATAGCAGCACCGATAGCTGCCGAGCCCACCACTGCGCCAACTTGCCGCGAGGTGTTGTACACCCCAGAAGCAGCCCCCAGCAAAGCGACGTCCATGTCTCGCATCGTAGTGGCAGCGTTCGGCGACCACACACAAGCATTCCCCAGCCCCAGCAGGGCGGAACCCGCAAACATCCACCCCACTGGCACCGAATCCCGCATGATCAGCACCAGGCTCAGCATCGACGCGACCATCAACCCGAACCCCAGCATCGACAGCACGCGCGGGTGCAAACGATCCGCCAGCCGTCCCACGATTGGGGCGAAGAAACCCGAGAGCAAGGCCATCGGAACCAGCATCAGCCCTGCCCGCTCGGCAGACATTCCCCTGCCCTGTTGGAGATACATCATGATCGGCAGCATCGTTCCAGCCACCGCAAATCCCATGGTGAAGATGGAGAACGCACCGTGTGAAAAGTTCGAGTTGCTAAACAGCTGCAGTGGCACCAGCGGATGAGCCGCACGAGATTGCAGCCACACGAAGCCGAGCAGCAGCAAAAGACCCAGCACCAGCCCGAGCAGCAGCCACCACGCCCAGCCGAAATTCGGCCCCTCTTGCAGGGAGAACACCACAAGGAACATCGCAGGGATGATGGTGAGGACACTGAGGACGTCGATACGCGAGGCGGTGGCGTGCAGGTCAGGCACCCAAGCAAGCACCATCGCTATGCACAACACGCCCACGGGAACATTGAGGAAGAAGATCCACTGCCAGCCGACGGTGCCGACGATCAGACCGCCCAATACCGGACCGATCAGCGAGGCCAGGCCTGCCACTGCTCCCCATACTCCCATGGCTGCGCCGCGTTTCTCGCGCGGAAACACCCGGTTGATCACGCTCATTGACTGCGGGGTAAGCAAGGAGGCCCCTAGGCCCTGCACCAACCGCGCTAGGATGAGCAGCTCGATGGACGGAGCGAGGCCACAGGCCAAGGAGCTCACCGTAAATACCGCCATGCCGGCGACGTAAAGGTTTCGCTGCCCGAAGCGATCCCCGAGTCGGCCAGTCACCAGCAACGGAACGGCGTAGGCCAGCAGATAGATTGAGGTCACCCAGACCACACCGCCCAATCCTGCGCCCAGTTCCGCCTGCAGCGCCGGCGTCGCGACGGCCACAATCGTCTGATCCAGCAGGATCATGAAGAAGCCGGTGCACAACGCTGCCAACGCTTTCCAGGCGCCCCGCAGCTCGGATTGAGTCTGGTTCATTCGTACTACTCTGCAGGCACTGGCTCCTCCAGCGCAACATAGCGTGGCAGCACCTGCAAACCGCGCAGCAGCGCCCACCCGCCGGCGAGTACCCACAGCGCCGCGATAACCGCTGCTACCTGGTAAATGCTCGCACGCGCCAGGAAGAGGGTCGCCAGTGAGAGGCCGATGGGCGCGGCGAACAAATTGATCGCGCTAAACAGGGAGAACGCCCGGCCGCGCACGCTTTCCGCGATATTCTCCGTCACCAACACCATCTGCAGTGGGCCGATGAGGCCGATCGATAGACCTCCCAGCACCATCCCGATCAGCACGGCAGCGGTGTGCTGGAGAAATCCGAGTCCCAGGAACCCACCGGTGATCAACAGCATGCTGGTGGTCCAGAGCCGGCGTCGATAAGCAGCGCCGACCACCGCAACCAGGCCGCCGCCCGCAATCATCCCTACCGCATAGGCCGACAGAGAAATGCCCAGTAGCGCCGGCTGAGCGACCTTCTGGAAGTGTGCTGGCAGGAGCACGCTGAGATAGGGGCTGATCAGTGCCGTGGAGACAAACATCACCACCACCAGCAACCGGACTGGGGCGCTACTGAGCACAGAGCGCCAGGCGCGGACCCCACTGAGCTGATCTGCTGTGGGGTCCGCGGAGCGAGCGCGCAGGCGCAGCATGGCGGTAAGAGCGGCCGCAAGCAAGGAGCATGCGGCAGTGATCCATAGCACGGCCTCGATCGGCAACACTTGCATCAGAAAGCCCGCGACCGCCGGACCGAGCAAGAACATCACGCCCATGACGGATTGGTTCGCGCCGGAAATCTTCTCCACGCTCATCCCAGAAGTGACAGAAACGTCCCCGACCAGCGCTGCGCGCGCCGCCATGCCGGGAACATCGCCAACGGCGCCGAGAATGCCGATGGCGATAAACCACCACAGATCAAGACCTAAGGATTGGCCCACCATAATCAAGGCGATGACGGAGAGTCCGCTAATGATGTCCGAAATGATGCTCATCCGCTGTCGGCCCACGCTGTCAATCAGGTGCCCTCCCAGCACGGCAACTGCAATAGCAGGCAGGGCTATACATGTAGCCACCAATCCGGCGGCGGCGGGGTCCCCGGTGCGTTCGAGCACCAGCCACGGCCACACGATATTGGCCACGGCGTTACCGAACATGGAGGTACCGGCACTCGCCAGGTAAATGGCCACAGCTTGGTTGCCCTTTGCGCTCACAAAAATGAGACTACATTGGGGGCCATGGAATTCAAGACGAAGGACGCAACAGACGTCAACACTGCATCGATTATCGCCACCGGACTCATCGGCGGCTGGATCACCGCCCGCGAAACCGGCATCCGGCCTCTCGGTGGCGTGGTGCTCGCGGCCGCTGGAATCTGGGCAGGCCGCTCCTGGCTCGCCAAGCAGGGGCCAGTAACCACCGCAGCACTCACCGCCACCTACCTTGGGGCTTTCGGGGCATCCCATCCCCTAGCAAAGAAGATCGGCGCCTGGCCAGCCGTCCTACTGGTGACGACGGTAGCCTCAGGCGCCGCGTGCGTGCTCTCTGATATCCGCTAGAAGGTAGCTGTATCGATGACGAAGCGGAACTGGACGTCGCCAGCGACCACGCGGTCATAAGCCTTATCGACGTCCTGCACCGCGATCTTCTCGATCACCGCGCCAAACCCATGCTCCGCACAGAAATCGAGCATTTCCTGGGTCTCCCGGATGCCACCGATGTTGGAGCCGGTGAGCACCTTGCTCCCCATGATCAGTGAACCGAAGCTCAGCGCTTGCTTCTCGGGAGGCAAGCCGACCACAGCCATCACGCCACGTGGCTTGAGCAGCTTTAGATAAGCATCGAGATCAATGTCAGCGCTAATCGTGTTCAGAATGAAGTCGAATTCGCCGCGGTGCTCCTGGAAGAAGCCCTCCTCGGTTGTGGCTAGAGTGCGCACCGCGCCGAGCTCCTTGGCTTTCTCGGCCTTCTTGAGGCTGCGGCTCAACACGGTTACTTCGGCGCCTTTTGCAGCGGCGATCTGCACGCCCATGTGGCCGAGGCCGCCGAGTCCCAAAACGGCCACCTGTTGCCCTGCTTCCACCTTCCAGGCGGCCAGCGGCGAATAGGTGGTAATGCCCGCGCACAGCAGTGGCGCGGCGACATCAAAGTCTAGTTCCTCCGGGATGCGGCATAAGAACCTCTCATTGACCACCACTTTCTGGGCATAGCCACCCTGGGTGATGGTGCCATCGACGTCCTCGGAATTGTAAGTTCCCACGGCACCGTTTAGGCAGTTGTTCTCATAGCCTGCCTGGCATTGCTCGCATTCGCCACAGGAGTTGACCAGGCAGCCGACGCCAACCCGGTCGCCTACCTGCCACTTGCTAACCTTCTCGCCGACCTGGGACACCACACCTGCGATCTCATGACCCACAGTGAGCGGGAAGTGCGCCTCGCCCCACTCGTTGCGGATGGTGTGGATATCGGAGTGGCAGATCCCGGCGGCTTTGATGTCGATCACGACGTCATCCTCGCGAGGATCACGGCGCTGAATCGTAGCTACCTGAAATGGCGCCTCAGGGCTGGTCTTCTGGAGGACTTTGGTCTCAATAGTCATGGGGGCCAGTGTAGGTTTTCACACTCCGAGCTGCATAAATGCATTTGTTTTCAATTGGCGTGTTGGCTTCAGCGCAAACACCGAACCACAAATGCCGAACTTCCCTGGTCATCGTTAATGAAAACGACTGACATCCAGGGAAGTTCGGCAAAAGGGGTTCACGCAAACCCCAAAACGCAACTACGCGCGCCCAGCCTCAAACGCTGCGCCAACTCGGTACAGACGGTCATCGGCAAAAGCTGGTGCCATGATCTGCAGACCAGTCGGCAAGCCAGTATCCGAAGCTAAACCGGCAGGCAGGGACATGCCACACAGTCCAGCGAGGTTCAGCGGCAGGGTACATAGGTCGAAGTTGTACATCGCCATCGGATCGGAGACCTTTTCGCCCAGTTTGAAGGCGGTGGTTGGCGTGGTTGGTGAAACCAGTACGTCGCACTTTTCGTAGGCCGCAGCAAAGTCCTGCGCAATCAGCGTACGCACGCGCTGTGCCTGGATGTAGTAGGCGTCGTAGTAACCCACAGAGAGCGCGTAGGTGCCCAGGATGATGCGGCGCTTCACCTCAGGACCAAAACCCTCCGCGCGCGAAAGTGCCATGACTTCGTCCGCGGAGCGGGTGCCGTCGTCGCCAACACGCAGGCCGTAACGCATGCCGTCGAAACGCGCGAGGTTTGAGGACACTTCGCACGGCAGGATCAGGTAGTAGGCGGCGAGGGCGTCGTCGAAGTGCGGGCAGTCCACTTCCACTACCTCTGCGCCCTGCTCTTGCAGCTGCTTGACGGCGGCGTGGAATTGCTCGAGCACGCCCGGCTGCCAGCCCTCGCGGTCGAATTGCTTGACCACGCCGATGCGTACGCCCTTGAGGTCGCCGTTAGCGCCTTCGCGGGCCGCTGCCGCCACAGGGGCGACTGCACGGTCAACGGAGGTGGCATCGAACTTGTCGTGGCCAGCGATGACCTCGTGCAATAGCGCGGTGTCAAGCACCGTACGGGCGGTGGGACCGGCCTGATCCAGGGAAGATGCACAAGCTACTAGGCCGTAGCGAGACACGGTGCCGTAGGTCGGCTTAACACCAACGGTGTTGGTCAGTGCGGCTGGCTGGCGGATGGAGCCGCCAGTGTCGGTGCCGATGGCCAATGGAGATTCGCCGGAGGCCAGCGCGGCGGAGGATCCACCACCGGAACCACCCGGGGTGCGCTCCAGATCCCACGGGTTCTTGGTGGGACCGTAGGCAGAGTTTTCGGTGGACGAGCCCATGGCGAATTCGTCCATGTTGGTCTTACCGAGGATCGGGATTCCCGCCTCGCGGATCTTACGAGTGACGGTAGCGTCGTAAGGGCTGATGTAGCCATCGAGCATCTTGGAGGCACACGTGGTGGGCGCGTCGGTAGTGGTCAGCACGTCTTTTAGCGCCAGCGGCACACCAGCGAGTGCAGATTGCACCTCACCGGCTGCAATGCGCTTATCGACGTCCGCAGCCGCGGCCAACGCAGCATCTGCACCCACATGCAAGAACGCATGCAGTTCACCATCGACTGCCGAGATGCGATCCAGGTGTGCCTGGGTTACCTCAACCGAGGAGACCTCGCGGGAGTGGATCTTATCCGCGAGCTGTGCCGCGGTCATGGTGGTCAGCTCGGAGGATCCTTCGCCACCAACTAGGTATTTGCTCATGTTCTTTACTCCCCCAAAATCTGTGGCACGACGAATCGCTGCTCGGCTACGTCTGGCGCTTGGTCAAGGGCCTGCTCTGCGGTGAGCGTCTTTTCTACGACGTCGGCACGCATGGTGGTTTCGATGTCGTGTGGGTGGCTCATTGGCTGGACTCCCTCGGCAGCAACTTTGCCGACTGCACTGACGTTGGCGATGATGCCATCGATTTGAGCTGCGTACATGTCCAGCTCTTCATCACTCAGGGCGAGTCGAGAAAGTTTTGCCAGGTGAGCGACCTCTTCGCGCGAAATTTCAGGCACGAGCGTAACTCCATTCAATTGGGCTTTAGTACTGCATTAAACGCTACCCGAAAAGTGTAGCCGACCGGGGCTGCAGGCTACCCCAGAGGGCAACATGGAACATTTGATAAGTGACGAGCGTTATAGTTGTAAAGCTGTGTTATCTATCCGCGAAAGGCGGCATCAGAAATGTCCTACCTCATTCGTGTCATGATTCCTGACATGCCAGGTAGCCTCGGCAAGCTGGCTGATGCAATGGGAACCATGGGCGGCAATATCGAGTCCGTGGATGTCGTGGAGGCGAACGGTGACCTGGTCACCGATGACATCGTCGTTTCCCTGCCCGCAGGTACCCTCCCGGACAGCATCATCACCGCAGCCCAGGCAATTCCGGGCGTCCAGGTCGATTCGATTCGCCCCTTCTCTGGCCGGGTGGATCGACGTGGACAGATTGAGATGCTCGCGACGGTCTCGCAACACCAGCGCAAACGCAATCAGGCCATGGCAGACTTTGTGGACGTGCTGCCACGAACCATGACTTCCGGCTGGGCAATTGTGTTGGAAAACGCGGAGCGGATGTCCCGGATCGCGGCATCCAGCGCAGCACCAGAAGATGACGGCACCAACCCACCGCACGCTGACGTTGCTACTGCGCGCATCCTTCGCGAGGAGGAGGACTGGGTTCCCGAATCCTGGCGGATGCTCGATGCGTCGCTGTGCGCCGCGCCCATCGGAAAGACCGACATGATGCTAGTAGTCGGTCGTCCCGGTGGCCCCGATTTCCTCGCCACTGAGGTCGAACAGGTCGGGATGCTGTGCAACATCGTCGGGTCGATCCTGAACTAGTCTGCGGAGCCGCTTTCCAGCAGCCGGGTGAATTCCGCCTCACTCAGAATTCTCAATCCTAGCTCGCGAGCCTTCGTTTCCTTGGAACCAGCGTTTTCCCCCACCACCACATAGTCCGTTTTCTTGGACACCGAACCGGATGACTTCCCGCCACGACTGACGATGGCCTCTTTTGCGGAGTCTCGGGAGTAGTTGTCCAGCGTGCCGGTCACCACGATCGTGAGGCCGGCGAGTACCTGCTCCGGCAGCTCACTGATCTCGTCTGCCATGCTCACGCCCGCGGCCTCCCAGCGAGCGACGATGTTGCGATGCCAATCCAGCTCAAACCATTCCTGGAAGGACTGGGCGATGATCATCCCGACCCCCTCAGTGGTAGCCAGCTCCGCGACCGAAGCTGCGCGCAGATTCTCCATCGAGGTATAACGCTTGGCCAGGGCGCGCGCGGCAGTCGGACCCACGTGGCGGATCGACAACGCAACGAGGACGCGCCACAGCTCCGTGTTCTTGGATTCCGCCAGGTTCTTCAGCAGCTTCTTTCCCGAGGCGTTCACCGCCCCAGCTTTGGTGGTGTACACGCTGGTCTTCTTCAGATCCTCCTCCGTGAGGTCGAAGAGGCCAGCTTCGTCGATAAGCACGCCGGAGCGGATCAGGTCGTGAGCCCCTTTCTCCCCGAGCGCCTCAATGTCGAAGGCACCGCGGCCTGCCAAGTACGTCAACCGCGCCCCGAGCTGGCCCGGGCAGGATTGAGTGTTGGGGCAGCGCCAGTCGGCGTCCCCTTCCTTGCTCGGCGCGAGCACCGCGTCACACTCGGGGCAGGTGCTTGGGAAGACGTACTCGGTCTCCGTGCCGTCCCGCTTCTCGACAATCGGCCCCAGCACCTCAGGAATGATTTCACCCGCTTTGCGGATCACCACCGTATCTCCGATCAACACTCCCTTGCGCTTAACCTCGCTCGGATTATGCAGCGTGGCCATGGAGACCGTCGAACCAGCCACCAGAACCGGATCCATCACTGCAAAGGGAGTGACCCGACCGGTGCGACCGACACCGACCTGAATATCGAGCAACTTGGTGGTGACTTCCTCCGGCGGGTATTTGTAGGCAATTGCCCAGCGGGGCGCGCGGGCGGTAGCGCCGAGTGCGCGTTGGGAGGCCAGATCATCGACTTTGACGACCAACCCATCCATTTCATGGCTCGCGTCGTGCCGGTGCTCCGCCCAGTACTTCACTTTCTTCAGCACCTCGGCTGGAGAACTCACTGCCTCGGTGTAGTCAGATACCGGCAGCCCCCAGGCTTTAAGAGCAACGTAGGCGTCGTGCTGGCTCTCCGGGGTGAAGCCTTCGAGGGCGCCGATGCCGTGACAGATCATGCGCAAGCGGCGCTTCTTCACATCTGCGGGGTTCTTTTGGCGCAGGGAGCCGGCGGCCGCGTTGCGAGGGTTAGCGAAGGGCTTGCCGCCTTCTTCAATGCGCTGCGCGTTCACATCCGAGAAGTCCGCCACAGCGATGAATACCTCGCCGCGCACCTCCAGGAGTTCAGGGATGGGATATTCCGACGTTTCAGTGAGTTGCGCCGGAATGTCCTCGATAACGCGGGCATTTTCCGTTACGTCTTCGCCGACTCTGCCGTCGCCACGCGTTGCGGCGCGCTCGAAGCGGCCCGCGCGGTAGACGAGGTCGATGGAGAGGCCGTCGATTTTCAGCTCGGTGAGATAACGCTTGGCAGGGGTGCGCGCGAGCCAATCGGAGAGCTCGGCTTCGTCAAAAACGTTATCCAGGCTCATCATCCGCTCGAGATGCGCCACGTTTGCGAAGCTGCTACTCGCTGCAGCCGGGGCGCCTACCTCCATGGTTGGGGATTCTGGCACCGCCAGCTCAGGGTGCGCAGCCTCTAGTTGTTGCAGCTGCTGGAAGAGGGCGTCGAAGTCGGCGTCGGGAATTGCGGGCGTGTCGTTGTAATACAGGTCGCGGTGCCGACGCACCTCGCCTGCAAGTTCGTCCCAGCGCCGCCGCAGTTCCGCATTATTCTCAGTCACGGCTGTCTATGATACTTCCGCTTCGAACGCTTGGGGGCACCCCATGTCCGGTGGCAACGTCTAAAGTCAACATCATGAACTCCTTTAGTCCACAGCGCATGCTCTCCTTTGACCTGGAAACCACCGCAGCCAACCCTTTCGAGGCGCGCATCGTGACCTCGGCTTTGGTCCGAATTGAGGGGAAAGAGGTCACCGCGCAGGAACACCTGGCGGATCCGGGCGTGGAAATTCCTGAGGGCGCGCAGCGCGTGCACGGCATCACCACGGAACACGCCCGCGAACATGGTCGACCTCACGAGGATGTACTCAGCGACACCATCGCTGCGATCGAGCAGGGTTGGTCGGATGGGCTGACGCTGATCGTTTTCAACGCTTCCTATGACCTCACCGTCTTGGGACAGCTACGTCCCGGTTTTGTGGTTAGCGGTCCCGTTTATGATCCTTATGTCATCGACAAAGTGAAGGACCCCTACCGCCGGGGCAAGCGCACCCTCACCGATTTGTGCCAGCTTTACGACGTCAAATTGGGCAACGCGCACGAGGCCACCTCCGATGCGCTCGCAGCTGCTCGCATCGCGTGGAAACAGGTTCACCAGTGGCCTGAGCTTGGCACTCTGCCTTGGGAGGAACTGATGGAGTTCCAGGCCGTGGGCTATTACAAGGCTCAAGACAGCTTCAAGCGCTATCTGGAAGGCAAGGGTGAGGACGCCAGTTCGGTGAACCTCTCCTGGCCCATGCAAAGCTAATCACCCACGTTCCAATTGATTAGCTTTACCTTTCCGTGCAGGCCAGTCCATATCATAACCTATTCCTATCCTGATTAAACACACCCAAAGGGTGAAACTCTTGCCGGGCCATGGGAAGGCGGGCATAATGGCTATCAAGTTCGAAGCACACACTTCGACTGGCACACAAAACACTAATCCAGGAGGATTTCACATGGCACTGATGACCATTGGCGATAAGTTCCCAGAGTTCAAGCTCACCGCACTCAAGGGTGGCGACCTCCACGAGGTCAACGCCGCACAGCCTGAGGATTACTTCGAAGAGGTTTCCCTCGATTCCTACCCCGGCAAGTGGAAGGTAATCTTCTTCTACCCGAAGGACTTCACCTTCGTGTGCCCAACCGAGATCGCTGCCTTTGGCAAGCTGGACGAAGAGTTCCAGGACCGCGACACCCAGGTCCTCGGCGGCTCCATCGATAACGAGTTCGCACACTTCAACTGGCGCGCAACCCACCCAGAACTCAAGACCGTTCCGTTCCCAATGTTCTCCGACATCAAGCACGAGCTCATCAAGGAACTCGGCGTCGAGAATGCCAACGGCGTTGCAGACCGCGCGACCTACATCGTTGACCCAGACGGCATCATCCAGTTTGTCTCCGTGACCCCAGATGCAGTCGGCCGCAACGTAGACGAGGTCCTCCGCGTCCTCGACGCACTGCAGTCCGAAGAGGTTTGCGCTTGCAACTGGCAGGCAAACGACCCAACCAAGAACATCGACAAGTTCGCCGAAGTACAGGAAGCCCTGAAGTAAGGTCTTCCCTTCTACCCCGCCTGCCCACCCGTTGGCGGCGGGGTTCACTTTTACCTAAAAGGAGTCAAATATGTCTATCGATAACCTGAAGAACGCCCTGCCCGAGTACGCCAAGGACCAGAAGCTGAACATCGGTTCCCTTGCCCGTTCCACCGAGCTGAACGAAGAACAGCTCTGGGGCGCACTCGTTGCGGCAGCTGCTGCAACCAAAAACGAGACCGTGATCTCCGAGATCGTCGATGAGGCCAAGGGACACCTTTCCGAAGCAGCCCTCGAGTCCGCTTTCGGCGCCGCTACCGTCATGGCAATGAACAATGTTGCGTACCGCTCCCGCCACATGCTGGGTGAGGATTACACCAACGTCAAAATGGGCCTGCGCATGAACATCATCTCCAACCCAGGCGTGGAGAAGGCCAACTTCGAACTGTGGTCCATCACCGTGTCCGCAATGAACGGCTGCGAGGCCTGCCTCGTTTCCCACGCCGAGACCGTGAAGGCTGAAGGCCTCACCAAGGAGCAGGTCTGGGAGGCCGTCAAGATCGGCGCCGTTGTCAACGCAGTGGCACAGGCAATCCAGATCCAGGACGCTCGCTAAGCACGGCCCTTACAGCTGAACCGCGTCACACTAGCTCCCCATTAGTTGGACTGAGAAATCAGAGTCTAACTGGTGGGGAGTTTTCTATGACCCGAGACCAAGGATTGGGACACCCCGCACACCAACTAAAGGTCCCCTGCATCGCGCGTCAGCATCTCCGACACCACCCGCGCAAAGCGCAGCGCAGCACCGGCATCAGCCAAGGTCAGCTTCTCGACGCCCACCGGATACACATCCACGTCAGCCAATAACTCGCGAGACAATGCGAGCTCATCCCACAGCCGTGCCAGTTCCACAGCCACTCCGCGTGGCCTTTCCCCCAGCTCATCGACGCGGGCCGGCGCGATGCCGAGTCCCACGCGCACCCCGTCGGAAACCATCATCCCGAAGCCGTCGAGGTTAGCCGAGCCAGAAATCAAGGTGCGATCCACTAGAATTTGCGGTGCGCGCAGCTGCCAGAGCGGATCTGAGAGCTGCAGGATGTCACAGTCAAGCAGCTCTGGCTCAGGCACGGCTGGGATAGTTTCCCACTGGGTGATGCCCGTTACTCCCCCAGAAGTAACCGCACCCAACAGTGGTTCGTCTGCCTGAACTAGCACCTCAGCACGGAAACGATTCCGTACGTCCGCGACGTGGTCCGCCAATCCGTGTGCCAACCCTTCGCGAATATCCCGCATCGCACCACGATCGGTTATCGCACGGTGCCCGTTAGGTAGCTCGAGCACCGCTCCAAGGGTCCATGGCCCCACCACCTGAACCTTCACGGTGTCAATCGAGGAGCCCCAAACCTCTTCACACGTATCTAGATCTGCTTCTAGCCGGTCCCACACGCGACGCGTTACCAGTTGCGGTCGGTTGACCAAGCGCCAGGAACGGGGACTTACGTCCACGTTGAACGGCAGCACACCGCAGGTGCGCCCAACCGCATCAGACCCGACCCCGCGCTGCGGCAATTGCGGGATAGCCAGCACCGAGCATTCACCAGCGATCACCTCCGCCGCTTCGCGCATGGAGGTGCCGGGCAGTGGACCTAGTGCGAAGTGCATGAGATTGTTCCCGATCCGAGCACAATGTCTCCGTCCGAGTCCGGCAGATACAGCACGGCTGCCTGTCCGCGCGCGACTCCTTGGAGTGGTTGATGCAGGGTGAGTTGCATGGAATCGGCGTCGATAAGCGCGGTGCATGGGACGACTTCCCCGTGCGCACGCACTTGAACCTGGCACTCGATCTCACCCGTCATCGCTGGGTGCAGCCTTTTAAGCCGGTCTGCGGTGATGCCCGTTACCGAAAGGTCCGCGCGCGAACCGACGGTCACTTCCCCGGTGGCGGCGTTGATGTCGGTGACATAGCGCGGTTTACCATCGGCAGCGGGCTGTTTGATGTCGAGGCCCTTGCGCTGGCCGATGGTGAACTCGTGGATGCCTTGGTGCTCTTTCAGCACATTGCCATCCAAATCCTTCACGAGTCCCGGGCGCATGCCGATGTGTTTGCCCAGGAAGGCCTGGGTGTTGCCATCGGGGATGAAGCAGATGTCGTAGGAATCCGGCTTCTTTGCCACCGAGAACCCGTGCCGAGCGGCTTCCTCCCTAATCAATGGCTTAGGGGTATCCCCAACCGGGAACATACAGTGGTCGAGCTCGTCGCGGGTGAGCACGCCGAGCACATAGGACTGGTCCTTTTGAGGGTCGTCGCCGCGGCGCAGGTGTCCGTCGATGATCTTGGCGTAGTGGCCGGTGGCGACGGCATCGAAGCCTAGTGCACGTGCGCGCTCTAGCAGTGCGCGGAACTTGATCTTCTCGTTGCAGCGCAGGCAGGGATTCGGGGTTTCGCCGGCTTCGTAAGACTGGACAAAGTCATCGATCACGTCTTCTTTAAAGCGGTCCGAAAAGTCCCATACATAAAACGGGATACCGAGCTTGTCACACACTCGGCGTGCATCGGCTGAATCCTCCAGTGAACAGCAGCCACGGGAGGATTCGCGCACTGCCTGCGGGTCGCGGGAGAGCGCCAGGTGCACGCCGACGACGTCGTGTCCAGCCTCCACCGCACGTGCAGCCGCCACTGCGCTATCGACGCCACCACTCATTGCTGCTAAAACTCGCATCGTTTCCCCTTTCAGGGCTCACAGCTTAGTCGCTGATTCCTCGCATGCTAAATGGACGGTCAGCGAGGTTCTCACTCGGGATCTGTAACTCTCCTAGCGCCGGCACGCTGCGCAGCCGGTGAGCGATTCCTCCTTGCTCTCCCTTCGTCATCTACCCACCACGGCACGCCACCGAACATATCCATGTGTCTTCGGATCTTGTTGTCATCGTTGCGCCTGTGATAATCCCGGCAGAGGAATCCTAGGTTTTCGATGGAGGTCGCTCCACCTCGATTCCAAGCGGTTACATGGTTTGCTTCACATCGACTGGCCGGAACGTCACAGCCTGGGTGGTGGCAGACGAGGTCTCGGGCAATCAAGCTCACCCTTTGGTGGAAGTTGGCGCATCGCTGTGCAGTGACAAGCGTTTTGATCGCTCCGTTGCGCTCGTGCACCACGATATAGTCGGTTATTCGATCGTCGCGCAGCATGTCAATATCGAAAAGGTTGAGATCAATGCCGGCATTTGTGGCGAAATTGGCGCGCCAGTCGAAGCCGTCGCCTTCAGTGATCGATACGACCAACGAAGCGTGCCCTGTAGCAATGCGACGATCCGAGGACGCCCACTTCACCACCATGTCAAAGGCATCAAAGCTGCGCTGCGCAACTGTGCGGTGTTCCGCTTTCCCATTGTCATCTGCGCGATACGCCTGATCCAGCAGCGCCTGCAACAGCGCAGCTGTCGCTGCGGGCGCATAGCCGTTGAACAGGCATCCGCCATGTTCGTCTTGTTGGCGCATCGCGAAGCGCCGTTGGCGATGCGCCTCTCCAGGATCACACGCGAGCGCTTCATTTTCATCACGCACCAGCTGCTTGACATATTTGTATGTTGCTTGAGGTGTGGACTCCAACGCCGCTGCAGCACCCAGGTCATCGATCTCCTGCCTACGAGGCGAGCTGCCAGAAAGCTTCTCCAAGGCCGACAGGATGAGATCTTGATGCTCGACCGAAACACCTTCCGACCATAAATAGGAAGCCCTAAGCTCAAGCCTCCGCGCTGTGGGCCGGGATAGTCCGGCATCGACAAGCTCGTAGACTTCCCGGCCACGCGCCATCTCGGTTTCTAGGCGGGCGATTGATTCCTTTAGCGCTAAGAGTTCGCCAAAAGAATCGAAGCCTGTGCCGTCGATAAGCTCGCGCTCAATAGCTTTGTTAGCTGTAGCAATCATTTCCCCACCCCCGTAGTTCTACTCCCATTATAGCAGAACAAAAGTAGAACACAATAGCTAATTAGAACTAAACGCCAACGGACGCAAGCACGGAAGTCGCACATCCCTAAGCACAACTTTCCATTTTTCTGTATTTTTAGAATTATGGATTCTGAAGTTCATAAGAAGCTGCAGGAACTCGAGGAACGCCTCAACAAGCTGGAGCAGCAGAGTCCACCGACGTACGAAGGTGGCATCGTACAATTCAGTGGCGATGTCACGGTTGGCTCCCGGCACTTCGTGTACGAGTGGGCCCGCCCAGCGCAATTCTTGACCGATGAAATCTTTGACGATGCACTCGAGCGCATATCTGCCCTCGCCCATCCGATCCGACATACGATCCTGCGCCGCTTACTCGAAGGACCTGCTTCAGTTGCGGAATTGGTGACAGCCGGGCTGTCGTCGACAGGCACTGCCTACCATCACCTCGGCGCACTACAGTCGGCAGGTTGGGTTCGCAAACGCGACGGCCATTTCGAGGTTCCCCCAGCCCGCGTCGTGCCGCTCTTGACCATCGTCGCCTCCAGTGAGGACCACCGATGAAGAAGCTATTCGCCACACTGTGCGGCCTCATGGTCACCGCCGCACTGATCTTGCTGGGTCCGCACCGCGTCCAGCTTTCCGACGACCAAACCGGCGACGCCGAACTCGCCGCTTTCATCCATGACCACGCCCCGCAGGGAGCTCACAACGTCACCGGCTTCGTGATCGCCGGAGATAAGCCGACCTTCGCTCGCCTTGGTGCCGACGCGAACACGGAGATAGAGATCGGCTCCATCACCAAGACCTTTAATGCTGAACTGCTACGTCAGGCGGTAGCGCGAGGTGACGTCAGTCTAGACACCCGCGTCTCCGAGATCATTGATACGCAGGGCGCACCTATCGGCGAAGCCACCCTGGCATCCCTGGCAAATCATGAAGCTGGGCTCCCCCGCAACCCCGGACTCGACCCACTTGCTTCTATCACAGAACGCAACCCCTACCTCGACGTTTCTCGCCAAGACATCTTTGACATGGCGCTAGCGGCAAAGCTGAAGAATCAGGGCACCCAGACCTATTCCAATCTGGGCGCAGCCCTGCTGGGTCAGCTACTGGCCGAAAAGGCCGGAAAGCCCTGGGAAGAACTGGTCCGGGAGAGTATTTTCGTTCCACTGGAAATGACAGACAGTTACGTCGCAGTCCCAGGAACCGCCAGCGACGCCCCACAGGGATTCAACCAACGTGGTCGACTCACGGCGAACTGGGAGATGGACGGATACGCCCCCGCTGGCGCGATACGCTCCACACCAGCGGACATGGCCAAGTTCACCACTCACGTCATGACACACGGCGTGCCGGAGTACACCTGGAAACAGGAAGAGGAATACATCTCACACAACGGCGGCACCGGCGGCTTCCGCTCCATGTTGGTGTTCGATCCGGCTGGAAAGCAGGCTGCCTTCGTCAATACCGATTCCAGCGTGTGGGTCAATCAACTCGGAAAGGATATGTTGTCATGGAAGCCATAACCTCCTGGATCCTTGTACTATTGCTCGTCTTGTGGCTGGCTTGGGAGTTCTGGAAGACCCCGAAACGCAGTCCCGGTATGGCCATCGCAAATGCCCTGATAGTTGCCCTATGCTGCTGGATCCTATCCATGGGCAAGGTGAATTGGCTCACCACCGTCCCGGTTCAGCTGTGGTGGGCGATCGCGGTGACGGCCGGGGCGCTGGTGACATACTCAATGTGGCCCCGCAAGGCAGTGTAATTGCCGGATCTGCGCGCTAATCGACGTCAATAGTGCAGCTTCTAATGTTAGAACATGTCCACCAACCACTACCCCATTTTCCTGGCTTCTATAACGCCATAATAGCACTTGCGTTCTAATGTCACAATGGTATAATGAAAATATGGAACACGGGGGAATCGGGACACTAGCCAAGGTGCGGGAGCTGTTGCAGCTCGCCGTCGACTTTGGTGAAGATTTCCAGCACTTCCCCGAATTGCTCCACATCAAGGAGCTCATTGCGCGACTCGAAACAGACATGGTGGCTGGGCGCGAAAAGAACGATTTGGAACGTGCGGGAGCTTCCGCAGGCGAGGCCTTCCGCATTCACCGGCGCTCAGCCAATACGTGGTCGGCAGAAGTCCCCGTCGAGCATCAAGATTTGATCCTTTCCGCTTTGGAAAAGCTCTCCTCCGCATCAACTCGACGCGAGGAGATCTACGACCTCGCCGCCGACGCAGCCCGTGAGTCCTCCCCTAAATCCACACATGCCTACGCCAAAGAACTAGTCCGAGAAGAGAATTTTCGCCTGACACAAGACCCGCACGAGGCCTACCGTCAGCGACGCTTCCAACTCCGCGACCAAGACGAGCACGGCGGGTGTTCCTTCCATGGCTACGCCCCTGCAGCCCACGCTGCGCTTCTCAAGGCACTCATGGATGATGCGTGGCGCGTCGAACAAGCCACCGAGGATCGCCGCAAGGACGACAACCGCACTGTCACCCAACGACACGCAGACAACTTTTTCCAAGTCCTACGCTGGGCTTCGAATACCCGGCAAGACACCGCAGGCCACTGCTCCCTCACCATTGGCGTCACCGAAGAAGCCGAGTTCAACTGGCGCGCCAAGTTCGGTAGCAACGTCGGCATCGACCTCACCCTCTACGACCTTGCGCTTCTCGACGGCCACCGCATCAGCGACTACATCATCGTCCACGACCACCACGGCGCCGTGAAATCGATGGTTTCCGCCAGCAGATCAGCCACTTTCCACCAGCGTCTCGCAATGTTCTCCCGAGATGGCTGCTGCGTCTACCCTGGGTGCGATGCGCCACTCAGTCGCTGCGAATCGCACCACGTTATCCCCTGGTCGCGAGGCGGCCCCACGAGCATCGATAACTTGGCACCCCTGTGCTCGAAACACCACGGATGGAATGATGACAGCGCAGTTGAAGCCCACATCAAGATGATTCTGAACGGGGTTCCGATACACGTCGACGGCAGTGGGAACCGGCGAAGAAACAACAGCCCTAGGGCCAGGAGCTCCAATGCCCGGAGACTGGCCCACAGCAACTAACCCTCGACCACCGGCAAATACACGCGCTCACCCGCGGCTGAAAACTCTGCGGATTTCTCTTTCATGCCTGCCTCCAGCGCCTCAACGGTCTCCAAACCGTGCGCAGCTGCATAGTCCCGCACATCCTGCGAGATCCGCATCGAGCAGAACTTCGGCCCACACATCGAACAGAAATGTGCAGTCTTGGCAGGCTCGGCAGGCAAAGTCTCATCGTGATACTCCAAGGCAGTATCCGGATCCAACGCCAACGCGAACTGGTCATGCCAGCGGAACTCGAAGCGCGCCTTAGACAGGGCGTCGTCACGCTCCTGCGCACGCGGGTGCTGTTTGGCCAGATCGGCGGCGTGGGCAGCAATCTTGTAGGTGATCACGCCGACCTTGACATCATCCCGGTTCGGCAGTCCGAGGTGCTCCTTCGGGGTGACGTAGCACAGCATCGCGGTGCCCGCCTGTGCAATCATCGCCGCGCCGATCGCGGAGGTGATGTGGTCATAACCTGGCGCAATGTCGGTGGCCAGCGGGCCCAGCGTGTAGAAGGGCGCTCCGTGACACCAGTCCTCTTCCCACTCCACGTTGACGGGGATCTTGTGCATCGGCACGTGTCCCGGCCCCTCGATCATCACCTGCACGCCGCGCGAACGGGCGATCAAAGTGAGCTCGCCCAGGGTGCGCAATTCGGCCAGCTGGGCCTCATCGTTGGCATCTGCGATAGAGCCCGGACGCAGCCCATCGCCCAGCGAGAACGTGACATCGTAGGCCGCCAGGATGTCGCACAGTTCCGCAAAGTGGGTGTACAGGAAGGACTCACGATGCTCCTTGAGGCACCAGGCTGCCATGATCGAACCACCGCGGGAGACGATTCCGGTCACGCGATCGGCGGCCAGCGGTATATAGCGCAGCAGCACACCAGCATGGACGGTCATGTAGTCGACGCCCTGTTCGCATTGCTCAATGATGGTGTCGCGGTAGACCTCCCAGGAAAGACGCGTCGGATCCCCGCCGACCTTCTCCAGCGCCTGGTAGATCGGCACGGTGCCCACCGGAACTGGGGAGTTGCGGAGGATCCATTCGCGGGTCTCGTGGATATCCTTACCCGTGGACAGGTCCATGATGGTGTCCGCACCCCAGCGGGTCGCCCACACCATCTTCTCCACCTCCTCGTCGATCGAAGAAGTCACAGCCGAGTTGCCGATGTTCGCGTTGATCTTCACCGCGAAGGCCTTGCCGATGATCATCGGCTCAATCTCCGGGTGATTCTTGTTCGCACAAATCACCGCGCGACCAGCCGCGACCTCATCCCGCACAAAGGAAGCCGGCATGCCCTCGCGCGCCGCACAGAACGCCATCTCAGGCGTGATGATTCCTGCGCGCGCCCACGCCAGCTGCGTTTGCACCTTCAGTTCTGGATGTTCCTCGGAAGCCGACACTGCCGATGCTCGAGACCAGGTCTCGCGAGTGCGCGGCAGCCCCTGCTCTAGGTCAATAGCGGGGTCATCCAGCGTGTATGGACCAGAGGTGTCATACACATCAAAGTGCTCACCGGTGGTCAAGTCGATCCGCCGAGCGGGGATCTGCAGCTCCGTGTCCCCGAAAGTGACCGGGGTGTACACCTTGTGGCTACGGTAGATAGGCCCAGTAGTAATCATAAAAAGAACTCCCTACGCCGGCATTATCCGGACAGGTTAGACGGTCGACGCTCCGTATCATGTTGCGTCCTCTCAGCGTGGAATCGGCCACACTCCCGTGGTGAAATGAGGTGCGTCTCTATAGTAGTTGTTCCGCCGAAACTATGTCGCGACCGACCAACCCAGACACCAAGGGCGCCCACGGCAGGCACAAGCGCGCAGCGTGCATCTTTTGGACGTCGCTAAGCAAATCCGGACTCCCCACCAACAGCTCCCCCGCACTGAGCAACCCCACGGAGGTCGCGAACGCGTAGGCGAAATCCACCTCGTGCGTCGAGATCACCACTGTCGTTCCCGCGGCGTTGAGTTCCAGCAGTGTCGCCAACAATCGCTCGCTGGCATAGGGGTCAAGCCCAGCGGTGGGCTCATCAAGGAGCAACACTCGTGGCTGCATCGCCAGCGCCCCCGCCAGTGCCACCTGCTTGCGCTGGCCATAGGAAAGCTGATGCGGCACCCGATCTGCCAGGTGCGAGATCTCACAGCGCTCGAGCGCGGCGGCCACCCGCTCCGACACCTGCGCTGTGGACAAGCCCAAATTCACTGGGCCATAAGAGACGTCGGCCGAGACCGAGGTAGCAAAGATCTGCTCGTCCGGCTCCTGCAACACCAGCTGCACGTTGCGTCGCATGTGGTCGCGCCCACGCCGCGAGTAATCCAGCTCGCTGCCGTCGAGAAGCACCCTGCCGGAATCCGGCCGCCAGGATCCGGCTAGTAGTTTAAGCAACGTCGACTTGCCGGAGCCGTTCGCGCCGAGGATCGCCAGGCGCTCGCCCTTAGCGACGTCCATAGTCACCCCACTCAGCACCGGCTCATCATGCGCGAAGTGTACGGCGTGGGTTTCTAATACAGACATATCAAGCTCATTCCGATCAGCGCGCCGATGACGCGGAACCAATTGACGGGGCGCGAAGTACTCAAGACGCTCATGGCTGCTGCGTCCGCACGCAATTCCAGGCCTTCTTGCAAGGCGCGGGCCCGGGTGAAAGACAAGACGAATAACGAGGCCGCTTGTGAAGCCACTGACCGCAGCCAGCGGCGCACGCTACTGTGCCCGAGCCGGGCGGCCTGTGCATCCCACATTGCGCGGGCCGTGAGGATCAACGTTCCGATCAGCCGGTAGGTCAGCGCTGTGACGTGGATCAGAGCTTCCGGAGCGTGGCAACGCCGCGCGAACATGAGGATTTCCGACATGGGCGTGGTCAACGCAAACAGCATGGTGATGGACATACCGACCACCGAACGCGCCAGCACCATGCCCGCATGCGTCAGGCCACCAGGAATCATCACGACCCCCGAGGTGGTGATCGCAAAAATGAGCGGTCCCAAGCCAACAGCGATAAAGGTGGCTGGGGCAGCAATCAACCCCGCATACAACCGCCAATTGACGCCTGCTATCGACGCCAACATGCAGGTCACCACGCCAATAATGGCTAGCTTGACCCCAGAGACAGAGATGGCGAGAAAGAGCAGCACAATGAGCAGGCTCTTCTCGCCAACATTGATGTGCGCCCACCGGCTGCGCGAGGCAGCGAGTTCCAGCGCGTTCATTTAGGCCGTTGCGGGGGCTTCACGCTGGCTACGGCCGCGGTAGACACCAAGCACATAGCCCACTACGCCCGCGCCGAGGCCAGCTTGCAATGCAAAGCGCCCTGCCTCGACCTCACCTGGTAGCTCCCCTGCAACAGACTCGAACCACGGCTCATAGCCCGGGTTATTTTCCGCAACCACGGTCTCGGCCCCCGCATCGGTGCCCGCGAATGGTTCTTCAGCAGCAGGGTCCCCCAAGTTGAAGAACATTGGGAACATGATCAGGATCGCAGCTGCGGCGATCAGCAGTAGATTCTTCATTTAAGCGTGCACCAGCTCTCGCTTCGGACCGGCAACTGGGATGCCGAGAACGGTCAATTCCTTCTTCGC
Organism: Corynebacterium sp. H128; assembly: GCF_037482625.1. Lineage (NCBI taxonomy): Bacteria > Bacillati > Actinomycetota > Actinomycetes > Mycobacteriales > Corynebacteriaceae > Corynebacterium > Corynebacterium sp. H128. The sequence goes on along the minus strand of NZ_JBBHKW010000005.1, from coordinate 52,425 downwards.
AATCACTCGCAGGCTGCGGAAAATCAGCACCGTGACGAGGCCTTCCACCACTGCAAGCGGAACCTGCGTTGGTGCATAGAGCGCGAGGAAGGTACCGGCAGCATTCCCGAAGCCCGCCGCATGGTGTGCACCCGCCAACTGCATTGCGGTCACGCAGTAGGTGGACAGGTTGCCAAGGAACGCGGCGCAGAAGATCGCGATTTCTGGGCTGCGCCCGCCGAAGGCCTTCCACACGCCATAAGCCACCCACGGGCCGACGATGGCCATGGAGAACACATTGGCGCCCAGCGTGGTCAGCCCACCATGGGCCAATAAAATCGCCTGGAACAGCAGGACAACGGCCCCTAGGAACGCCATGACCGGCGGTTTAAAGAGCACGGCACCAAGCCCGGTGCCGGTCGGGTGCGAGCTAGAACCCGTCACGGACGGGATTTTCAACGCGCTGAGCACAAAACTGAAGGCGCCTGCAGCACCGAGCAGCATGGCCGTTTCGGGACGGGTCTTGATTTGTTTATTCACTGCGTAGGCACCGTGGATAACGAACGGCGCAGCGGCCACTCCCCACGCTACGCAATGCTCGACCGGGAGAAACCCCTCGGCAATATGCATGACACTTCTTCTTTCCAACCGGGGCCCGTCCATCTCGCGGGCCGCAATGAGTAGGCACGCTGCAATCGGTCTCCTGGCTTAGCTTCTGCGCTTAACGGCCTGCAGTCCTTCCCGCCCGAAAGCAGTGAACTCAGACCACGCCTAATACATGAAGCAATACAGTGGCGAGGACCGCTGCCGGATTCACACCGACATTCCCGTACATTGCAGCTAATACAGATTATCAGAAGGCCATGCCAGCTTTTCGGGCTTTGTCCACGACCCCGCCCAGATGCGCGAGCAAAAAATCCACGTCAGCTGCGGTTGTGGTGCGTCCCAGCGTAAATCGCAGCGCTCCGCGTGCGACGTCCTCAGCCACCCCCATCGCTAGCAGCACATGGCTCGCGCGGTTCACTCCGCTCGCACAAGCGGAACCTGTGGATGCTGCGATCCCCAACATGTCCAACAGCATAATGAGGCTGTCTCCCTCCGCACCAGGAAAGGACACATGGACGTGTCCGGGGAGGACCTGGCCACGGGAGTGCACTACTGCGCCGTCGATAAGCGCGATGCCGGCCTGCAGCCGCTCTCGCAGCTCAGTGAGCCGCGCCGTTTCCGCAGGAATTTCTGACACCGCCTCCGACAGGGCCGCCGCCGTGGCCACCGCACCCGCCACATCGACAGTGCCAGGGCGTATCCCGCGCTGCTGCCCGCCACCGAAGATGGTCGGTGCGGGACCGTTGCGCCGCGCCAGCAGGATACCGACGCCGCGCGGGCCACCGAACTTGTGCGCCGAACCGGCGAGAGTGGTGGCTCCTAGGTTCGCGAAAGACACCGGAACATGGCCCACGGCCTGCACCGCGTCCACATGAACCGGGGTATGCCCCGCTGCCGCCACTAACTCGGCAACCGGCTGGATAATCCCGGTTTCGTTGTTGGCCCACATGCAGGTTGCCAGCGCAGCCGGCGTAGCCAGCGCCGCGAAGGAGGACACTCGACCGTCCGTCAGCGGTAGCATCTCTACCTCAGCGTCGAGCGCCGCCACGGTTTCCAGGACCGCAGGATGCTCGATCTCCGTGGATACCACCCGCTGCAGCGGGGACTTGCGAAAGAGCCCTTGGATTGCCAGGTTGTCCGCCTCCGTGCCGGAGCCGGTGAAGATTACTTCGATCGGTTCGCAATCCAGCGCAGCTGCCACGGTTTCTCGCGCCTCAGCCAGCGCACGGTTCGCCGCGCGACCCGCTGCGTACTGGCCACCCGGGTTCAGCATGTCGGCGGCCGACAGCCATGCCGTGCGGGCGCTCTCCCGCATTGGGGAGGTCGCGGCATGATCGAAGTAGCGCATTAGCGCAGTTTAGCCAGCAGCTCAGGGACGATCTCTGCCGCATCTCCCACAACGCCCAAGTCCGCGATCTTAAAGATCGGGGCATCTTCGTCATTGTTGATCGCGATGATCTTGCGGGAGGTTTGCATGCCCGAGGTGTGCTGGATCGCACCGGAGATACCGACCGCGATGTAGAGGTCCGGCGAAACGGTGACACCGGTCTGGCCCACCTGGTATTGCGCCGGGTAGGCACCGTTGTCTACTGCGTCACGGGTAGCGCCGACGGCGCCGCCGAGAGCATCGGCAAGCGGCTCAACTAGCTCGCTGAATCCGCTATCTCCCACACCACGTCCGCCGGAAACGACGACCTTTGCGGAGCTCAGCTCCGGGCGGGAGCCCTGCACAGCCGGGGTGAAGGACAATACTGCGGCGTCCATCGCTCCCGCGGCGGGCAGCGCCATCGTGGTCTCGGTGGCGCTGCCCGCCGTCACCGGCGCGACAGCACCCGCGCGCACCGTGTAGATCGGGCTGTTGCCACCGACGGCTGCGGCGACCTCGTAAGAATCACCGAAGATGGACATGGTAGCCGTGCGGTCGGCATTGATACCGACGACATTGGTCAGCACACCCGAAGCTAGGCGGGCAGCTAGCCGACCCGCGATCTCATTGCCCACGCTATCGGCTGCCAGCACGATCGGGGCCGGAGTCTGCGCGGCAAGCATGGACAGCGCGTCCACGGCGGGCATGACCACGCGGCCCTCACCGGAGCAACGGATCACCGGTACCGGGTAAGGAGCGTCATCGAAAGCGACGACAGTGACATCGCCCAAGACTTGGGCGGCTGCGATGAGCTCGAGGGTGTGTTCACCTGATGCAAGTACGTACGTCATGGGTCAAATACTCCTAGATGAACTTTTCTTCGGAAAGGAACTGGTGGATGCGCTCGGCGCCGTCGGTATAGACCATCTCGCCGCCGTCGCGAGCCGGCCGTAGCGTGGCCGACGTGACTGCGGTAGAAGCATGCGCGAGGCCGACGTACTCCGGAGCGACGCCAATAGCGGCGAGGTCGAGCATCGAGATCTCGGCCTTCTTCGCAGCCATGATGCCCTTGAAATTCGGGAAGCGTGGCTTGTCCGTCTTTTCCGTCACCGAAATGAGGGCCGGCAGTGCCGCCTGCAGCTCATAGGACCCTTCCGGGGTTTCCTTGTGGCCGGTGACCGTAGCGTTGGCCACGGAAACCGCAGTGAGATTGGTCAGGGAAGGAAGCTGCCGGTACTCGGCGATGATGCCGGGGAGAGCCCCCATCGCGCCATCGGAGGAGGCATTACCTGCCACGATGAGCTGCACATCTGCGATGGTGTTGATCGCGCAGTTGAGCGCCCAAGCAGTGCCCAACACATCGGAGCCAGCCAGCGCCGGATCGGAGAGCAGGACGGCACGGTTAGCGCCCATTGCGAGTGCCTTACGCAGCGCTTCCTGCGCGCGCTCCGGACCAGCACTTAAGGCAACAACTTCAAAGCCAGGGTTGGCATCGCGGATGCGCAGTGCCTGTTCGACGGCGTACTCGTTGATCTCGTCGATGACTTCATCGACGCCCTCGCGGTGCATGGTGAAATCTGCATTCAAGGTCCGAACGGACCACGTGTCCGGTACGTTCTTCACTAGGACCACGATTGCGGGCATTATTCCTCCTGGTTGCTTAAAGGTTCAGCCCTCGATCATACAACTTCTGGCCTCGCAGATAAGAGCCACGCCCTGGCTGCCGATTCTGGTGACCACCACTGCCATTGCCTGCTTGCCCCGCAACCGCAGCTTCTTACGAAGTGCGTCCGGATCAACATCTACTCCGCGCACCAAAATCTCCAGGGCGCCGACGTCATAGGGTGCGAGCGCGCTCTTGAGCTTCTTCAGCGGTACCTGCTCCAGGATCTTAAAGCCGGTGTAGCCCGCCGGAATCCGGTCACCTGTGAGATAGGCGATCCGCTCGTCCAGCATCCACAGCCCTTCCCGCACTGCGAAGTGCCGTACCAACCCGGCGCGCACTACTGCCCCATCCGGGTCGATGAGATAGCTGCCGTGGGGCCCCGCAAGCTCCGTCTGCGTGGGCAGCAGGTCAGTGAGACGATCGATGCTCCCGCGAATCACCACCGCCTCGCGGCTGGCCCCCTCCGCGAGTTCCGGTGTGTAGAGGCATGCTTCTTTCACCCCGCCATTGACGCTGACTAGGGATACCAGCCCATCCCACTCGGAGAAATCAAGCCCGGGGGCGCATTTCACGGCCAGTGGTCCGTTATGAGCATCGAGGAGTGCTGGCAGCGGTGGCAGCAGGTCTGCTGGATTCGTGATCCGACGGCCGCCGGCCCGGCGCGCAGGATCAGCCACCACCACATCGGCCGTGATACAAGGCTGGAGTGCGTCCGCTTGGAAGAACGATGCCTCTGGCACATTGTGTTGTGCCATCACCAGGCGTGGCAGGGAAAGATCCGAACCGAAGTAGCGCAGCCCCGCAGCCATGCTTGCCACACCTTCGGTCCCGATGGAACAGGTCACGTCGTGCACTGTGCACTGACCGAGCACCCGACGAATACGCTCGAAACGCACTTCAGATACGGCCAGTGGCGTGGCCTGCTGGGAACTATCGCTATCCATCAGCCATGTGGCGGGGAGCTTGCCTTTGGAACGAGCGTCGAGCAGCTCGGCGACTGCGCGGCCGTACTCGCCGAAACGGGTCGTGAGCGTGGCGACGCGCTTGAGTGGATCCGTGGGCAACTCGAGGTCGGCGAACTGCCCAGTGTGCGCGACGAGGAATCGGGCTTCAGCGAGGGATATCAAAAGCGCTCCGGTAGGTCCCCGTAGCGGAAGAAGTCCTCGAACCAGGGATCATCTGGGTCACCGATGATCGGGGTCATGTCGACGTTGGTCAAAGAAGCTTCCAGTTCTGCGACGGTGTGAAATTCAGTGAGGGCCGTCAGCTGCGCCCAGGTCGGGATGACAAGGCGCACCAAGCCGGTCCGGAAACCAGTGAGGATGAGCGAAGGCAGGAACCAGCCCGTCGAGGAGGCCTCGCGGGTCGCGCCATCAGGCAGCTGTCCCATCGGTGTCTGCGCCACGAAGGAAAACGTGTCAAAGCGCGGATCGACGGGCCCCGGCCCTACCCAGCGGGCGAAAGGATACAACAAGTCTGTGGCAACGGTGAGCTCGTTGTCCGCCAGAAACTGTGTGAAAGACAGCTCGTGGTTCTCCAGCAGCGGCCGCGCGGCAGCGTACTGCACAGAATCCGAGACTAATTCTCCGGTGCGGTGGCGGGCCAGGAGGATCCCCGACTCTTCGAAGACCTCCCGTACTGCGGCCATCACCAGGCCATGCGCGATGTCAGCCTCGATGCCCAGGAGCTTGCCCCAGCGCTGTGCTTCCACGCCATCGACGGGCCCACCCTGGCCGAGGTCACGCTCGTCTAACCCACCGCCGGGAAAGACGGTGGTGTTCGGGAAGGTGGGCATCTCCGCCACACGTTCCTGTACGTATACCTCGAGGCCAAGGGGAGAATCGCGGACGAGGATCACTGTCGCTGCGAGCTTGGCGCCACGGATTCCTTTCATGAGCGCCAAGTCTAGCCTGCGCGGTGGCTGCCTTGTCCGCGAATCCGGCGGGCGAAGTAACGACCGTCGATCCTTTCGAGGTGGATGGCCTGGTGAAATGTTGTAGTCAGGTTTTCACTCGTCATCACGTCATCGATCAGGCCTTGGGCTACCACGGTGCCTTCGTCGAGAAGCAGCGCGTGGGTGAAGCCGAAGGGGATCTCCTCCACGTGGTGCGTGATCATGACGATCGCTGGGGCGTCCGCATCCAGGGCCAGCTCGCCCAGGTACCCCACCAGGTCCTCGCGACCGCCGAGGTCGAGGCCGGCGCCGGGTTCGTCGAGAAGCAACAGCTCGGGGTTGGTCATGAGGGCGCGGGCAATCAGGACGCGCTTGCGCTCACCTTCGGAGAGGGTGCCCCAGGTGCGCTTGGTCAGATGAACTGCGCCGACGCGCTCGAGGATTTCCATGGCCTGGTCGAAGTCCATCTGGTCATATTCCTCCCGCCAGCGCCCCAGGATCGCGTAGGCGGCGGAGACCACGAGGTCCTCCACCGTTTCCTCTTTCGGGATGCGGTTACCAAGCGCCGAGGAGGAGACACCGATCATGGTCCGCAAGTCACGCATGTCCGTCTTGCCTACCTGCTCCCCCATGATGCGGGCACTACCCCCGGACGGGTATTCCTCCGCGCCGGCGAGCCGCATGAGGGTGGTTTTTCCGGCACCGTTCGGTCCGATGATGACCCAGCGCTCATCCAGTTCTACCTGCCACGACAACGGACCGAGCAACGTGCGGTTATTGCGGACGAAGGTGACGTCGTCAAAGTCGATGATCAAGTCAGGGTTGTAATCACTCACCACACCATCATGGCAGCGAATTGCCGTCGCCGTGTGCGATCGTGGCCGAACACCTACTCTGGATCTAGTAATCCCCAAGTGGAAAGGACCTTAACATGACCGGACGACTCGGCCTCGATGACGTAAGACCACAGGTTTCGGGCGGCGCGCCTGCCAAGGCGGTTGTTGGTGAAGTTGTGCCCGTTTTCGCGATCGCCTGGCGCGAGGGCCACGACGCAATCTCGGCAACGCTCAACGTCAAAGGTCCGGATGACTCCGCCGTCGCGGCGAAGACGAGTCGCACCATCATGTCCCGCGGGGAGGACCCTGACCAGGTGCATGGCATCTTCGTCCCGGATGTGCCGGGCATGTGGTCCGTGCGTGTCGACGTCTGGAGCGACCCAGTAGCCACCTGGCGTCATAACGTCACCGCCAAAATCGAGGCCGGCCAGAGCGCCGCTGAGCTTGCTAATGACATTGAAATCGGCGCACAGCTGTTTGACCGAGTCGCCTCCGGCGCACCTAAGGTCCACCGGGAAGCACTCCGCGCAGTCTCCGAATCCTTGCGTTCTAGCGGCGATCCCCGGGCCCGCGTGGCTCCTGCCTTTAGCCGTGAGGTCTCCGCGATCCTCAATATGTACCCGCTACGTGACCTGTTGACCCGGGGCCAGACCCTGTACGTGCAGGTGGATCGCCGTAAGGCGCTGGTGAGCTCCTGGTACGAGTTCTTCCCACGCTCTACTGGCGGCGTTGACGAATCCGGCACCCCAGTCCACGGCACCTTCGCCACCGCCGCTGCCGAGTTGGAGCGGGTTAAGCAGATGGGTTTTGACACCGTTTACTTCCCGCCGATTCACCCGATCGGTGAAGTCAACCGCAAGGGGCGCAATAACACGTTGACCCCAGGCCCGAAGGATGTTGGATCCCCCTGGGCAATCGGCTCCAAGGACGGCGGCCACGACGCCGTGCACCCTGCGCTCGGCACCCTCGCGGACTTTGACGCCCTGATGCAGCGCGCTAAGGAACTCGATCTGGAAATCGCGCTGGACCTGGCACTGCAGTGCGCCCCCGATCACCCGTGGGCAACAGCGCACCCAGAGTGGTTCACTGTGCTTCCCGACGGCACCATCGCTTACGCGGAGAACCCGCCCAAGAAGTACCAGGACATTTATCCGCTGAACTTTGACAACGATCCCAAAGGCATCTACGAAGAAATCCTGCGCGTGGTGCTGTTCTGGGTCGAGCACGGCGTAACCACCTTCCGTGTGGACAACCCCCACACCAAGCCAGCGAACTTCTGGGAGTGGCTCATCGCCCAGGTGCACGAGGATCACCCGGAGGTCATCTTCCTGGCGGAGGCATTCACCCGGAGGCCACGCCTCTACGGGCTAGCCAAGGCCGGATTCTCCCAGTCCTATACCTATTTCACGTGGCAGACCACGAAGCAGGAGCTCACGGAGTTCGGCGAAGAGATCGCCGGCATGGCGGACATCTCTCGCCCGAACCTGTTCGTGAACACCCCGGATATTCTGCACGCCTCGCTGCAGTACGGCGGTCGCGGCATGTTCGCTATCCGCGCGGTCCTCGCCGCCACCATGTCCCCACTCTGGGGCGTCTACTCCGGCTATGAGTTATTCGAGCACGAGGCCGTGAAGCCGGGCTCGGAGGAATACCTGGACTCCGAGAAGTATGAGCTGCGCCCGCGCGATTTCGCGGGTGCCCTCGAGCGGGGTGATTCCTTGGAGTCATTCATCACGATGCTCAACGGCATCCGCCGGGAGCAGCCTGCACTCCAACAGCTGCGCAGCATCCATTTCCACGAGACCAACAATGACCAGATCCTGGCCTATTCCAAGGCAGATGCCCTCACCGGCAATGTGGTACTAGTTGTGGTCAATTTGGACTCCTACAACGCCCAGTCCGGAATCCTGCGACTGGACTTGAACAAAATTGGCATGCCTGCATCTTTCGAAGTGGCAGATCAAATTACCGGGCGCACTTACACTTGGGGAGAGAGCAATTACGTCGAGCTCAAGCCGTGGGAAGATGTCGCGCATATCTTCGTGCTGCCGGAGGTCGTGGAAGAGCGTCGAGAAGCACTCGCTTGGCGCGAAGTAACCGAGTACAGGAGCTAAAATGACCGATCTGTCCCGTCTGTTGCACTGCCAGCATCACGACCCGCACTCCTACTACGGTCGCCACGGCGAAGTCATTCGCACCCGCCAGCTTGGCGCTAGCTCCGTCGTCGTCCTGTCCGGTGGCAGCCGCTACGAGATGAGCCCGCTTGGCGACGACATCTTCGAAGCCACCGTCCCCGCCGGCAATTACCAGCTGGAGGTCACCTGGCCGGAAGCAACCGTAGCCATCGAGGATCCCTACCGCTTCCTGCCCACGCTGGGAGAACTGGACATCCACCTGATCGCCGAGGGGCGCCACGAGCGCCTCTGGGACGTGCTCGGTTCGCATGTGTGCACCGTCGACGGTGTGAGTGGTACCAGCTTCGCGGTGTGGGCCCCGAACGCCATCGGCGTTGCTGTTGTCGGCGAGTTCAACGGCTGGAACGCCTCGCAGCACCCGATGCGTTCCTTGGGTTCCTCGGGCATCTGGGAGCTCTTCCTCCCCGGGGTTGGCGAGGGCACCGTCTACAAATACGCCATCCAAACCCCGGAAGGGCACCGTCGCGATAAGGCAGACCCGATGGCCCGCAAGGCAGAGATCCCCCCTGCTACCGGCTCCATCGTCACAGCCAGCTCCTACGAGTGGAAAGACGCCGAATGGCTGGCCACCCGTGAGGACGTCGCACAAAAGCCGATGAGCGTCTACGAAGTACACCTCGGCTCCTGGAAAGAAGGGCTGAGCTACGCCGATTTGGCGACCGAGCTGGTGGACTATGTCGCCGATCAAGGCTTCACCCACGTGGAGTTCATGCCCGTCGCCGAGCATCCCTTCGGCGGCTCCTGGGGCTACCAGGTGTCCGGTTACTACGCCCCCACCTCCCGCTGGGGCGAGCCGGATGAGCTGCGCGCGCTTATCGACGCCTTCCACGCTCGAGGCATCGGCGTCCTCGTCGACTGGGTCCCAGCACACTTCCCCAAAGACGACTGGGCACTGGCCCGCTTTGATGGCCGACCAGTCTACGAACACCCAGATTGGCGGCGCGGCGAGCAGAAGGACTGGGGCACCTATGTCTTCGACTTCGGTCGCCCCGAAGTCCGCAACTTCCTGGTTGCCAACGCCCTGTACTGGCTGGAGGAATTCCACTTCGACGGCCTACGTGTCGACGCAGTAGCCTCCATGCTCTACCTGGACTACTCCCGGGAGCCGGGTGAATGGGCCCCGAACCAATACGGTGGCCGCGAGAACCTCGAGGCAGTGCAGTTCCTGCAGGAAATGAACGCAACCGTGCACAAGCTCCACCACGGCGTACTCACCATCGCTGAGGAATCCACCTCTTGGCCAGGAGTCACCGCCCCCACCGATCACGGCGGCCTCGGTTTCTCCCTCAAGTGGAACATGGGCTGGATGAATGACACCCTGGAGTACTTCTCCAAGGACCCAATCCACCGCAGCCACCACCACGGCGACATCACCTTCTCGATGATCTACCAGTACAGCGAGAACTTCTGCCTGCCGATCTCCCATGACGAAGTTGTTCATGGCAAGGGCACCCTGTGGACCCGGATGCCAGGCGACACCTGGAACAAAGCCGCCGGCGTACGTACCCTCTTCGCCTACATGTGGGCGCACCCCGGCAAGCAGCTGCTCTTCCAGGGCCAGGAATTTGCCCAGTCCCGCGAGTGGACCGAGGAGCATTCCCTGGACTGGCACGAGTTCGACGGCTGGGAATCCGAATACCACCGCGGTATCCATCGGATGGTTCGTGACCTCAACCTCGTCTACACCGGCTCCCCAGCCCTGTACACGCAGGATAACGAGCAGTCCGGGTTCTCCTGGGTCAAATCCGACGATGCAACCAACAACATCCTGGCGTTCATGCGCTACGGCAACGACGGCCAGAAATACCTCTGCGTCTTCAACTTCGGCGGTGGCACCCACCCTAATTACAGCCTCGGTGTACCCGCAGGCGGCACCTGGACGCGCGTGATCAACACCGATGACGCGGTCTACGAAGGCGCAGGCAATGACTTGCCGCTCTCCGTCTGGGCGCACGACTCACACTGGGATGGCTATGAGCACTGCGTGACGCTGCATATCCCGGCCATGTCTGCGCAGTGGTACCGCTGGGACGGTTAGTCTGGCAGAGTTCTTAGGCCACTATAGGTACGCTGTCTACTAGTTACTACCTGCGCTTTTCACGAGGGCGAGGGGCAATGACGCCCCCGCGAGGGCGCACAGCAATTACCCACATAATCATGGCTACGGACAGCACTACAGCGATCCCTGCCGTGGCTGGTGCGTATTCTTCGGGTCTCGGTCGGACTAATGCAACCCTGAGCACGCAAACAAAACAAAACACGAATGGCAGCGGCATTAGATCAGGCAATACCTGATCATGTCGTTCTTGCCACCACACAATTGCCAGGAACAGGTCTGCCGCTGCACAACTAGCAAGGCCCAGCCAAATCCCCTTCAACTGCATCAAAAAAGTTTGCTCGCCATTTTCGCCCGCGCGACCTTCACCCGTGGATCGCCAGCCTCGAACACCGCGAACAGTTCGATGAGACGCTTCTTCACGTCCTCGTTCGGAAGTAGCTGGATGAGACGCTCGAAAGCCTCCTCCACTGCGCCAACCGCGATCTGGGCGTCGGCAGCCGCCAGTTGCTTGTCTACATCCTTAGGATCGGCATCGGCAGCCAAGATTGGGTCGCCTTCCGCAGTCGCGAGTCGCGCCACCAGCTTCGCGTTGTCGAGCGCCGTCTTGGCTTCCTTGTTTGCGGGTTCCTTTTTCAGGATCTCCTCATAGGCCGCGATCGCGCCCTCAAAATCGCCTGCATCGAGCAGGCCAGCCGCCGCCACGAGACGGGGATCTTCTGGCTTCTCCTCACCCAAGCCCGGTAGTTTTCCGGCCACCGCATTGACCACCGCCGCGGTCCACTGTTGCAGGGCATCCAGCGGCTGACCGCCTTCAAAGTTGGCGAGCGGCCGGCCGTCGGCAAGCGCAATGACGCTGGGCAGGCCGGTGATGCCGAAGGCCTGCGCGATCTGCGGCGTGGTGTCGGCGTCGACATAGGCAAAGAGCCAGGTGCGGTTTGCTTGGGAGGCCAGGGTGCTCAGATTGTGCCGGAGTTCTTCGGATTCCGGGCTGCGGGAGGTTCCTACGAGGACAACCACCGGCACCTTCATTGACAACCCCAGGGTCGCTTCGAAATTCTCCTGCGTCAGGGTCGTGGTGGTGGCGACGTCCCCGCCGGCGGCTGCGGCCTTGGCATCAGCGCGTGCTTTCAGTTCTGCTAGATCAACTACGGCCATTATTGCTCCAATCGTTTCTCTACGGAGGCTACCTTCTGCTGCAGCTGTCCCGTGTAACCGGGCCGGATGTCCGCCTTGATTACGAGGGAGGCGCGCGGGCTCACTGCGAGCACCGCATCCGTCGCGCGCTTCACGACGCCCATAACCTCATCCCACTCCCCCTCAACCAGCGTAAACATCGCATTCGTCTCATTGGGGAGCCCGGACTCACGAACAATGCGCACGGCCTCCGCAACAGCGTCGGCCATGTCCGCGCTTTCATTGGTTACCGCAGGGGCAACTGAAAAGGCAATAATCATGAACCCCAGCATAGTGGGATAGCGCGAACTAGAATGGGATCATGTCTGATATTGCAAACATCGAAATCCCTCACGAGTACATCACCTGCCTCGACCACGTCGGCATTGCCGTCCCAGACTTCGACGCAGCGGTTGAGTTTTACCGTTCCGCATTCGGCTGGGTCAACCACCACGAAGAGGTCAACGAGGAGCAGGGCGTCCGCGAGGCAATGATCGGCCCTAAGGATATGACAGCGCGCGATGGCATGGTTCAGCTGCTCGCTCCGCTGAACGAAGAGTCCACCATCGCGAAGTTCATCGACAAGAAGGGCCCCGGCCTGCAGCAGATGTGTCTGCGTACCAACAACATGGATGCCCTTTGCGAGCACTTGCATGCCAACAATGTGCGTCTGCTCTACCCAGAGCCAAAGATCGGCACCGGCGGCGCGCGCATCAACTTCGTGCATCCTAAGGATGCTGGCGGCGTGCTACTGGAGATCACCGAGCCTAAGTAAACCTCGCCCAGCACGGCTTATGCCAGTGCCTGCGGTCGTCCTCCCGTCCGGGCTCCCACGCCACCACGTGGGCGATTCCGGGCGGGATATTTTGGTTGCACCCCGGGCAGATATAGAACTTAGTGGCCCGGCTTGCACCCATCTGCCGGACTAGATACTCCACGCCGTCGCGGTCGGTGGCGGATCTGGTACCCCAATAGGCCGCGCCGTCCCGGGGTAGTTCGCGCGGCGCCGGCCGGTTGTACTTGTTCCGGCGCGACATTAGAACAGACGCAGCTCGTTGGATTCAATGCCCCGCAAGTCCTGGTAGTCCAACACAACGCAGCGGATACCGCGGTCTTCGGCCAGAGTACGCGCCTGGGGTTTGATCTCCTGCGCGGCAAAGACGCCATGCACGGGCCGCAGGAGCTCGTCGCGGTTGAGCAGCTCCAGGTAGCGGGTGAGCTGCTCCACGCCGTCGATACCGCCCCGACGTTTGATCTCCACAGCGACGGTCTCCCCGGACTCGTTGCGGCACAGAATGTCCACCGGACCGATGGCGGTTGGATATTCGCGGCGGATGAGCTTGTAGCCGTCGCCTAGCGTGTTGATGTGCTCTGCCAGCAGCTCCTGCAAATGCGCCTCGACACCATCTTTTTCCAACCCTGGGTCGGTGCCGAGCTCGTGGGTGACATCGGCAATGATCTCACGGATCGTAATGCGCAGCTGCTCGCCCTTCTTGTTCTCAACGATCCACAGCTGCTCACCGGTGTTCGTGCCTTCGAGGTCCAGGACGGGCTGTTCGACGAGCGTACACGGGGGTGTCATCCAATTTAGTGGCTTATAGGCGCGGTCGTCGGCATGCACACTCACGGAGCCATCGGCCTTCACCAACAGCAGGCGCGTGGCTTCAGGAAGGTGTGATTCGAGCCGACCAACGTAGTCTACGACGCACTGGGCGATCACTAGTCGCATTTATTTTTCTTTCCTCAAGTACTTTTGCGCGGTCTTAACATCCATCCGCTGCAAAGGCTGAGTAGGCGCGGATTCAATCCAGGCTAGCAAGGCCATCTCCGCATGTGGGTCAAGCGCCCATTCAAATTCGCCTTGGTTAGTCTTCAACGCAATAATCCGGCGGCTTGATTCCATGAATTTTTGTTCAAAGACCGTCTGGTTACGACGGTCTTTCAACAAAAACCCACAGCGATCAAAGCTGATATCTGGGTTGGGACTGATGGAGCGGAGCTTGTAAAAGTCAAGTTTCTCGCCGTGATATTGAATCACTCCGTGTCGCCAACCTCGCGCATCCTGAGCGGGAACTCGGCGCATGAGGACCTGGGTGCCGGAATGGCGATGGTTGAGGAAGCGCCAAACAGCTAGACATGCCAGAAGGGCGATAAGCGCGATAAAAGTTAGCACGAAAATATCCACTGAAACCTCCTCGTTATAAGGGCCTATTGTAGATCAACTTGCCCCGAAAACGACAACAGAGCCCACCGAGTGATCGGCGGGCTCTGTTGTCCTTAGAAGCCTTAGGCTTCCTGAGCGCGGCGAACCGCGCGTAGTTCTGCTTCAGCGCGTGCCTTTGAAGACTCATCCCCGGCAGCAGACAGTGCAGACTCAGCGTCGGAGGAATTAACCTCTTCGGCCCAGATAGCGTAGTCAGCCAAGATGGTCACCTTGTCGGTACTAACCGAGAGGAAACCACCCTGGACGGCAGCAGTAAGCTTCTTGCCGTCCACGGGGCGGATGGTCACAACGCCATTTTCGACCAGCTGGCCGAACATTGGCTCGTGGCCTGGCAGCACGCCGATCTCACCTTCGGTCGTCTGAGCGGTAACGATGCTGGCTTGGCCAGACCACAACTTGCGCTCGACGGAAACCAATTCAACGGTGATATCAGCCATGGTTGCTGCCCCTTACTTCTCGGTGAGCTTCTTGTACGCAGCCTCGACGTCGTCCAAGCCACCCAGACCGTTGAAGGCCTGCTCTGGGTAGGTGTCGAACTCGCCGTTGCAGATGCGCTCGAAAGCATCGATGGTGTGCTCCAGAGGAACGTAGGAACCAGGGATACCGGTGAACTTCTCTGCGACGAAGAAGTTCTGGCCCAGGAAGCGCTCGAGGCGACGCGCGCGGGCAACGGTGATCTTGTCCTCTTCAGACAGCTCGTCCATACCAAGGATGGCGATGATGTCCTGGAGTTCCTTGTTCTTCTGCAGAATACGAATCACGCGCTGCGCGATTTCGTAGTGACGCTCGCCGACGATACCTGGCTCGAGGATACGAGAGGTAGAGGTCAGTGGGTTCACTGCAGGGTAGATACCCTTGGAAGCGATACCACGGTCAAGCTCGGTGGTGGCATCCAGGTGGGCGAAGGTGGTGGCTGGCGCTGGGTCGGTGTAGTCGTCGGCAGGCACATAGACGGCCTGCAGAGACGTAATCGACTTACCCTTGGTGGAGGTAATGCGCTCCTGGAGAACACCCATCTCATCAGCCAAGGTTGGCTGGTAACCCACTGCAGACGGCATACGGCCGAGCAGCGTGGAAACCTCAGAACCAGCCTGGGTGAAGCGGAAGATGTTGTCGATGAACAGCAGCACGTCCTGGTGCTGCACATCGCGGAAGTACTCCGCCATGGTCAGACCGGACAGCGCCACGCGCATACGGACTCCCGGTGGCTCGTCCATCTGGCCGAACACGAGTGCAGTGTCCTGGAGAACGCCCATCTCTTCCATTTCGAGGAAGAGGTCGGTGCCCTCACGGGTACGCTCGCCGACGCCTGCGAAAACGGAGGTACCGGAGAACTCGCGTGCAATACGGGTAATCATTTCCTGAATCAGGACGGTCTTACCCACACCTGCGCCGCCGAAAAGACCAATCTTGCCGCCCTTAACGTAAGGGGTCAGCAGGTCAATGACCTTAATGCCGGTCTCGAGGATCTCGGTCTTGCCTTCGAGCTGGTCGAATGGAGGTGGATCGCGGTGGATGCCCCAGCGCTCTACACCTTCACTGACTGAAGGATCATCGAGGCAGTCGCCGAGGGCGTTGAACACGTGGCCCTTAACGACGTCACCGACAGGCACAGAAATTGGCTTGCCAGAGTTCTTTACCTCAGTGCCGCGGACGAGGCCGTCGGTAGGTGCCATGGAGACGGCACGAACCAGGTTGTCGCCGAGGTGCTGTGCAACCTCGAGGGTAATGGTCTTTGCGACTGCTTCGAGGGTGACCTCAACAGTCAGTGCGTTGAACAGGGCCGGCAGCTCGCCACGCGGGAATTCCACGTCGACGACCGGACCGATGACACGCACGACACGGCCAGAGGCGTATGCGCCTGGCTGTGCGTTCTGCTCTACAAGAGCTGTAGTCATAATCTAGTCACTTTCTCCGCTTTCGGCGAGCGCACCGGCGCCACCGACGATCTCTGTGATTTCCTGGGTAATTTGAGCCTGACGTGCCTGGTTTGCCACGCGAGAGAGGTCATTTACCAACGCCGTAGCGTTGTCGGTTGCAGACTTCATTGCGTTGCGTCGCGACGCCGACTCGGAAGCAGAAGCCTCCAGAAGCATCGCAAACAGGCTGCGAGATACGTACTTTGGCAGCAATTCTGCCAAAAGGGTATCCGCGTCTGGCTCGAACTCGACATCAGAGTGGATCTCGCCTGGGTCGGCGAGGATGCCCTGCTCGAAGTCGAGCTCCTTGTCTTCGATCACTGGCTCAATTGGCAGCAGCTGATGAGCAACAGGCGTCTGCGTCAACATGGACACAAACTGCGTGTACACAACGTGTACCTGATCGAATCCCTGAATCGCTTCGCCTTCATCAGCGCTGAGACCCGGACGCCACTTTGCAGTGCCCTCCGAACCTGCGATGAAACCGTCAATCAGGTGGCGACGCAGGTCGTGCGTCTCCTTGTAGCCCGGATCCTGGGTGTAGCCGGTCCAAGCGCCTGCTACCTCCTGACCACGGAACTTGTAGTAGCCGACACCCTTGTTGCCGGATACGTAAATAACTGGCTCGTAGCCCTTCGCCTCAAGGAGAGCACGCAATTCGCGTGCCTTCTTGAAGACGTTGTAGTTGTAACCGCCGGCCATGCCGCGGTCACTGGTGACCACCAAAATGGCAGCGCGCTTACCGTTTGGTCGTTCGCGAAGCATTGGGTGATCCAGGCTGGAAGCAGCAAGCAGCTTTTCGGTAACCTTGCGGATCTCCTCTGCATACGGCTTAGCGGCCTCGACTCGTCCTTGAGCTTTGGTGATACGCGAAGTAGCGATCAGCTCTTGAGCCTTGGTGATCTTCTTCGTTGACTTGACCGACTTGATGCGGTCACGCAGTTCGCGAAGATTAGCCATGGTGTTACGCCTCCCTTCTCATGCTCGGTTGAACTTGTTGATTCATGTGATGAAACTACTTGTTCACCTTGCGGGAAACGGTCAGCTGCTCCTTGCCGAGGTCACCCTCGGACATTGGGTCAACCTCTGGCTCACCGATGACTGGGGAGCCCTCGGTGGTCACGAAGATGTGCTTGAAATCCTCGGTGCTCTGGATCAGAGTCTGCTTGGACTCGTCGGACAGTGCAGCGCCACCAGCGATCTGATCGTAGACACCTGCAGCGTTGGAGCGCAGGTAGTCATGCAGCTCTACCTCGAAGCGACGGACATCTTCGACGGGAACGTTATCGAAGTGGCCATCACCGGCGAGGAAGATGGAGACGATCTGGAACTCAACAGCCTGTGGAGAGTTCTCCGCCTGCTTGAGCAGCTCAACGAGACGCTGACCGCGCTGCAGCTGAGCCTTGGATGCAGCATCCAGGTCAGAAGCGAACGCAGCGAATGCCTCGAGATCGCGGTAGGCAGCGAGGTCCAGACGCAGGGAACCTGCGACCTTCTTCATGCCCTTGGTCTGAGCGGCGCCACCAACACGAGACACCGAAACACCAACGTTAATTGCTGGACGAACGCCCTGGTTGAACAGGTCGGACTCCAAGAAGACCTGGCCGTCAGTAATGGAGATGACGTTGGTCGGAATGAAGGCGGAAACGTCATTTGCCTTCGTCTCAATGATCGGCAGTGCCGTCATGGAGCCCTTGCCCATGTCGTCGGAAAGCTTTGCAGCACGCTCCAGCAGACGAGAGTGCAGGTAGAACACGTCGCCTGGGTATGCTTCTCGGCCTGGTGGGCGGCGCAGCAGCAGCGAAATCGCACGGTAGGCTTCTGCCTGCTTGGTCAGATCATCGTAAATGACCAGAACGTGCTTGCCCTGGTACATCCAGTGCTGGCCCAGTGCGGCACCTGCGAATGGTGCGAGCCACTTGAAGCCGGCGGAGTCAGATGCTGGAGCAGCCACGATGGTGGTGTACTCCAGAGCGCCATGATCTTCGAGGGTCTTGCGGACGGCGGCAATGGTCGAGCCCTTCTGACCGATGGCGACGTAGATGCAACGCACCTGCTTGTCGACATCGCCGGACTCCCAGTTTGCCTTCTGGTTCAGTATGGTATCGATGCAGACCGCGGTCTTGCCGGTCTTGCGGTCGCCAATGATCAGCTGACGCTGACCGCGACCGATTGGGGTCATTGCGTCGATTGCCTTGATACCAGTAGCCAGTGGCTCTTCGACCGGCTGGCGCTGCAGCACGGAAGGTGCCTGCAGTTCCAGGACGCGGTCTTCTTCCTTATCGATGGCGCCAAGGCCGTCGATAGGCAGACCCAGTGGGTTGATAACGCGGCCGAGGAATGCATCTCCGACCGGAATGGAAAGGACCTCGCCGGTCCGCTTTACTTCGTCGCCTTCGGTAAGAGTCTCGTAGTTACCCAAAATTACGACGCCGATGCGATCGGTGTCGAGGTTCTGTGCGACGCCAATAACGCCGTTTGGGAACTCGAGCAGCTCATTCGCCATAACAGACGGCAGACCAGAAACCTGGGCAATACCGTCAGCTGCCGAAATGACCACGCCGACCTCCTCACGGGAGGCCTCCGGGGAGTAGCTCGAGGTGTAGTTCGCAATCGCGCTACGGATCTCATCGGAGGAGATCGTCAGCTCCGCCATGTTCTTCCTGCTCTCGGTTGTTTCTTCCAGCAATTTATGTCTTCTAATAGTCGTGTTCTAAACAAAGCTCGTGCGGAGCTTCTCGAGCTTGCCCGAGGTGCTGCCGTCGATTACTTCATCGCCAACGCGGATGACCAGTCCACCGAGGAGGCTGGGATCAACCTCAGTGTGGATGCTCACCTCACGACCGTAAATGTGGCCCAATTTGACTGCCAGTGCATCGGTCTGGATCGCATTCAAAGGTTCCGCAGACTGCACAATGGCTACTTCCTTGCCACGCAGACCAGCTGCGAGGGAAGCAAGAGCTGCCATGTCATCGATTGGGTTGTCCTCTGGGCGTCCGACTGCCTGCTTAGCCAGTGCCTCGGTGACGGCGGTTACCTTGCCGTAGAGGACGTTGGCCAGCAGCTCGCGCTTGCGATCAGCATTCGTGTTGCGGTCCCCCAGCAGCTGTGCAAGTTCGGTTTCATCCTTGAGGATGCGACCGAGGGAGAACAGTTCGTCCTCTACCCTGTCCAGCTGGCCCTGCTTCTCAGCAGAACGCAGTAGGGCGCGACGGCCCAGCTCAACGAGTCCGGTACGGAACTCGCGGGGAGTTGACCAGATCTGCTGTGCTGCTTCGAGGGCAAAATCCAGAGTCATCTGGGAAACTTTGCCACCGAATACAGCGCGCATCAGGCCAGTTCGCTGCTCGGCAGTGGCTGAAGAATCAGCCACAGCGACACGCAAGCCACGGTCGCCGTCGAGAACCTCGACGATGCTGAACAGCTCAGCACCGGTTTGGGAGGCAGCTGCGATCGCCTGATCAGAGTTGTTGATCCATTGATCAAGCGTCTGAGCAGTCTTCGTCAGTGCTTCGCGGCTAGCTGCGTGCATGTCGCCTACTTTCCGGCCGGAGCCACAGAATCGAGCTCGGACAGGAACTTATCAATCGTGCCGGAACGCTTAACGTTGTCGGACAGCTGCTCGCCGATGAGGCGCTCAGCCAGATTGATGGAGTTCTGACCCATCTCTTGGCGCAGTTCGGTGACAACCTGCTGGCGCTGAGCCTCAAGCTGCTTTTCACCGGATGCGATGATGCGGTTGCTCTCTTCCACGGCCTGTGCCTTCATTTCTGCAACGATCTGCTTGCCCTTTTCACGGGCTTCTTCGCGGATCTGTGCAGCTTCAGCGCGTGCCTCAGCGAGCTGTGCGTTGTACTTCTCAAGGGCAGCCTTGGCTTCAGCTTGAGCAGCCTCAGCGCGCTGGATACCACCCTTAATCCGGTCCTCACGCTCAGTCAGGACCTCCTGGAACTTCGGAAGAACGAGCTTCCAGAAGATGAACAGGACGACGACGAGCGGAACGAGGGACCAGACGATGTCGTAAGCCTTCGGCATCAGGAGTGGGTTGCCGGTCTCGAGTGGCAGTCCACCTCCCTCAGCGGCGAGGTAAGTGATGACGTTCGTCATAATCCTTGTGCTTTCTTTTTGCTATCGAGGTCTGTTCGATTAAACAAACAGGAAGCCGGCGACCAGGCCGATGAGGGCGAGTGCTTCAACGAATGCAATGCCCAGGAACATGGTGGTACGGAGCTGGCCGGCCATCTCAGGCTGACGTGCCATGCCCTCGAGTGCCTTGCCGACGAGGATGCCGATGCCGAGGCCTGGGCCGATGGTAGCGATGCCGTAGCCGATGGTTGCGAGGTTACCGGACATGCCAGCAGCGTCCTGAGCGAGGATCAGTTCGTTCATTGTGTCGTTCCCTTTCTGGGTGCTCCCCCGGTTGTCGGGTGAGCAAGTGATATTGATGATTTTCAGATTATGGAGCCGTTAAAGCTCCGTGGGGTCAGTGTTCGTCTGCGTGCAGCGATAGTTCGATGTAGACGGCCACCAGCAGGGCGAAGATGTACGCCTGCAGGAAGACGACCAAGAGCTCGAAGAACGTGAACGCAATCGCGGCAAAGATGGTCACGACGGACATCCCGGTCCAACCGTTGAACTGCCAGAAGAAGAAGTTAGTGGCAGAAAACAGCAAAACCAAGATGATGTGACCAGCCAGCATGTTTGCCAGAAGACGCAAGGTCAACGTGGCGGGTCGCATGATGAACGTCGAGAAGAACTCGATTGGCACCACCAAAACGTGAAGCAGTGGCGGCAGGTTAGGAATAACCACAGAAGACTTCAGGTACTTGAAGAAGCCATAGCGCTTAGCGCCGGCGTAAATGAAGACCACGTAGCCGAACAGCGCCAAAATCAGTGGCATACCAATGCGCACGTTTGGCGAAATGTTCAGTCCAGGAATGACTGTCGGCGCATTCATAAAGAGAACGAGGAAGAAGATGGTCGCAATTACCGGAAGGAACCGACGACCCTCTTTCTTTCCAAGGATGTCCTCAGCGATATGAATACGCACGAAGTCTAAACAGAGTTCTGCGAAGTTCTGCACACCAGAAGGGATGAGCTTCGGGCTGCGCATTGCGACAACAAAAAAGACCGCGAGGATGAGAGTCATCAGAAGACGAATCAACATCAAACGATCAAGTGCGAACCAGTTGTTAGCAAAACCAGTGAGCAGCATGCCCACTACGTCGCCATCATCGGTCACATGCCCCGGGAAAAGTTCATGGTCCAGATTAGGTGCGTGAAACTCACCCTTCATGGACAAAGTTGTAACGCTCAGCGTTCTCTCCCGTGTTCGGGCCGTTTCTTCTGCAAGAAACGGTGCGATGGAGGTCTAAAAATCTTGCTTGATCCACTTTGGACTCCGTCGCACATCATCAAAGTGAACCTGCGGGGAAACCCCATCAGTCGTTTCCCCGCGCACTGAGCTGCGGATTCTGATGGAGATTGCCCGTCTTGCAGACTATCAGGACTGATTGCGTTTTTCCCAAGTTGGGTGGGGGGTAGGAAAAAGCAATATACAGCACAAAAGCAAAATATAGCGTGACCGGGGAATTTCCACTTTGTAAGCTAGGTCACAAGGTTGAATAGGTGGGCTATTCGGGGGTACTCATCAGCCCCCTTAGTGAACATAAGTCACCTTAGAGGTAACAACTCCCCAGACTTCGCTACCCAGCACTACGATCAGCGCAACCACAACTGTGACAATGAAGGCGATCCGATCATAGAAGTGCATATCGCGCAGGAAGTACAGCGCGATCAGGAGCACCACGATTTTAAAAAGCCAGCTGCCCAGCACTACCGCACCCGTGGTGGCGGGGCTGGTATTTGAGGTAGCCAGCACGCTCAGCACGGTCAACAACATGAAGCCGCCACCTATCGACGCCCCGAGCACCACGCCCCATATCCCGGGCAAATCACGGAAGGCTCCCCACGCGGCCAGCGAAATAACGGTGGCTACTGCCAAGCCCAGCCACCCGAATTTGAGGGCGCGCAATAGCGGACGCCGATGGTCATCATACTCACTTTTCACAAGCAGCTACCCTACCTCACCGAGCTCTTCGCAACGGCAGGAGTGTCCAGCCGATAGCCAGCAGCACACCGATCGCAATGCCCACGATGGCCACCTGGGCCGGAAAAACCGTAAAGCCCACGGCGCCGAATGCAACCACTGAGACCCACCCGTAGAGCACAAGTACCACGTGTCGATGCGAATGCCCGAGGGCCAGCAGCCGGTGATGCAGGTGCATTTTATCCGCAGCGAAGGGCGACTTCCCCTGCGAGACACGACGCACGACTGCCAGGATCAGGTCCAAGGTAGGCACGAACACTGCAGCGACAACGACGATGAACGGGGAAAGCACGGCCACGATGTCAGCAGCGCCATACAAACTCATGTTGATCTTGCCCGAGGCGGAGGTAGCCGCCGCTGCGAGCAGCAGCCCGATCAGCATCGAACCGGAGTCCCCCATGAAGATGCGCGCCGGCTCAAAGTTGTGGGGCAAGAATCCCGCGCATACTCCCACCAACCCAGCAGCAATAATCGCTGGCGGATACGCGGACACGGTACCGCCCTGGTCATGCAGGACGGTGATGGCAAAGATAAGGATCGCCAGCCCCGCGATCATGCCAAGCCCGGCGGCGAGGCCATCAAGGCCGTCGACAAAGTTAATGGCGTTGATCAGCATCACCGTAAACAGCGTTGTCAAGACAGTTGACTGGACTTGGTCGAGTACTAGCGTGCTCCCCTCCCCGAAGGGCATATACAGCAGCGTCCAAGACAGGCCAAGCAAACTCATCACCACCGCGCCGGCGAGCTGTCCGATCAGCTTGGTGATGGCATCTAATTCAAACAGGTCATCCAGTACTCCAACGAGCACGATGACAAAGCCAGCCCACACCACTGCATCCATTTCTGGCGTGATTGGGCGAAAGCCTCTAGTAAGGGCGGGCAACTGATCCGCCAGAAACACTGCGGAGAGGAACCCGGAAAACATAGCGACACCACCCAGACGTGGCTTCGGAATCGTGTGGACGTCACGCTCGCGAATCGCCGCCATCCGGCCCCATCGGACTATCAGATAGCGGACGATGCCTGTGCTCAGGAAGGTCACCGCGGCGGCGACGATCAAGACCAAGGCTATTTCGCGCAGCGGTACCCCCACTGCTCCGGCTCCCATTTCAGCGCAGGCTTTCTGCCGTTACCCCTAGCACTTCCGCGATCTGCTGAGCTGAGATTGCTCCTTCGCGCAACAGCTTTGGTTGTTCTCCCGACAGGTCAATAATGGAGGATGGCTGGCCGACTGGGCATTCGCCACCGTCGAGGTAGACGTTGACCGCGTTGCCCAGCTGCTGCTTCGCCGCAATCGCGGTGGTCGGTGGAGTGTGTCCCGAGATATTTGCAGAGGACACCGCCATTGGACCAGTTTCGCGCAGCAACTCGATTGCCACCGGATGCAGTGGCATACGCAGCATCACGGTGCCACGGGTATCCCCCAAGTTCCAGCTCAACGAGGGAGCCTGCGGAACCACGATGGATAGTCCGCCCGGCCAAAAGGCCTCGACCAGCGTGCGCGCCTGGTCAGAGTAGGTGTGGACCAAGCCTTGGATCGTATCCCAAGAGCCGACCAACACCGGAACGGGCATATCAGGACCACGTTGTTTAGTCTGCAGCAAGGAAGCCACAGCGTTGTTGTCAAAGGCATCGCAGCCCAGGCCGTACAAGGTATCTGTTGGCAGGACCACAAGTCGACCGGAGCGAACCGCGTCGCTAGCAGCGCGCAGTCCGAGGGCGCGGGTGGCTGGGTCTTGGCAGTCGTAGACTCGACTCACTGTTGTACTCCTAAGACATTGTGGGTAATCAAACGATTAGCTTACTCGCAGATTTTCTCCGCGCTAACGTAACGGTCACGGCCAGCGAAGTCGCGGTGCGAAACGATGTTTCCGAAACAGCCCGCTTGTTCCAGCACCGCACGAACCTGCGCCGCCGTTGAGTCATCGTGTTCAATCCCGAGCGCTCCCCCGACCTTGAGTAGCCGTGCCAGCACCGGAAGCATCGCTTCGATGACATCCATTCCACTATCACCGCTGAACACGGCGTGGTGCGGATCCACCCGAACCTCGGGATCTACCTGCGTACTCTCTGGCACATAGGGTGGATTGCTCACCACGAGATCGCAACTGCCGCTTAGTTCGGTGAGCACGGTGGGCGAGGTGACATCGCCCAGCTCTAGCCGAACCTGCGGTGCTAGCGTCGCAATATTCCGCTGCGTCCAGGCTGCGGCCCGCGGGTCCAACTCGACAGCGGTGACCTCCGCATCCGGCAGCAGCGTGGCAAGGTAGAGCGCCAGCGCCCCGCTGCCGGTACAAAGATCAACCACACGCGGCTTATCGACGCCCCGAGCCCGCACCCACTGCACCGCCCACTCTCCCAGCAACTCCGTCTCCGGGCGTGGGACAAAAACCCCTGGCCCAACGGCCAATTCGAGATGCCCAAAAGGAGCTGTTCCTAGGAGATGCTGCAGCGGCACGCGCTGCGCGCGCCTGGCCACTAAGTCCGCAAACTTTTCAGGCAGGTTTTCCGTGTCATGCAGGATCAGATCCATTCGGGAGCACCCGAGGACATACGCGGCGAGGGTTTGGGCGTCGAAAAGCGGCGAAGCCACCCCGGCTGCAGCTAGGGTGGCGGTCGCTTGGCGGAGGCTAGCCAATTTACTCGGCTTCGAGCCTGGCCGCGCGATCTGCGGCTTGGAGAGCTACAAACAGATCGTCCATGTCACCGTTCAATACTGCGTCCAGGTTATTGGACTTGTAGTTGATGCGGTGGTCGGAGATGCGGTTTTCCGGCCAGTTGTAGGTACGGATGCGCTCAGAACGATCCATGGTGCGCACCTGCGCGGCGCGCCCCTCGGCGGCCTCCGCGTCGGCTGCTTCTTCCTGCATCTGCTGCAGGCGAGCGGCAAGCACCTGCATCGCGCGGGCCTTGTTCTGAATCTGAGAGCGTTCCTTCTGACAGGTCACTACCAGGCCCGTTGGCAGGTGCGTGATACGCACTGCGGAGTCAGTAGTGTTCACGCCCTGGCCGCCCTTACCGGAGGAACGGTAGACGTCGATACGCAGCTCCTTCTCGTCGATTTCCACGTCCTCAACCTCGTCGGGTTCTGGGTATACCAGCACACCGGCGGCGGAAGTTTGGATGCGGCCCTGCGACTCAGTGACTGGGACGCGCTGGACGCGGTGGACGCCACCTTCGAACTTGAAGACGCTCCACGCGCCGTCGCGGGAAGGCTGCTTCGACTTGATCGAAAGGGTGATGTCTTTAACACCGCCCAGATCAGATTCGGCCAGACCGAGGATTTCCGTGGCAAAGCCATGCTTCTCGGCGTACTTCTGGTACATCTTCAGCAAATCACCAGCGAACAGCGCGGCTTCTTCGCCACCAGCACCCGCCTTGATCTCCATGACGATATCTTCGGAGTCATGCGGATCGCGCGGCGCTAGCAGGTCGGTGAGCTTTTCCTCAAGCTCCAGCACCTGCGGTTCGAGGCGATCCACCTCTCCTTGAAAATCATGGTCCTCGTAGGCCAATTCCTTGGCTTCTGCGAGGTCCTCCTTAGCCTGAGTGAGCTCGCGGTAGACGTTGATGATCGGCTGCAACTCGGAGTAGCGCTTACCGGCCTTGCGCACCCGCGCAGAGTCGTTAGCGAACTCCGGGTCTTGCATTTGGGCCTCGAGGCCCTGGTATTCCGACAAAATATCGTCGACAACGGAAACTTCAGACATTAGGAGTATTCCTCTTCATTTCCTTGATCTGCAGCCATCGGCGCGGAAGAAGCAATTTGCATGAGGAACTCACCATTGGACTTGGTCTTCTTCAGCTGCTTAATCAGCAGGTCAATGGCCTGTTGATTATCAAGCGCGGAGAGGATGCGGCGCAGCTTGTGCATGATGCGAGCCTCTTCCGGAACCAGCAGCAGCTCGTCCTTACGGGTGCCGGATGGGTTCACGTCAACGGCTGGGAAGACGCGTCGCTCGGAGATCTTGCGATCCAGCTTGAGCTCGGCGTTACCGGTGCCCTTGAACTCTTCGAAGATCACGGTGTCACCAGCGGAGCCGGTCTCCACCATCGCGGTGGCGATGATGGTCAACGAACCGCCGTTTTCGATGTTGCGGGCAGCACCGAGGAAACGCTTCGGTGGGTACAGGGCGTTGGAGTCCACACCACCGGAAAGAATACGACCGGATGCTGGGGAGCTGTTGTTGTAGGCGCGGCCCAGGCGGGTGATGGAGTCAAGCAACACGACGACGTCCTGTCCCTGCTCCACGAGGCGCTTCGCACGCTCGATTGCCAGTTCAGCCACGGCAGTGTGCTCTCCTGGCGGGCGATCGAAGGTGGAGGCAATAACCTCGCCTTTCACGCTGCGCTGCATGTCGGTGACTTCTTCTGGTCGCTCGTCCACCAACACGACCATGAGGTAGCACTCTGGGTTGTTGGTAGCAATCGCATTGGCGATGTTCTGCAGAATCGTCGTCTTACCGGCCTTCGGCGGGGAGACAATCAGGGCGCGCTGGCCTTTACCGATCGGCATGATCAGGTCGATGACACGGGTGGTCAGGATCTTCTGATCCGTCTCCAGGCGCAGGCGCTGATTCGGGTACAGCGGCGTGAGCTTGGCAAAGTCTGGCCGGTTGCGAGCTTCCTCGACTGGCTTGCCGTTCACCGAGTCAACGCGGACGAGCGCATTGTACTTCTGGCGATTTCGGCCGCCACCATGATTATTAGGCTGGCCCTCACGTGGCATCTTGACCTGGCCGGTGATGGCGTCACCACGGCGCAGCCCGCACTTGCGGATCATCTGCTGGGTGACAAACACGTCGGCGGTGCCAGCCTGGTAGCCGGTGGTGCGGACGAATGCGACGTTGTTGTCCACGATGTCGAGGATGCCGCCCACAGGCTGAAGTACGTCGCCTTCGCGGATTTCGTCGTTGGTGTCGGTGTTGCGGTTGTCGCGGTCACCGCGGTCGCGGCGATTACGGCCCCGGTCACGGCGGTTGCGACGACCACGGCCACCCCGCTCGTTGCGGTCCTCTTCGCTGCGATCTCCACGGTCATTTCGCTCGTTGCGGTCACCACGGTCGCCACGGTCGCCACGCTCAGGGCGTTCAGAGCGCTCAGAGCGTTCCTGCTGCTCAGACTGCGAGTTCTTGGAGTTGTCGTTGTGGGATTCGCCCTTAGCAGAGTTCTGGTTGCCCCCCTGCTCGGAATCCTGAGCTGAGTTCTCGCTGCGGTTGTCCTCCCGCTGTGCGGAACGCGCCCGGTTGCGGCGAGCGCGGCGGGCGGCGGAACGAGACTCGTACTTGTTCTCGTTATTGTCCTGGCCACCGTTGTGCTCGCTCTCGGCGTGCTGAGGCTGTTCCGACTGAGGTGCAGTTTCCGCCGCGTTCTCTGCAGCGGGCTGCGTCTTCGTCACGCGACGACGGCGTGGTGCGCGTGCGCCCTCGCCGTCGTCAGCATTGCCAGCTTCGGGTTTCTCCGCTGCTGGTGCGGACTTGCCACCGGATTGAATGGCGGCGATGAGTTCCGACTTGCGCAGTCCGGAGATTCCTCGAATACCACGCTCTTCCGCGAGTTTGCGGAGTTCGGGCATACGGAGTGCGCCAAGGTTTTGGGAAGCGCCGTCGCTTTGTGCGGCGCTGTCTGGTTGAGTCACAGATATCCTTTCGTCGCTTCAAGGGTTCAATTAAGAGAACCGGAAGCTTCTGTGGAATTCATAGCGAGGTGCATTGCACCTATAACCGCAGGCCCGGGGAAGTCCCCACGATGCGTGCGAAAAATAAAACAAGAGTCACCGACCGCTAGAATTGCCGCCCAAGTTGGTTTCTTTGGGACCTACTGCGCTGAAGCTCTCGATGGCTTTAGATAGCTCTCGACCAGCTTCACGTCGGTTCACCAGCAAGTGTAGCGCATTGGTTTTCATTTTCTGACATCGACGCAACATCAACGCACCACTGGACTGATCATGTCAAGCCACTGCCATGCCCCCTGTCACACCGCTAGAGTGGTATTCATGCTGAGCACGATGTCGGATATGCCGCTGCTGGTTTCGCGTATTCTGGAATACGCGAGAACCGTTCACCGAGAAACCACGGTAACCACCTGGACCAGCGAGGGAGGCTCCGAGCAGACCTTCGCACATATCGGTGCCCGTGCATCCGCGCTCGCCCACGCACTGGAAAACACCTTAGGTATTGACGGGGACCAGCGGGTCGGAACCTTGCTCAATAACCGTGTCGAACACCTTGAAGTGATGTTCGCCACAATGTGTAAGGGTGCCGTGTTCACTCCGCTCAATAAGCAGCTGATGGGCGATCAGATCCAGCACATCATCAATCACTCCGAGATGGAAGTGGTCTTCGTCGAGCCGCAGCTCGCCCCCTTGCTGTGGCCGCTGCTCCCCAACTGCCCCAAGGTGCGCGCCGTGGTGTTTACCGGATTGACGCCGGTGGATACTTCGGAAGCCCCCGAGCGCATCGCTACTTTTTCGCTTGAGGCGCTTATCGACGGCCTCCCCAGCACCTACGAGTGGCCGGAGCTCGACGAGCGCACCGCTGGCGCCATTTGCTATTCCACCGGCACCACGGGCGCGCCGAAAGCGGTGGCGTATTCGCACCGCTCGATGTATTTGCAGACGATGAGCCTGCGCACGATGGACTCGATGGGCATTGCTTATGGCGATCCTTTCCTCTGCTGTATCCCGATCTATCACGTCCTGAGCTGGGGCGTTCCGATGGCCGCCTTCATGTCGGGCACTCCCCTGGTCTTCCCCGGCGCGGAAACCAGCTCTGAGGGCCTGGCGGAGATCATCGCGCAAACCCACCCACGCGTGGCCCACGGTGTGCCAACGATCTGGATTTCCCTGATGGTCCACTATCTGAACAACCCGCCGGAGCGCATGAGTCTGCAGGAGATCTTCGTCGGTGGCTCCCCGGTCCCGCCGGTGCTGATCAAACTGTGGGAAGAACGCTATGGCGTGGATATTGTCCACGTGTGGGGTATGACGGAGACCTCGACGGTTGCAACCGTCGCCCGACCACCACGTGGTGTTTCTGGCGCGCAGCGCTGGCAGTACCGAGTCAGCCAGGGTCGCTTCCCTGCCTCAGTGCAGTACCGGGTGGTCAACGACGGCCAGGTAGTGGCATCCTCGGACCGCAACCAAGGCGAGATTCAAGTCAAAGGCCCCTGGGTTACGGCGAGCTACTACCATTCGGTGGCTGAGGACGATCAGGGTCCAGCGGCAGTGTTTCGCAATGAGCCGGTAGAGGACGCTCCGGAACAGTTCACTGCGGATGGTTGGCTGCGTACCGGCGATGTCGGCTCAGTGACTCAGGATGGATTCCTGACCGTGGAGGATCGTGCCCGCGACGTGATTCGCTCGGGTGGCGAGTGGATCTACTCGGTGCAGCTAGAGAACATGGTGATGGAGCACCCGGACGTGGTGGAATCCGCCGTTATCGGCTTTCCCGATGATAAGTGGGGTCAGCGCCCCTTGGCAGTCACCGTGCTACATCAGGGTATCGATCCGAATAAGGCGACTGCCGAAGCCCTGCGCGATAGTTTGCGGGACCGGTTACCACGGTGGATGCTTCCGGAGTACTGGGCGTTCGTTGATAGCATCGACAAGACTTCGGTGAACAAGTTTGACAAGAAGGATCTGCGACAGCACCTCGCCAACGGCGAATACCACGTGATTAAGCTGACGGGCCCAGGCGAGTCCAAACCTGAATGGTGAACACCTTTAACCAGCGCTGAAGGCCTGGGCATGCCTATACTATTGCGGTGAAGAAACTGTTGGCTTCAGGTGTGGAGTCCTTGGTGATTCCGGTTCGGGCCCTCACGTTGCTCTTGAGGCATTTCCCGGCGCTGTTCGTAGTGCTTTGTCTCGCATTTGCGGTACGTGCGGCAACTTTGTGGCTAGCTGTCGTGGTCTCCGACCATTCTCCGTTATTGGCGCACTTGATCCTGCCGCTAGCTCCTTTGGCGGTGATGGCTGGTCTCATCGTCGCCTTGTGGATCATGCAGCCGAGCCTGCCTTTCCTGTCCACCGCGGTGAAGTCTCCGGGCGCCAGCAAACTCACTAAGACTCGCTTGCTCACCATCGGTGGGCTACTCGTCCCGTTTCTCACCGTTTATGCTTCCAACGGTCTGTTGAAGGAAGATACCCGGGCGTTTGTCTACGATGCGACGCTGGACGAGGCCGTCAACACTTTTAGCACCACCGACTACGGCCGCATGCTTATCGACGACACCGTTTCTGTCCTCGCGCTCATCATCCTGGTCCTTTTAGCCCGCAAACTGATCGGCTTCTTTGCCCTTGGCGAGCGTAATTTCGGCTTCGCTACCCTGTCCGCCTATTTAGAAGCCTTGTGGATGGTGTCCTTGTCCGCGACGTTGGCGATCAAATTTATGGAGATCAAGCAGTGGCTATACACCCGCGAAGTGATCGCACCCGCTTACCACAATGCCCTGGAGCTCAAAGCTCTTCTCATTGCGAAAGCTGGATTGCTAGGCAAACTATACCTAGGCGCGGGCATGGTGATCGCCAAGCTTGATGACGTCATCGTTGTCCCCTTGGCGTGGCTGACGCTGGGCGCAGTGCTCTTCGGAACCACCCTGGTGCCCACGGCTACCACCAACCAGGCCACCGCAGCAACGAGTAGCAAACATGTCAAGAAGTCACCGCGCTGGTCGTCGCTAAGCACGGCAACACGCACCCAGGCACAATCCCTGCTCGATACCGCCGCGCAGCCCATCTGGGGTCCGATCAAGTTGTCCTGGGAAGGGCTGAAGAAACTGGCGGTGGCCGGGCTGGTGCCGATGATCGTATTCTGCCTGATCTTCATGCTGTGTTCTGTGGCCGAATTGGGCATTGTGTTCGCAGGGCGAGCACTAATTGGGCCGCGAGAGATGCTGGTCTACGCCACGTTACAATCCTACGTACTCGTTGTGGCGCGAGTTGGCTACTTCATGGTCGCATTGCCGCTGCTAGCTGCAGCATTGGACCGTTATCTTCAGCATTCCTACGCCGAGGATGCTTCAGCCGCTGCGGAGGAAGAAATCACCGCTACCACGGCGACTTAGACAAGGTCGTGCCCCGGTTCTGGCAGCTCTAGGTCAATACGGAACGGTGGTTCCCAACCGATGTGCACACTGTCCGGGGTGACTCCTGGAGGCAGGGCAAACACGATCACTTTGTTCCATTCCTCCGGTCGCATCGCTGCGGGGTCCACAGTGGGGTTTGGCTCGAACATAGATGGCGCATTTGGCCCGGGTGTTTTCGGAGGGACGCAAGCGAAGTTGCTATCAAAGTTTTGATCGAATTTTTTGTCCCCGATCAACGCGGAATAGTTGCCGTATTCCACACCGGCAGTGTCCTTGAGCCAGGTTCGACAATAGGACAGCGTTGTCTCTGGAGCTGCCTTCCACTTCAGGGCCACGGCCCAGAGCTCTACATCGGCCGTCGGCTGGAAATCTGGGATCTGCCCTGGCGCTAGTTTTTGCAGCGCGAATGCCTCCACCGATGCAGCACGCCGGAACGTGTACTCCTCGGTGACAAATTCCCGGTCAAACGAGGTTGTCTCTCCGGCGGGGACGGCGAGGGCATCCGTGAAGTGATTCGGTTGGTAAATGTGCACAAATCTGAATGATGATGCCACAATGAGCACTGCCGCGGCGGGAATTGCCGCAAGGCACCACCATTTGTTTCGGCGCAGCCAGGAGCGCTCATCTTTCCCGGCTTGGGTCTTGATTCGCTCGAGCTCTTGGTCTACGGCTTGTTCGACTTCCCAGCGCTGGGCGTCGCTAAGCTCCTGCTCAGCCATTGCTTCCTCCAGTGATTTCCAGTGGCCGGACGATCACGGGCGCGCCAGCTTCGGTCCAACCCGGGGCGAATCTTAACTGCGACCCTGCGACGGCATCCTTGGCAACCTCGAACTCCACCGTGCACGTTCCTGGCACTCCGGTTTGACTGGAGCTACAGCGCGGGATCTGGAGGGACCGCACCTTGCGCTTCTTTCCGTCAATCATCCCGACCATCGGAGCGGCTTCATACTCGGATCTAGTGAACTCGAAGGTCACAGCAACGAATGTCTCTGTGGTGTGGTACCCATCGACACTGTCGCTCAGCCGCGCCTCCACTGTGCCCAGCGTCCCGAATCGGGGTGCGCTGGTCTCATATTCGAAGGGGCGGTTGTAGACAGCTTCCGCTTGTGGCATCTTCTCCCGAACCGCAGTGCCAATGATTACTGCGAGCAGCACCAGCACTGCCAGACTGATTTTCTGCTTCACCGCACAGTCACCTGCGCTACCGGAGTGGGGTCCAGCCACTGCATCGACCCGTCTAAGGAGGAGGCACGCCAGATGAGTGAATTAATGACCAGGGTTTTCTCACCGGGAGAATCGGGCCACACTCCCACAACTTCGGTAGTAACACCCGGCGACAACGTCAACACGCTCCGCGGAAATGGGTCCGCTGATCTTTCGAAGGTCGGATAGCCTTCCACGCCTTCCAAGGTGAAAGCATTGTTCAGGTCCCAACTGCCGTTCATCGGTTGCCCACCGGTGATGGTAATTCGCATGGGGACCTCGATCTTTCCGTCCACGGAGCGCGACCTGCCCACCTGGACGCGATATGCCTTGGCATCGATGTCCTGGGTGTACGCCCCTGATGCGTCTATGGCGCTCACCTTCGTTAGGGTGCTGGGGGCTGCCTGCCCGAAGCCACCCGATAGGCCCAACAGACCTACCACCGCCACGGCCATGAGCAGCGCGATGTTGCCTCGTGTCAACAGACCCGACAGCAGATACGCCACAAAGCCCAATATGGATCTATTTGTGGTCACGCAGAAAGCATAAGCAGCATTCAGGAAACCCGCAGGCTAATCGAGTGTCTCAACTTCGGCGCCGTCGACGATCGGGAGATCGAGCACCCGCAACCCGGCTGCAAGAGCCTCGTTGCGCAGTTGTTCCGGGAAGGCATCGGTATGCAATGCCAGCGCGGTGGGCCCAGCACCGGAGACAAAAGCTGCAAGGCCCTCGCCACGCATGCGCTCCACCCATTCGGTGGTCACAGGCAGGGCTTTGGCACGATACCCCTGGTGCAGACGATCCTTCGTTGCCTCAAAAAGCAGCGCCGGATCATGCTGTATGGCATGGGTGAGCAAAGCGGCACGGGCAAGGTTAAAACGGGCGTCGACATGCGGCACCGACGCGGGCAGCACGCGGCGCACCTCGCTTGTCGACGCAAACGTGTCCGGCACCAATGCCGTCGCCCGCAGCTCGGGGTGCGGATTCGCCCGCACTGCGCGATAGACGGTGCCTTCCTCTGCATCCTGCGTCCAGGAAATCACCATCCCGCCCAACACGGAGGCGGAAGAATTGTCCGGGTGCCCTTCAAAAACCGAGGCCAGGTGCACCAGCTGCTCTGGGCTCAATGCCCCACCGGCGAGCGCATTGCCCGCCATCACCCCGGCCACCGCTGCCGAGGCAGAGGAGCCGAGGCCACGCGACTGCGGGATCCTGTTCACGCAGCGCACCCGCATCCCAGGAACCGTTACCCCGGCGGCAGTGAGCGCACTCCGGATGGCACGGACCACGAGGTGTTTTTCCGTACGGGGCAGGGTGCCGGCCCCTTCGCCTTCGATCTGAATCTCGAAGCCGTCCTGGGTTTCCACCTCGACGTCGTCATAAAGCCCTAGCGCGAGGCCGAGGGAATCAAAGCCCGGGCCGAGGTTTGCTGATGATGCAGGTACGCGGACGTGGACCTTCACAGACCTAGTGCCTCTACCACAGCTTGCGGATCCACCTCGATAGGATGCGGCTCAGGCATGGACAGCAGCGCGGTATCCGGGTCCTTCAGGCCATTGCCGGTGACGGTGCACACGATGGTCTGTCCCTTCTCCAGCCAGCCGTCGTCCAGAGCTGCTAGTACGCCAGCAACCGAAGCCGCAGAGGCTGGCTCAACAAAGATGCCTTCCTTGGCCGCGATGAGACGGTAGGCTTCCAGGATCTTTTCATCCGTGGCGGCGTGGAAGCGTCCCTGCGACTCTTCCTTTGCCGCCATCGCACCGTGCCAGGAGGCAGGGTTGCCGATGCGGATCGCGGTGGCAATCGTCTCCGGCTGCAGTACCGGCGCGCCTTCTACCAGCGGAGCTGCGCCAGCGGCCTGGGTACCCAGCATGCGTGGCAGCTTCGTCGCCTTGCCTGCAGCGTGGAACTCCTTGTAGCCCTTCCAGTACGCGGTGATGTTGCCCGCGTTACCGACTGGCAACGCGTGGATATCTGGGGCGTCGCCGAGGACATCGATGATTTCGAAGGAGGCCGTCTTCTGGCCCTCAATGCGCATCGGGTTGACGGAGTTCACCAGTGCGATCTCCGGGTGATCCACACAGGTCTTTTGGGCTAGCTCGAGGCAATCATCAAAGTTGCCCTGGACCTGGATGATCTCCGCGCCGTACATGACGGCCTGGGCGAGCTTGCCCATCGCAATCTTGCCCTCGGGGATCAGCACGCAGCTCTTGATGCCTGCGCGAGCCGCATAGGCGGCTGCAGAGGCCGAAGTGTTGCCCGTAGATGCACACATCAGGACTTTCTTGCCTTGATGCACAGCATCGGTGACGGCAACAGTCATACCGCGATCCTTGAAGGAACCGGTAGGGTTGGCACCTTCTACCTTGAGGTAGACCTCACAGCCAGTCAGCTCGGAGAGGTGATTCGCCTTGATGAGGGGGGTTGCGCCCTCCTGCAGGGTGACGGCGGCTACGTCATCACCAAAGGGCATGTAGGCGCGGTATTCGTTGATCAGGCCCTGCCAGCCACGGTGAATTGCGTTCATTCTTACTCACTCTCCAGTCGGATCACGCTGTTTACAGACTTTACTTCGTCCATCTGGGCGAGCTTTTCCACTACCCCCGCTAGATCGCGTTCGCGAGCTGAGTGCGTGACCACGATGAGGCGGGCGTTCTCGCCCTTTTCCTCTTGGCGCACGGTGCGGAGGGAGATGCCGCTGGAGGAGAACTGCTCCGAAATGTGCGCGAGCACGCCAACCTGGTCGTTGACGTCCATGTCCACGTGGTAGCGCGTGGTCACATCGCCGAAATCGCAGATCGGCAGGTTTGCGTAGGTGGAGTCCCCGGGCGCGCGACCACCGTGCACCTTGTTGCGGGCGGCGCCCACGAGGTCACCGAGGACCGCGGAGGCGGTCGGCGCGCCACCGGCACCATTGCCGTAGAACATCAAGCGTCCAGCAGCTTCGGCTTCCACGAAGATGGCGTTGAAGGATTTGGACACGCTTGCCAGTGGGTGTTCGCGCGGAATCAGCGTCGGGTGGACGCGTGCGGAAACTTTGCCATCTACGCGCTCACAGATAGCCAGCAGTTTGATTACGTGGCCAGCGCGTTTAGCTGCGTTGATGTCAGCTGCGGTGATCTTGGAGATGCCCTCACAGTAGACATCCTTGGAGGTGACGCGGGTATGGAATGCCAGGGTTGCCAGGATGGCTGCCTTGGAGGCGGCATCGTGGCCTTCCACGTCTGCCGTAGGGTCTGCCTCCGCGTAGCCCAGTCGGGTGGCCTCGGCGAGCATCTCGTCATAGGAAGCTCCCGTGGAATCCATTGCGTCGAGGATGAAGTTGGTGGTGCCGTTGACAATACCCATGACGGACTTGACGCGGTCACCAGCCAGAGAGCGACGCAGTGGGCCGATCACGGGGATGGCAGCGGCCACTGCGGCTTCGTAATAGAGGTCAACGCCGGCTTCGTCGGCAGCAGCTGCCAGTTCTGCGGCGTGAGCTGCTACCAGGGCTTTGTTCGCGGTCACTACTGACTTACCAGCCTGCAAAGCCGCGAGCACTAGCTGGCGTGGGTATTCGATGCCGCCGATAACCTCGACCACGATGTCCACGTCTGGCCGCTGGATCAGGGCCATGGCGTCCTCGGTGAGCAATTCGGCAGGAACGGAGTCCCGATGTTTTGCCACGTCGGACACCGCCACGCCCTTGATCTCCAGCTGTCCCCCGATGCGCTGCGTCAGGTCTTCAGAGTATTCACCCATGAGACGGAGCACCTCGCTACCGACGGTGCCATGACCCAAGATGGCGATTCCCACCGTGGCTTGGTTCTTCTCAGGATTTCCACTCATCAATGCTCCCCTTTTACAGTCGCGAATAATTTACCCATTATTGCAGATTATTCGTGGTCTGACTAGCTCGTTTGCCAGTCTCATCATAGCGAGAACGGGGCCTCCGGCACGTTCAGGTGTGCGAGAGACCCCGTTTGGGTGGCTGCGTTAGTTAGGGCTCGAGGGCAAGGATGTCGTCCAAGGTTTCCCGGCGCAACATGAGTTTTGCGCGACCGCCACGGACC
This sequence comes from Corynebacterium sp. H128, assembly GCF_037482625.1. Lineage (NCBI taxonomy): Bacteria > Bacillati > Actinomycetota > Actinomycetes > Mycobacteriales > Corynebacteriaceae > Corynebacterium > Corynebacterium sp. H128. Next base: position 16,054 of record NZ_JBBHKW010000005.1, on the reverse strand, counting down.
GAGACAATCGCCGGGCGGGCGAACTGGTTGTAGCGCGAAGACATCGCATAGCAGTAGGCGCCGGTGGCGGCGAGAGCAAAGAGATCCCCCGTGGCAATGTCATCGGGGTACTGCTCGGAGTTAATGAGGATGTCTCCGGATTCACAGTGACTGCCCACCACGCGGCTGGCGGTGGGTGCGCCGTCGACAAAGCGACTGACCACGCGGCCGTCATACTGCGCGCCGTAGAGTGCGGGGCGAATGTTATCGCTCATCCCGCCGTCGACGGCAAGGTAACGGCGGGTTTCGGTATCGCTGACATGGACATCTTTGATCATGCCTACTTCATAGACCGTCACTGTGGAGGGACCTGCGATGGCGCGCCCTGGTTCCACCATGACTGTCGGCGTCGGCTGGCCCAGTTCGGTGGCGAACGCGGCCACCTTGGTGATCAAATCCTGAGCTACTTCGGCGACGTTGAGAGGCTGTTCCGCCGCGGTGTAGGCGATGCCATATCCGCCGCCGAGGTCGAGGACGCTGAAAGATTTGAAGAGGTCCTCATATTCCTCGTGCAGCTGCTTGACCAGTCCCAACACGCGCTCGGCGGCCAGGGCGAAGCCATCGGCGTCGAAGACCTGGGAGCCGACGTGGCAGTGCAGGCCCACGAGGTTGAGGTTCTCCGCGTTGAGGGCTGCAGCCGCTGCCGAGAATGCGGAACCGGAGGCGAGCGAGAATCCGAACTTTTGGTCTTCGTGCGCTGTAGCGATCATCTCATGGGTGTGTGCTTCCACCCCCGGCTTGACCCGCACGAGCACGTTCTGGGTTGTGCCACGCTGCGCCGCAATGAGGTCAAGTAGCTCCAGCTCGGCAGCATTGTCCAGCACTACGGAGCCAACACCGACCTCCACGCACTGCTTAAGGAAGCCGCCCGACTTGTTGTTGCCGTGCACTGTGATTCGCTCCGCGGGAAAATCAGCGGCGAGGGCGATACCCAGCTCGTTTTGGGAGGCAACATCCAGGCCCAAGCCCTCCTCGTCAACCCACTTGGCTATTGCGGTGGTCAGGAATGCCTTGGACGCATAGTGGACATTGTCCGCACCGAAGGCCGCTGCCATGTCCCGGCAGCGCGAACGGAAGTCGTCCTCATCTACCACGAACAATGGCGTGCCGAATTCTTCGACCAGCTCTGGCAGCGGCACACCACCGATGGTGACGATGCCGTCTTCTTCCCGGCGCGCAGTACGAGGCCATACGTGTGCTGGCAGAGCATTAAAATCCATTACATTTTCTCCGGGGCATCAACGCCGACGAGGGTCAGCGCGTTCGCCAGGGTCTGCCGGGTCGCCGCGGCCAGTGCCAGACGCGCGGTGTGTACTGGCTCCTGGTTCTCATCGGCCTTAGGCAAGATCTGGCAGGAATCATAGAAGCGGTGGAAGGTGCCGGCGAGTTCTTCTGCGTAGCGAGCGATGCGGTGTGGCTCGCGCAGTTCGGCGGCGGATTTCACCACGGCCGGGAATTCACCCAGCGTACGGATCAGGCTACCCTCCCGCTCGTGTGTGAGCAGTGCGAGATCAGCCCCCTCCCGCGAGACACCGAGCTCCGCGGCCTTGCGCGCGATAGAGCACAGGCGGGCGTGCCCGTACTGCACGTAGTACACCGGGTTGTCGCTGCTTTGCGACGCCCACAGGTTCATATCAATATCCAAGCTGGAATCGACGCTGGAGCGGATCAGCGCGTAGCGCGCCGCGTCCACACCAATCAGCTCGACCAGGTCATCCAGGGTGATCACGGTGCCGGCGCGTTTGGACATCTTCATCGTTTTGCCGTCGCGTACCAGGTTCACCATCTGGCCAATCATTACTTCAACGGCATCTGGGTTGTAGCCCAGCGCAGCCGCTGCCGCCTTCAGGCGCGCAATGTAGCCGTGGTGATCCGCGCCCAGCATGTAAATGCATAGGTCATGGCCACGATCGATCTTGTCCTTCACGTATGCGATGTCGCCTGCGATGTAGGCCGCGTCGCCATCGGACTTGATTACTACACGATCTTTGTCATCACCGAAGTTAGAAGAGCGCAGCCACCAAGCGCCCTCGTTTTCGTAGAGGTTGCCGTTGGCTTTCAGCGTCTGAATTGCCTTCTCCACCGCGCCGGATTCAAACAGCGAGTTTTCGTGGAAATACACGTCGAAGTCGGTGCCGAACTCATGCAGGGAATCCCGGATATGCGCGAACATCATCTCGACGCCTACTGCGCGGAAGGTCTCCTGCATGGTGGCCGGGTCTTGCTCCAGCACGCCCGGCAGCTTCTCGACGACCTTTGCTGCGATCTCCTGAATGTAGTCTCCGCCATAACCGTCTTCCGGCGTCGGCTCGCCCTTGGCTGCCGCCACGAGAGAGCGCGCGAAACGGTCGATCTGAGTGCCGTGATCGTTGAAGTAGTACTCGCGAGTTACTTGTGCGCCACTGGCTACAAGGATGCGACCCAGGGAATCCCCCACGGCCGCCCAGCGGGTTCCACCAAGGTGAATAGGTCCGGTTGGATTCGCAGAGACGAACTCTAGGTTCACGCGTAGCCCCTGATAGGCATCGCTGCTGCCGTACTTTTCCCCTGCATCCAGGATGCTCTGCACGATTCCGCCTTGGGCTGCCGCGTTCAGACGAATGTTGAGGAAGCCAGGTCCGGCGATGTCGGCCTCGGCGATGGCGTCGCTAAGCTGCAGTGCCTCGGCCAGCCAGGTGGCCAGCTCGCGCGGATTCGCCCCTACCTTCTTGGCGATTTGCAACGCCAGGTTGGTCGCATAATCACCGTGCTCCGGGTTACGCGGTCGCTCAACCACCACCTCAGCTGGCAAAACAGAGGTGTCAAGACCTCGGGATGCCAATACTTCGGTGGCGGTGCTTTTAATCAGGGAACCTAAATCTGCTGGAGTCACGATGCGTAATTCTAATGCAGACTCCGGCAAGTGCGTGAATAACCTAAACCCGGCCCCTAAATTCCGCTTCGCCAGGCAGCAGTGCTACACTTTTGTCTCATTGCATCGCCTTGTGCGATTCAATCCCCGCCCTCGTAGCTCAGGGGATAGAGCGCTGGTTTCCGGTACCAAAGGTCGGAGGTTCGAATCCTCTCGAGGGCACTTTCCAACCGAGCAGCCTTGACCATTAACTCCCGTGGTCAGGGCTACTTTTTATTTCCCACCCGCACGCGGAGGACGCGAAAGTCCCCTCGAGACTTTCTGGAGTCTTCGAGGGGACTTTCTTCGCAGCTGCAGACACCTAGATTAGGTGTTCCACATCAAGACCGCTGCCACGATGTAGATCAAGATCTGTGGCCCTGGGAACAGCATGGAGACCAGAAATAGGATGCGCAGGACATTGGGATCAATCCCGTATGTCTCGCCGATGCCACCAAGCACACCGGTCACGACCTTGTTGGTCTTACTGCGGGTGAGCTTGCGGTTCAGGAACGGGATAGAACCGTCAAGCTTGGTGTAGTCGTTGAAGTTGCTGCCACTGTTAGGGGTAGTCATTGTTTCGGGTCCTTTCCAAAACTCCGGGTTAGTGTTTGTCACACTTCCCATTGTTGTTGCTGGACCCGCAATGCGCATCAGGTTTTACCCTGATCTTCTCCCCTAGTTAGTCTTCCGTTTTGCAGCCAGTTGGTTCCGGTGGCGGCGTGACTAGGCGTTCCAGCAGTGTGCGCAGGAAGTCCACTTCCTCGCCAGTGAGCTGGTCAAATACCAGTCGGCGAACCGATTCCACATGACCGGGGGCGGCTGCCTCGAGGCGCCGGAGGCCGTCGTCTGTGATGGTCACCAACACTCCGCGGGCATCATCGGAGCACTTGTGTTTGAGCACCAGTCCCCGTCGTTCCATTCGGGTGATCTGGTGCGATGCGCGCGAGCGATCCCATTCCAGCAGCTGACAGAGGTCGCGCAGGCGCATTCCGCAGTCTTCTGCTTCCGATAGGGAAACGAGGACCGCAAACTCGCTGGCCCCTATCCCAGATTCTTGTTGCAGTGTGTCTTCCATTCCGCGCTCTAGGTGACGGATGGAGTTGAGGATGAGTCGCCACAAGATCTGCTCTTCATCAGTTAGCCAGCGTGGGCTTGCCATAAGTGTTGTCCTGTTCTACACCCGCGCCGACCGTTTTAGTCACGCCTTTAGGGTGCTCGCATGCAATGAATATTTAAATTTTCTTCCACCTTATGCGATAACTCTGCCTGCGCCAAAAATCAATTATCAATTTGAATAAAAATTTCTTAGATTTTTAAATTTGCTGCTCAGGTATCGTTTTTTCGCCAAAAGATACAATTTCTTCATTTTTTGTTGACACGTCACCACTAGCTAGTTATAGTGAGTTCCACGCCAGCGGGCAGCACGCTCGAAGGCGCAAAAGAACCGCACAATCAAACTTTGGAGACATCATGAGCAACTATGCAGGCACCTACGCACTCGACAGCACCCACTCCCGTATCGGCTTCTGGCTCCGCCACGCGATGGTAACCAAGGTGCACGGCGAGTTCACCGACTACGAGTCCAATATTGTTATCGGCGAGGACTCCTCTGCCACCGCCGTCATCAAGACCGCATCTATAGACACCAAGAACGCTGACCGCGATGCTCACGTCAAGGGCGAGGATTTCTTCGACGTAGCCAAGTTCCCAGAGATGACCTTCACCGCCACCGATTTCAACATCGCCGGCAATGCAGGCACCGTCACCGGCGACCTGACCATCAAGGGCATCACTAAGCCAGTCACCCTCGACGTTGAGATTTTCGGCGAGGCCGTTGACCCTTATGATCAGACCCGCGTCGGCTTCGAGGCCACCACCAAGATCAACCGCAAGGACTTCGGCATCGACTTCAACGCACCGCTGGGCACCGGCGGCGTCCTGCTCTCCGAGGACATCAACATCGTCATCGAAGGCTCCGCTATCCGCCAGGGCTAATCCCCTTTCTTTAGACCAAAACCCGCTAGGACCATGTGCAGTCCTAGCGGGTTTCCTCATGCCGAATCCTTAAGGCCGGCTAGTCACCGGATTTCAGCTCATCCATCGGGTATTCGCGCATTCCCGCGACATTCTCGTAGCGCGTTGGCATACAAGTCAATACAAACACCTGGTGGCTCTTCCCCATGTGACTGAACAGAAAGTTCATCATCTCCAAGCGGGAAGTGTCCGTGCTGCCCAGTGCGTCGTCGATGAAAATGGGCACGCCATCCTCAGCTGCGATCATCTCGGCAACTGCGAATCGCACGAGGATACCAAGCTGTTCCTTTGCGCCCCCGCTCAGTTCCCCGAGGGCAATCGGGGTATCGGCTATCACACGCTGTTCGATCTCCAGCTGCTCATTCAGGGCGAAGCTCACGCCTGGGCCAAAAACGTTGTGCGCCAATTCGTGGAGTTTCGCGGCAAACGGCGCGGCATAACGTTCCCGGGCCGCGTCGCGGTGGCAGTGGAGCGTGTGACGCAGCAGCTTGATACTTCGGGCCTGCCGGAGCACGCTTTCATGGCGGTAGTGCGCAGCTGCCATTGCTTCTTCCGCTTTGATCAGCGCCTCCGCCGCGCCTTCCGCGCGCTCAATCTGCCCCTTCTTTTCTGCGACCTTGAGACGAGCATCATCAATCTTCTGTTTCAAGGTCACCACTTTTGCCTGCGCTCCTGCCAGCAGTCCCTCCGCCTGAGCTAGCTGGCAATCCGCGGCCTTAGCCTGGACTGTCTCGAAGGCTTCTTGCGCTGCTTTAAGATCTTCTGCAGCGGCATCCACTGCCAAGCCCAGCTCTCGTTCTGCCTGCGTAGACTCGGCCGCAGCTAGCAGACCTTTCTGGCGCTCCATGCTGTGAGACACATCCTCGATGCGTGCTTCCACCACCGTCAGCTCCGTATTTCGGAGCGCGTGCTGCAGGCGCTTTTGTTCGGCCACCGCTGCCTTTAGATCACTGTCTAGCTGCTCGGAGGTCTTTTCCAAAACCCGGATGTGCTCGGCCAGTTCTTCCGCAGACTGCTCCGGCACCGCCGCATCCGCCAGCTGCCTGCTCAGCTCCGCCAATTCACTGCGCAGCTGGAACTCATCGCGCCCGGCGAGCACTGCCGTCCGCTCCCCTTGGGCAGACTGCAGCGCCTGCTTCGCAGCCTGTTGTTCTTCATATTTCACGCGGGCCCCATCGACGCTATCGCAGCCCAAGTCGCCGAGCAGCGTATCCAGCCGCTGCTTGGTGTGCTGTGCATGAGCAATGAGGTCGGCCGCCCCTAACGCTGGGGTGAAGGTAGCGGTCACCGCTCCAATGCACATGTCTGTGGCCGCAGTGAGCGCGATTTCAACTGCGTCGCTTCCGAGCTGTATCTCTTCGCCTCCTACAGATATGTCTGTGGTTTCAGTGGCGCTCAGCCGCAGTGAGGCCGCGCTGGCATCCAGCGCCGCCTGCGCCACCTGCGCTGCAATCGCAGCTTCGCTGGCCTCCGCAAGACTCTCTTTACTCACCGCGTGTTCGGGAAGCTCCGCTCGTAGCTTCGTTATCGCCTTATCGCGCCTATCAAGGTCTGCTACTAGCGCTTGTTGCTCTGCCAGGGTTGCCGCCGCGTTCAGCAATTCTTGTTGTTGGCGCGCGGTGGCAATGTCTGCCTTGTTTTGCTGTGCGAGCAGCTCGAAGCTGGCTACGGCAGCGCTTAGTTCTGCCAGTTTGTCGGACTGTTCAGAGACGCTCGCTGCGAGTTCGCTACGCCGCTCACTCAGCTCGGCAAGCTTCTGCTCATGTTCAGTTAATGCCGCTCGCAGTTCCGCGCGCTGCGTTTGTTCCTGCTTCGCTGCTTTGAGTTTGAGCTTGTGGTGCTCCACTGCGGCCTGCGCCTCATGCAACTGCGCATGGATCGCTGTCGCGGCTTGATGAAGTTCCTGCCGTTGCTTCAGCTCCGCCTCGGCATCCGGCAGCCGCTGTTGGAAGTCCACGAGTCGGGCAGTCTCCCGCTCGACGAAGTCCACATCGCCGTCCAACTGTTGCTTTGTGGCCAGCGCAGTGGCATGGGCCTGTTCGGCCTCTCGCAGACTGTTCGTGGCTTGGGCCAACTCCCCGGTTTCCTTGGCGGTCTTGGTGTAAAAGCGCAGGTATTCCTTGTCCACCGTCTGCATGAACTCGGTGTCATCCACCACTGCCGTGGACTCATCGCCAGCCCGTTCCAAGGCGGCGCTGAGGGACGGGATTCCGGCGGCCTTGATCGTGGCATCTACTTGTCCTTGGCTCACGAACAACGTGTCTAGGAGGCTTTGGTCGGCGTACTCAGAAAACAGTTCTGCGAGTTTTTCTTCCGCCTCTCCCCCGGTGAAGCTCTCCCGGCGCGGAGTCTCTAGCTCCAGCACAGCCGCGGTTTTGCGCAGGTATTGCTTGGTAATTCGGAATCGGTGCGGACCAAGGGTCAGCCGCAGGGAAATCTTGACCCCCACGTCGCGCCCCTTGGGCTGCAAGGCCTTGACCGCCTTGCTGCTTGATCCATGCCGAATGTTTTTCAGCGTGTGGATCGCCTCCAGGATCGTCGATTTCCCAGCCTCATTTTCTCCCGAAATGACGATCACACCGGTGTCGGGTATATCCCGCAGTGCAAGGTGCTCGATTCCCCGAACGTGCGCGAGCTCTATGTCATGAATCCGCATCCTAGGCCCCCTTTGCCAATCGGAACATCAGGCGAACCGCAGCATCGGCATCAGGATCTTCGGCGGCGAGCAACTCCTGCAGCGCGTCTTTGGCATAGCCAGAGATGTTCAGCGCCTCCAGATCCGAGGCTTCCGGCTGCAACACCAGGTCCATGAGTCGCGCGCGGGGCTTAAGCGAGGCAAAAACGGGTTCTAGTCGCTCGAGTTCCCGCTCAAGGAGTTGCATCGCGGAAAGATCCAGGGTGCCCCGCAGCCCGTATTTTATGGCGACCCGGGACTTGTTCTCATAGGCGTCGAGACGCGCGATGAACTGCTCGACATCAGCGCGGGAGTTGAGGTCAGCTTCGATGGCGTGGAAGAGCCAACTACCCGTGGGCACTTGTTCTACGGTGACTTCTCTAGTTCCGTCGATGCTAACCACGAGCACGTTCCCGGAGTTGCTTTCTCCGCCCCCTGCAGTGGTGAAATCGTGAAAGTCGGTAACCTCCGGGGATCCGGAGAACCATACCGCCCCGGTAGTACCGACTGGGCTGGTGGAGTGGGTATCACCGAGCGCCAGGTAGGAGATCTTGCCGCTGGCGATGGCGGCCTCAACTGTGGGCAGGTCGATGAGGTCAGGTTTGACTTCACCACGGCCCGCTACTTGGCCGTGTCCAACTAGGATCCGCAAGGAATCATCATCGGGCACTGTCTGCAAGGCGGCAGCAACCCGATCCTCCACTGCCCGTTTCGAGAGCAAAGGCGCGCCAATCAGCTGCGCCCCCGGGACAATATCCACAGGAGTAAAGTCACTCAAGACGTGCACGCCAGGGACCTGCTCTGCAGAGTAAAAGACGCTGTCCGCGGTCAGCGGATCATGGTTTCCAGGCAGCAAGTACACCGGTACCGGAAGCGCCTTGAGCACTTCGAGCACTCTGCCGAGAGTGCGGCGATGTAAAGAATTGGACTCAAAGACGTCCCCAGCTACGACGATAAAGGCGCAGCCCTGAGCTGCCGCGATCTCACCGATCCGACTAACAGCTGCCAAGCGGGCATCGTCAAATCTGGCCTGCGCCTCACCTTCTAAAAACCATCGGGTCATCCCGAGCTGCCAGTCGGAGGTGTGCAGAAACTTCACTTCAGTCATGCTTCAACTTCTAACGGTTAGTCCGGACACGGGTACCCCCATGCGTTCGAAAGTGCAGGTCAACGCGGATGTGTGAGGTGATGATAGAGATCCTCAATGTCACTTACTGCCCGTAGCTCGTCAATAGAGGTATAGGAGATCGAGCGCATGGCTTTGTGCAGTGCGTCGAGGTCAGAGTCGTCGATAGCCGGGGCGGTCTTGGGGTTCGGCAGCAAGGGTAGTTCGCCCCCCTCCCAGAAAGATTCGTTGCTAGCCCCGGAGCTGACTTCCGAGTGTTTCTTCGCCGCCGCTTGCATCGAGAGTTCGAGCTGGGCGAAGCTCAAGCCCCGCAGCTCAAAAAGCAGCGCCGGTTCCTTTTCCACCTTGTCCGCAAACACTTCCAGCACCGCGATGGCATGCTTGCAGCAGCCCGAATAATCAGGGCATTCGCACAGCAGTCGCACCTCGTGGGGCTGCTCGGCAAGAAGCGTCCCCACCATCGCTGGGGGAAGTTTTCCAGACCGCACCTCGCCGAGCACACTCGAGGACTCCAGCAGCGCAGCTGTCACCGTTTCTAGTTCCTCAGCGCTGCGGTGTGGAAAGACAATGTTGACCCCGAAGGGCTCGTTTTGCGAGCCAGCGACATCCGCGACAACACGGTCCCGGGAGACGGAAATTGAAACCACGTTGCCGTTTCGGGCATAAGATTTTCCCCGGGAAATACGGCCATCGTCCGCCAAGGTGTAATAGATGTCCCGCAGGAAAGCCTGCTGATGAGTTTCGGCAACCACGCGGCGTTTCGGCGCCGGCGGCGGCGTGCTCACTCGTGTCTTCTTGCCAAAGTTGGCGTAAATGACGTTGTCATCATTGGAACGCACTGCCATCAGTTTTCCCTCCCGCGATAGCTCAAGAGCAACGCCAGTTCCTCAGGCGAGAGCTCGGTGATCCAGCCTTCCCCTTCACCCACAATGGCGATAGCCAGGTGCATCTTGCCGTCCAGAATATCTTGGATCGATTCCTCCATCGTGCCCTGCGTGATCATCTTGTACACGTGGACGTCCTTGCGCTGGCCGATGCGGAAGGCACGGTCCGTGGCCTGGTTCTCCACCGCCGGGTTCCACCAGCGATCCATGTGGACCACCACGTTTGCAGCGGTGAGGTTCAAACCGGTGCCGCCGGCTTTGAGGGACAGCACCATCGCTGGCGGCCCATCAGCGTTTTGGAACTGCGCCACCATCCGGTCGCGCCCGATCTTGGACACCCCACCATGCAGGAACGGGATCTCCCGCCCCATGCGTTCGGACAGGTACGGCACGAGGATGTCCCCGAAGGCCTTGTATTGGGTGAAGATCAGCATCTTCTCCCCGCGTTCGGTAGCGCGATCGACCAGCTCCATCAGCGCCTTGACCTTGCCAGAGCGGTGCCTGCCCATCACTGTGACAAAGGAACCGTCCTGCAGGTAATGCGCGGGGTGGTTACAGATCTGCTTGATGCGCGTGATGGTGGAGAGCACGAGTCCCCGTTTTGCAATTCCCTCGGTGTCGTTGAGGCGGGCTTGCACGTCATCAACCAGTGCCTTGTAGAGAGCGGCCTGCTCTTTAGTCATCTCCACGGTGAGAATTTCTTCGCGCTTCTCAGGCAGGTCGTCGATGATCGCCGGGTCTGTCTTGAGGCGGCGCAAAATGAACGGCGAGGTCAGGTCCCGCAGTCGTTTCGTCATGGCTTCGTCCTGTTCCCGCTCGATGGCCTTGGCAAAGTGATTGCGGAAGAAGGAGGCCGAACCCAACACACCGGGGTTGCAAAAGTCCAGGATGGAACGCATTTCGGATAGGCGATTCTCCACTGGGGTGCCGGTGAGCGCCACCCGGTGCTGGGAGGGCAGGCTCCGCACGCTTTTCGACGCCCGCGTCCCCGAATTCTTAATCGCCTGCGCCTCATCGAGGACCACGCGGAACCACTCGACCTGCCCCATCATCTTGAAGTCACGGCTGACTACCCCGTAGCTGGTCACTACGATGTCGGCATTACTCGCTGCGCTCAGGAATTCCTCACCGAGGAGACGATCTGAGCCATGATGGCTCAGCGCACTGAGGCCGGGAGTGAACTTGGATACCTCATTGATCCAGTTGCCCACCACGGAGGTCGGACACACCACAAGGGTTGGCCCCACCGCGGGATCTTGCTCACGCTCCACTGCGAGCAGCGTGAGCAGCTGGAGGGTTTTACCCAGGCCCATGTCGTCGGCAAGCACGGCCCCGAGGCCGTTTTGGGTCATCCACCACAGCCAGTCCACTCCGCGCCGTTGGTACTCGCGCAGATCGGCGTGCACGCTATCTGGGATCGCTACGCGCTGCGGGGCGGGGACCTCGGCTTGCCCGCCGAGCAGCGCAGTTTGCCAGTTGGTGCCGACGAACTCAACCGGGGTATCTTCCGCAAGTTTGAGCGCCAATTCCCGCAGCTGAGCCAGGGTGACCTTGTCATCGCTCAAACCGGCATTGTATTTCTCGCGCAGTTCTTCGGCGAGTGCTTCTAATTCCTCAGCCCGCGGGTCCCCATTCGCCCGTGCCAGCTGAGACTCCATCATGGCGGTCTCCATGCGTTTGCGCAGCCCGCGGCGCGAACCCTTTGACAGTTCTTCCACGTAGGCAGAAACGCGACGGAGCGCGGCGGCATCTGCCATGACCCACTGTCCACGCAGCTTCACCAACCCGGCTTTGGAGCTGACCAGCTCGTCCATTTCCGCGTCGGAGAGCTCAACATCGCCCAAGCTCAGCTTCCAGTTGTACTCCACCAGCTGGTCGAGCCCAATCACGGATTTGGTGGCAGCAATGGCTCCGTCATGGGCTTGGGAGGTCTCGAGGCTGAGCTTCGGCTCAAAGGTGGACCAGGACTTCGGCAGCATGACATTGACGCCCGCTGCCCGCAGCTTGGCCACCTCATGGGTAATAAAATGCACCATTTGTTCGGTGGTCAGCGCGATGTCCAGCTCTCCGGTGTCCTCGGAACCATAGTGGGCCGCTGCGCGGGCTTCCGATAGCCCGGCCTCATCGCCGAGCACGGGCGCGATGTCCCGCACCTTAATAATGTTCTTCTCGATCAACTGCGTGGTCGGCTTGTCCAACTGGGCAAAGTGCACTGGACGCGGGGCGTCCACACCGAGTCGCGCCTGCACGCGCACGTACCAATCGCGTCCTTCCACACCAAAGTCCTCGGAGGCAGGTTCCTCCACGATGATCACGAGGGATACTTCCCCACCGGTCATCGATTCTTTCCAGGTCTTCAGTTGGGTAACCAACTGTGGCCCGCCGCGTCGCAATGGCGTGCTGGAGAGCAGCGCTTCAGTGAAGTCGTGCCAGGGAGTCACACGCGGGATGGCGTAGAGATCCTGCAGCACTGCGTTTGCGATCCAGTGCGGCAACTCGTCCGCGATGTCCTCAACTACCGAAGAACCGCCATTAGCGATGATCACCCCAGGCGCGCACGCCGTCATTTGGGCCTGCCAGCCCAATTCCCCGAGGCCCGTCATGAGTTGCCATTGTGGCCACCACTTACCGTCCTCCCAGCGGGTGCGCAGTACCACGCGCCCTGCTTGAACGAACTGTTCCAGACCTAGGTACAGGTGGATCAGCCACAGCAGGTCGGGAGCAAGGTAAGCACGCTGTGCGGTTGGAGTGGCTGGGGTTTCCAGATCAAATATTGCCAGCTGTTGCAGCAGCTCTACCGCTTGTTGTGGGGTGTAGGCCGCGGTGGGAATGTCCAGGGATACTTCGCGGCCTTTGGGGGTGCGCAGTGTGGTGGTGCGCACGTGACGGAAGCTTTTGCCGTCGATAAGCCCGCGGATCAGCGGTGGCAGGTCACCATCGCCGAGGGTGTCGGGGAGCACAATACGGTGCCCTTCCACCTGCTCGATCCACAAGTGGAGCCCGGACGTTTTGGTCCAGAATCCGTGGAGCAGGTGCGAAGTCATACATCTGTTTGTACCAGTTCGGCGGTGGGTGTACTGCCAGAGCACCCCATGTAGCACTAATGCTATTGCAACGCGGAGGCAACGATAAGATAACCAACCAGTAACAAACACCTTGAGGATTCCTTGCGCCCTCTGTTAACTGCCTAGGCTGCAAGGAGCGTTGTTAAGGAAATAGAGTGCCAAAAGCTTAAGTATCTATTTGGGACGACACGACTTATGGAGGCACTGTGAGCACGCAGACTTGGTTCATTATCGCGATCGTCATCTATATGGTGGCGATGCTAGCTATCGGCTATTGGAGCTACCGGCAAACCAGCAAATACGACGAATACATGCTGGGAGGTCGCGGTCTCGGACCCGGAGTGGCTGCTCTGTCCGCCGGCGCTTCCGACATGTCGGGCTGGCTCCTCATGGGCCTGCCTGGCGCACTGTTCGTCTCCGGATTCTCTGAGCTATGGATCGCCATTGGCCTGCTGGTCGGCTGCTGGGCGAACTGGAAGTGGATCGCCCCGCGCCTGCGCTCTTACACCGAAGTGGCTAAGAATTCCATCACTGTGCCGAGCTTCATCGAAAACCGCGTCAAGGACACCTCTCGGATGCTGCGCGTGATCTCGGCAGTGGTCATCCTGGTCTTCTTCACCTTCTACGTATCCTCCGGCATGGTCTCCGGTGGCAAGTACTTCGAATCCACCTTCGGCGGGGATTACCTCACCGGCATGCTGATCGTCGCCGTAATCACCGTGGCGTACACCTTTATCGGCGGCTTCCTGGCCGTGTCCTACACCGATGCGGTGCAGGGCCTGATCATGTTCGCCTCGCTCATCATCGTGCCGATCATGGCTCTGATTGCGCTGGATAACCCGATGGACATCTTCGGCTGGCAGGCCCACAATGACTACGGCCCGTACACCAGTGGCACCGGTAACCCGACGTTCTTCAACATGGTCTCTGGCGTATCCATCGCAGCGATCATCGGCAACCTCGCGTGGGGCTTGGGTTACTTCGGCCAGCCACACATCATCGTTCGCTTCATGGCCATGCGTAAGCCTTCAGATTCCGTTGCTGGCCGTCGCATCGGCGTGTTCTGGATGCTGCTCTGCGTGGTCGGCGCGGTGTTCACCGCAATGATCGGTACCGTATTCTTCGCCCAGAATGCCGATATCCAGGTCACCGACCGGGAAGCCTTTGAAACTGTCTTCCTGGACATGGGTCGCATCCTGTTCCACCCACTGATCGCTGGACTGGTGCTCACTGCGGTGCTCGCAGCCATCATGTCCACCATCGCCTCTCAGTTGCTGGTCACCAGCTCCGCGCTGATCGAAGACCTGTACATGATCGTGGTCAAGCGCCAGCCGACCCAGAAGAACCTGATCTGGATGTCCCGCATCGCGGTTCTCAGCGTCGCGATTGTCGCAGGCCTGCTCGCCATCAACCCTTCCGATTCGATCCTGGGCCTGGTTGCTTTCGCCTGGGCTGGCTTCGGCTCCGCATTCGGCCCGATTGTGATCGCTTCGCTGTACTGGAAGCGCCTCAACGCTCCAGGCGCTATGGCCGGCATGGTCGCAGGCGCTATCGTCGCTTTCGCGTGGGGCCAGAGCCCGCTTTCCGACGTCATGTACGAGATCGTCCCCGGCTTCATCGCCAGCGTGGTAGCCATGGTCACAGTAACCCTGATGACCAAGCCACCGGTAGAAAAGATCCAAATCCAGTTCGCGCAGGCCACCCGCCTGTCCAAGGTGAAGGGCAACCTGACCCCGGAGATGCTCCGCGAACAGTAAATAAAACGCAACCCTTTCGGGCGGCTCGGCAGTCTATCTAAGTATGACGCCGAGCCGCCTGTTGCTGTTTACCCTTATCCTGTTCACCTGCCTGCTGCTCTTTCTGGATCGCCCAGTCTTCCCCACCGACGCCCCTGCGCTCTCCGCGACCCTGCCACACATACCGCGCGCCCCGCAGCGCCAATCCGTGCACGGCTACGAGCGCGAGGCGTTCAGCGATTGGGCACCCACGCTTATCGACGGCCATAGCTGCACCACCCGCACCCAGATCCTCACCCAAGCCTTCGCCGCGCCAGCCGCCGCCGATTGCTCCGTGACGCCAACCCCAGGCATCAAGGATCCCTATTCCGGTGCCGAGCTCAGCAACCCCGTGGAAATCGACCACATCTTCCCCCTGCGTGCCGCCTGGGATTTGGGCGCGCATTCGTGGACCCCGGAAACCCGTGCCAGGTTTGCCAATGATCCCAGCAACCTGGTGGCTGTATCCAAGGAAGCCAACCAAGCCAAATCTGACCTGCTGCCGAGCCAGTGGCTACCTTCGCGCACGAACACCCGATGTTGGTATTCGCGGCGGCTGGCCCATGTTGCCGCCACCTACCAACTTGCCTTGCCGACTGCCGATATCCGGGTGATGCAACAGGCATGCTCAGTTAGCGAATTCCCCGGCGTGTGGCTAAGGTGACCTGTTGAACTATCACCCAAATGTTTTGAAAGGCCCGACCGTTGAGCACAATAATGATCGCCCTCCACGTCCTGAGCGCAGTCCTTTTCCTCGGACCAGTAACCGTGGCAACCTCCAGCTTCCAGGTCAAGGCGCTGGCTGCCCACAATGGCGATGACGCTGCCCGCGGCGCAGCAAAACTGCTCCACCAAATCTCCACCACCTACGGCATGCTCTCCCTGCTCGTCCCCCTGCTGGGCGTAGGCGTATTCATGATGGACTCTGCGTACATGAAGCAGGGCCAGTTCCACGCAGCCATCGGCCTGTCCGTCATCGCCTGGGCACTCCTGTTCTTCCTGATCCTGCCACGCCAGAAGAAGTTGATGGCAGGCCTCGGGCTACTCGACGCCGATGAAATGCCAGCTAACCCGGAGGTTGCCGATTGGAAGAAGGCGAAGGGCCAGCTCTCCATGTTCGGCGGCATCTTCGCACTGCTGTGGCTGATCACCGCAGTACTGATGTTCATCTAGCATCTGTCACTAACGTCGCCTGATCCCGCTGAACAGCCAGTGCGGGACGGGCGACTTTCGCGTTCTTAGGCCGCGGTCGCGCTTCCCGCCGAACCCCTTTTGCCGAACATCCCAGGATGCCCCCAACCCCCAAAACCAACCACCTGCAAAGTTCGACAACAAGGGTTCGCCAACAACCCCAACCCCATTCACACTCACGCCATTCGGGCAACCAGAAAGCCCCGTTTGAGTTCCTCCCCGAACCCCTTTTGCCGAACATCCCAGGGCGGTGTCAAGCTGTGAATGCACCATTGAGTGTTTTCATCAGTATCTCACGAGGAGTGCACCCACCCAGCACGATTCGCGGAGTGTCATTGAGCTCATCTTGCACAAACTGGACATGCTCGGCAGT